>DATMRE010000245.1:0-2478 GCA_035566475.1 Verrucomicrobiia bacterium | reverse complement strand
GCTGGGCGCAGATGCCGTGACCGATCGCCTCCTTGGCATCCTCCGGCATAAGGCTCTTGAGTTCGGCCCTGGCCTGTTCGTGTTCGAGGTAGGCCGCCCGGGTCCGGGCAAAGATGCCGGCGAATTCTACCCAGGCATTGGAGCCGCTCATATCGAAATCCGGACCGCCTGGATGCGCGGTTTTGGCGGCTCGACCCCGAATAGGCGAGGGGGCTCGCCGCTCTCCACGCACCGCCAGAACTTGCGCTCGGCCATTACAATGAGGTGCTGGTAGAGCGGATCGGCATGGGTGGTGATCTCGACCCACTTTCCGCCGCCGGTGATCACCGACAGGACCGCCGCCCGCGAGGCCACGACCCACATGTTATGCTGAAGCTGCGCCATATACTTCTCGGCGGCGGCTTCCTCCGAGAAGGACCAAGGCAGCATGAACTTGGACTCGAAAACCGCCCCGGTCGCCTCGACTCGGCCGTCCAGCGTCGCGCCCATCCATCGCACTGTTGGGTGCAGAACCTGCCGTTGGACGTCCGTAAGGGTCTGGCCGGTATTCGCCTCGTACCAACGTCGATTCAGCTCCTCAGTGGCGAGGCCGAGCTGGACAATGAGGTTGGCCGACAGGTCCTCCGGCTCGACCTCCCCGCGCTTCTCGCGCCAGAGGCGCAACAGCGCTGCCTCCGCGTCACCCATGATGATCCGCGCATCCGACCCGCCGATGAAGCAGCGCCTATGTTTTGAATCGGTTATTCTTCGTCTCTGTGCACTCACTGATCTCTCCGATCCTGTGGGTTTCATTGTGCCTGTGAACACCATCAACAAAAATTATTGATACGAGGCCTCATGGGGGCCTGTCAACAAAAAATGTTGATGAAATGACACCAGCCCAATGTCGAGCCGCTCGTGGGCTACTGGGAATCACGCAGTCGCAACTTGCGCACGCAGCCGACCGGGGGCTCTCTACAGTGGTCGATTTCGAGAAAGAACGGCGACTAGTTTCCCTGGGGGCTGTCGAAGCAATCCGGGCGGCTTTGGAGCGAGCCGGGATCGAATTCATCGACGAAAACGGGGGTGGGCAAGGCCTTCGGCTTCGAAAACGGCGGCATCCGAGGAAAAAATAGCCCGCGCCGCGCACGGCATTGGAGCCGCTCATCTCACCTATCCGGACGCGTGGATCCGAGCCCTTTGGGCGGCTCGCCCCCGAAAAGGCGAGGGGTTCGCTGCTCTCCACGGGATCAGCACGGGCGATGATCTCCCCCCACTTTGCGCTGCCCGTGATCACGGACAGCACCGCGGCCCGGGATGCCACGACCCACATGTTATGCTGGAGTTGGGCCATGTACTTCTCGGCCGCCGCTTCCTCCGAAAACGACCAGGGCAGCATGAATTTGGCCTCGAAAACCGCCCCGGTCGCCTCGACCCGGCCGTCCAGGGTGACGCCCAACCATCTGAGCGTCGGGTGCCGAAGGTGCCGTTGGACGTCCGCGATCACCTGACCGGTATTCGCCTCATACCAACGACGATTAAGATCCTCTGTCGCGAGGCCGAGCTGGACGATAAGGTTGCCGGAGAGAACCTCCGGCTCGGCCTCGCCTCGTTTTTCTCGCCAAAGGCGCAGAAGAGCCGCCTCGTCCTCACCCATGATGATCCGGGCGTCTGAGCCCCCGATGAATTGGCGCCGTTCATCGTTGTGAACTGACTTCAAGGATTCTTGAGACATTCTCGGTTCTCCAGTAAGCCACGATAAGCCGAAGCTGACAGCGGTTTTCGATACTAAAAGTATCGCACGAGATGCCCGGAGAGTCAATACTAAAAGTATCAATTCGGCAGGTTAAGGCTGCGCGCTCACTTTTGGCTTGGTCACAAGAGCAATTGGCAGCTGCAGCCGACGTGTCGATCCCGACGATCAAGCGCCTAGAGGCTCAAGACGGCCCGTTGGGGGGCCGCGACGAGACCGTCAAAATACGCTTGGCTTTGGAAACTGCCGGCGTTGAGTTTCTCGATGAAAACGGCGGCGGTCCCGGGGTGCGGCTACGGGCGCGGCAATTGAAAAAACGGTAACGGGTCGAGGTCAGGAACAAGCCGCCGCCAGAGCCCCACCGCTATTGTCGATGCGCCCGCTGCAGCGAGTGCGGAGCGTCGGTTCAGTTCCTCGGTAACCGGTCTGGACGATTGTACTTCAGGAAAGGTGGTCTGGCTCCGCCTCGCCCGCTGTTCGTTCGGCCCTTGGAAGCTTTAAGGTCAGTTATTCTCACCCCAATGTTTCAAAGGCCATTACACCGAATCCTGGATCGGGATCTTTAGGTAGGGCCGGATAGCGTGCCCTCAAACTATCTAGCTCACTTCGCAGATCGGCGCTGAGCCGCGGCCCACCCAATATAAGACTAACGATGCGGTTCCGAGCCTGCGCCTCCGGGGTCGCCCCGTATGCTGCAAGCCGCGCAACCAAGTGCGTCTGCTCGGCGTCTTCCTCTGCAGTCAGCT
>DATMRE010000244.1:0-5408 GCA_035566475.1 Verrucomicrobiia bacterium | reverse complement strand
CTGTGGAAACGGCTTGGTCGTCTGAGTCTCGATCGATCGCGGTTCCGCTCCACGGGCAAACGATGTGCAGTTCGCGCCGGCGGAGAGAATCGGTGCGCACCGAGTCGGGTGGGATGAAGATTACCTTCGACAATGACGGTGTGATCGCCTGCGGCGAGGAACCGATAGATACAGTCTTGGCCGCATCGCTCCCGAGGCCGCTAAACTGCAAAGAAAAGATTCTGCGCGAAGGGCCATTGAGAGTCGCACCATTGCCGTTCGCAGCGGTAACCGGTGCGCGCGCCCATTTGAACAACTTCGGTCGGATTATATTTATGCGAGCTTTCGGTCCAGATCGTCTCGCCTTCCCGCACATAGAAACGGAATCCCGCCTTGGGGATGGTGATGCTCTGCCAGGCCTTCGAGCGCAGGTGCATTTCGATGCGGCGCTCTGGCTCATCGTAGCGCACCACATGCTCGAACTGAGCCAGGTCGAAGTTCGCGCCCAATTCGCGGTTAATCCGCGCGAGTAAGTTCTTGTTGAAGGCTGCCGTGACGCCGGCCGGGTCATCGTAGGCCAGCCTGAGCACCTCGATTGGTTTCTCAAGGTCTGTGGCGAGCAGAAGCGCGTCGCCTTGCCGGAGAATGGCGCGCATTTCGCGCAGAAATTGATCGCCGGCTGGGCGATCGAAGTTTCCAATCGTGCTGCCGAGGAAGAGCACGAGGAGCCGCTCACGCTCACGGCGTCGAGCGGCGACTTCCTCGAGCCCCACCAGATAAGCGCGCTCGAATCCGACGATGCTGACCCGGTCCATGTACCCCAGCTCCTGCTCGCAACGAGACAGTGCGCTGCCGGAGATATCGATCGGGTAATAGTTCACGCGTTGCCGACGGGCGAGCGCTTCGAGCAACCAGCGCGTATTCCGCCCGCTTCCGCTTCCGAGTTCGGCAACCACAACGGGACCAGGAACGAGGTCAACGATTTCCCCGGAATGCCTTTCTAGCATGCGCATGCCCGCGCGGCTCAGTTCGTATTCGGGCAGCAGGCAGATGACTTCGAATAAAGCCGACCCTACTTCGTCATACAGGTATTTCGAAGGAAGCTCTTTTTGTCCAGGCTGGCTTAAACCGGAACGCACGTCGGAGGCAAATTCAGCAAGAGCTCGCCGCTCTGAAGCCAGGGTGCCGAGCTGTGGAGCAGATCCCATGGGCTATTCCTCCACACACCGGAATGTGGAATACAGGTACGGATAGTGGGGCTGGAACCAGTTTCGGAACGATCGCCGCAGCATGCACGCATCCGTGCGGGGTGAGCCCCCTTTCATCAGGAAGTGCTTCCCATCGAAGAAGTCGGCTGAATAGCCAGGGTAGAACGGGAACGGTTCGAATCCCGGCAGAGGTCCGAATGGTGTCGAGGTCCATTCCCATCCGTTGCCCAGAAGATCGAAAACACCGAAAGCGCTCGCGCCCTCGGGATACGCATCGACCGGCGTCGGATCCCACCTCTCGTAGTGGAAATTACCGCGCCTCCGGTCCGGCACTTCGGCTCCCCATGGGTATCGGCGTTCGCTCTCCTCGGGCGCGCCGTAAGCGGCCCGATGCCATTGTGCTTCGGTCGGCAGCGTCTTCCCCGCCCAGCGTGCGAAAGCCCAAGCCTCCGCGAAGGTCACATAAACGGGCCACGACGGCGCGACCGCGATGGTCCCGAACATGGCTCGATATTCCCATTGGGCGTCGGGATCGGTGGCCGGGGAGCTGAGGCGCGGCGTCCAAAAGTGCGGATGCTCGAGGTGCTGCTGGCATTTCCACTGCCAGTCTTCGGGCCTCCAATAGCTGGCGTCTTCGTAACCGCCGGCGTGAACGAATTTCAAATATTCTTGATTCGTGACCGGATAGACATCAATCGAGAAGCTCGGAACAGTCACCTCCTGGGTCTCGAATTCATTGTCCCAGCCGAAGCCATTCGCCCGCGACCGTCCGAGCGTGGCGATACCGGAGGGGATTGTCACTTGCCTTGGCCTCGGCGCAGGTCTTGCATCGCCGCGCGGTTGGGGATGGGGGGTTTTCTTCCCCTTCGGCAAATTGTGCAGCAGATAGGCCAGAGTCTCCGCGTGCATCAGCCGATGCTCGATCGCCACATTCAGCAGCGTCGAGTCGAAAAGCGCAGAGTCGGCCGAACCCAGCGTGTGCGGGTCTCGGAGGCCCGCATCCAATCGATTTCGGATACCCCGGTTATACGTTTCGATTCGGGCAATGTTCGGCCAGTCGCCGGGCATGTCCGTAGGCAAGCCCCCGCCCACAGGATCGATCCCGAACGCGAAGAGCCGATCGAAATCCGACGTGTGGGGTTCGAGCCCCAGCGGGCCGCTCAGGAGGTTCCAATCAAAAGCTTCCACGTGGCCGAGATAAAAGATCAGACGGTGCCGTTCCGGTACAGGCCGATCGTAGAACGAATTCGGCGGCAGCAGCGCGAACAGCGCATCGGTCTGCGCGCGCGCTTCTTCGATGCGACTGAGGAACTCCAAACGATGCTGCTTCGGAGCTAGCTGGGAGGTCGCCATAGGTCACCTCGGGGCGGGAGTTCCCTTTTTACCCCGTGAACTAGATCGGTGCAAGCACTTTCGGACACACGCGATTAGATGCACTCGACCTTAGCGAAGGACCCGATAGTTTCAAGGGCCGATAAGAAGCTCGAGCACCTTGCGGAAGGCTTTACCTCGATGGCTCAACCGGTTCTTCTCGTCGGGAGATGTTTGGGCAAACGTTCGGCCAAGAACGGGAACGAGAAAGATCGGATCGTAGCCGAAGCCTCCTGTTCCCGAGGGCTCGTTCTCGATGACGCCTTCGAGGAAGTCGGAAACCACCGCCAGGATGCCGCAACGCTGGGCAATCGCTGCGACGCAAACAAAACGCGCGCGACGATCATCTCCATGTTTCCCCTCCATTTCGCGCAGCAACTGGCGAACCCGGTCCGCGTCGGTGGCACTCGGCCCAGCGTAACGCGCCGAGTGGACCCCTGGTCGACCCCCCAGGGCGGGCACAACAAGGCCCGAATCATCGGACAGGATGAGCTCAGCCGAAAATCGGCTGTAGTGTAGAGCTTTCCCCGCGCTGTTTTCGGCGAACGTGGGAGCCGATTCTTGAAACGGAGGAACCTCGCGGAAATTCGTCAGCAGGTCGACTTCGACGACGGAACCGCGAGCGAGCTCGCGATACTCGCGCAACTTGCCCGCATTCGATGAGGCCAGCAAGACACGCCGATGCGCGGGCTCGCCCCCAGGCGCACTATCTCGAGCGGCCACTAAAGTTCATGTGCAGCAGTTCCTGCTGCACCTCGATGAGGTGGCGAATGCCCCCAGCGGCCAGATCAATCAATCCTTGCAACTCCTGATTCGTGTACGAACGACCCTCGGCGCTGGCCTGTACCTCGACAAAGCGGCCGCCGCCCGTCATTACGACGTTCATGTCCACCTGCGCGCGGGAGTCTTCCTCGTAGGCGAGGTCCAGCAAAAGCTGATCGCTTACGATCCCGACGCTCGTTGCGGCGACGGAGTCGATCAGCGGCAGTGATCGAACGATACCTGCCGCTACCAGGCGCTCCAGAGCGAGAGCCAGGGCCACGAACGCCCCCGTCACCGAAGCGGTCCGTGTACCCCCGTCCGCCTGAATGACGTCGCAATCGAGCCAAACCGTCCGTTCCCCCAAGGCCTTCAAATCGGTCACGGCGCGCAGTGTCCGCCCAATCATTCGCTGGATTTCAAGTGTGCGACCCGATTGCCGGCCGCGAGTGGACTCGCGTGGCGTGCGAACTTCGGTTGAGCGCGGCAGCATGCCGTATTCGCCGGTTACCCAGCCTTTGCCCGTGCCTTTCAGGAACGACGGCACGCCGTCATCGACCGTTGCGGTGACGATCACGCGCGTCTGGCCCGTCTCGATCAGCACGCTTCCTTCGGAGCTGGGGATGAAATCCGGCGTGATTTTTACCGGCCGCAAATCGTCGGGCGCACGTCCGTCTGCTCGCAAGAATCGTCTCCCCGCCACTGCTCTCGATGGATTCAAGCCCTGGGTGTTCAGTTTGCCGACCGGCGACGGAACTGTCAACAGATCCGAGGGTCTGAAAGGGTCTGAAGGCTCTGAGGCTCTCGGCCGAGGTTCCGGTGGGATTCATTTCGAGGGTCTTGGCGGAGTTACCACCGGCGCTTCCGGGTGCGGGGTTGCTGAGTTTCCGGCCGACCCAGCGGCGCTTCCCCCGGTGGGCCGAGGGGGCTGTTGCGATGCGGAATTCAAATCGAAGAACCCGGTTAGGTCCAGGTGGCCTGCGAGCGTATCCACTTCCTGCCCATGGATCAGAATCTTCAAGCGAAGGAGGCCGGGTACATTGTTCTCGAGCGTCCGGGCGATGGAATCGACAGCTAACTGTTCGCTCAAGATTCCCGAAGGGGTCTTCGAGGCGAGTGCATCGGAAAAATCCGCGATTGCGGTGCCATCCGGAAGGAGGTAAAGGCCGAGTAGCTCCGCGTCGGCGGGAATCGTGCGCTGGTCGGGGGTCGGAGGATTCGTCACGAGCGCCTGCAGAACCTGCTTCGAGCGCTGCACTGGGTCGGCCGAAAGCGGGAGCGGCAGTTCGGTTGGCCCGGTTTTGTCCGCTCCTGCAGCCCAGAAGATTCTTGCCGTCACGGTGACGTCGGTTGGCGTCGAGATCGGCAAGGCCAGCACCTCGCGCCGCGCCTGCTCTTCCGAGTTCTGCGATTGGGCAAGACGCTGAATTCGCCCGCGCAGCCCGCCCAGGCTGATCAATCCGACCGCAACCGCGACGGCCAGAATCCCTAGAGTAATCTTCAGATTACGCGACATGATTGTCATTGTCTGGCTGCCGCTCGGCTCACCGGACGGAACAGCAAGACGGTCTTTACAATCGCAGTGGCCAGCGGCGCGGTCATCGCCGCCAACGAGCCCACGTTCGGGACCGAGACGCTTGAAATTTCTACAGCGACGGCAGGTGCCGTGACAGACCGCAACTCGCGCACCGCAGCTCCGGTCGACGCTCTCGGCGAGCCTGTGAAGAGCTGTGCCAATTGAGCTTGCAGCACATCGCCCAAACGGTGACTTGCCTCATCGTAGGCGCGCTGCGCATCGTCCCAGATGACCAGGCCCGACGGCGGCGGACTCCCGGAATTCAGGGCGGGTGACGATGCCGGGGAGGCGAGTGGACTCGGAAATTGGTAATAGTAGGTGCGTGCCGTGCCGACGGTTCCAGTCGAGGAAATGTGCAGAGTGATGAAAATGGCGTCGCGATGGCTATTGGCGATCGCCGCCCGATCATCGTGGCTGGGATTTGAATCATCATTACGGGTCATCACCACGCGATAGCCCTGGCGTTCGAGTTCCGCGCGCACGGTCCGGGCGAATTGCAGCACGATATCCTTCTC
>DATMRE010000243.1:0-15951 GCA_035566475.1 Verrucomicrobiia bacterium | reverse complement strand
AGTTCCTCGATGTCTTCGAGGAAGTCGGTGACATACAGGAAGGCGTCGCTATCGAGACCTATGTCCACGAACGCCGACTGCATACCCGGCAGCACACGCGTTACACGGCCCTTGTAAATGCTTCCAACTAACGCAAATTCTTTTTCCCTCTCGACATAGTACTCACAAAGTTGCCCTTCTTCCATAATGGCGACCCGCGTCTCGTGCGGGTTCGCCGAAATAACCATTTCCTTCGACATGGAAACTCCTCACGGCGCATCGGACGGCGGCGGCACACATGAGCGCGCGCACCCGGCCAGCGTGGAGCAAGGCACTGCCTTCGATCTGCCACGCCTGGCTGCCCAGGAAAAACCTGTCGCGTTGCTGGATTCGTCTGCTCACCGATGCATCCCTCATTCCAAAACAGAACCCCGGCCGGAAAGCGCTCGTCGGCGCGGGTACTGAAATCACTCCGGGCTCAGTTGACAAAGCGCCGCATGCGGACGTTCATCACCAGGCCCAGAGACATAAACACGAAAGCCGTTGCCGAACCTCCGTAGCTCATCAGCGGCAGGGGAATCCCGGTGACGGGGACGTATCCGATCACCATGGAAGCGTTGACCAGAACGTGGAAGCCGAGTATCGAGGTGACTCCCATCACGACGTACATCCCCGCACGATCTTTCGCTTTCTGGGCGTTGTCCACCAGCCGCAAAATCAGACCTAGATATAACAGCAAAACAACGCAAACGCCGATGAAACCTTGCTCTTCCGCCAGCGCCGCCAGAATAAAATCCGAATACCGCACCGGAACGAAACCCAGCTGATTCTGGCTACCCTTGCCGAATCCCTTTCCCCAAAAGCCGCCCGAGCCCACGGCGATCTCGGACTGGAGGATCTGGTAACCCGCGCCACGCCGGTTCTCCTCGGGATGGAGAAACGTTGTGATCCGCTGCTGCTGGTAGGGCTTCAGGTGATGCCGCATGTTCCAGCCGACCGGGACCATGAGTGCCACCAGGAGCAGACCCACGGCAGCGTGCTTCCACTCGATCCCGGCCAGAGCCGCCCCCACGACCGCGACGGGAACCAGCACCATCGCGGTTCCCAGGTCCGGCTGAATCAGGATCAAACCTACAGGTATCCCGGTCAATATCGCAATCTTGGCCAGGTCCTGCAGCGTTAGCCGGTCCGTATCCACCTCGGTAAAATAGCGGGCCAGCACAATGATTATAATCAACTTCATGAGCTCTGACACTTGCAAATTCACTCCGCCGCCCAACTCGACCCAACGCTTGGCGCCGAAGCGCGAGTGGCCGATCAGCAGGACAGCCAGCAGCGTCGCCAATCCCAGCATATAAAGGAACGGTGCCTGGTCGAGCAGCGTGTGGTAGTTGATGCGGGAGATCAGAAACATCCCGGCCAAGCCGATCCCGATCCACATCATCTGCTTCCAGTGCATGCCGGCCATGCCGCTCGCGTGCGTTGAAGAATAAACCTCGAGGACTCCCAGGCCACTGATGACTCCGACAATCGCCAAGAGGATCCAATCGAAATCATGAGCGCTCGGGCGTTCCTTCATGGCCTTCCCGCTCCGACGGTCGCAATGAGCGGACGAACCACAGGAGCTCTTGGAGAATCGTTTTTCGCCGTGGCCTGCCGCTGCAAGTGGGCATTCTTCTTTTCGTAGTAGGCTTTCACGATGTCGCGCACGACAGGCCCCGCTGTCGTTCCGCCATGCTCGCTGCTGCCTTGAATGACCGCCGCAACCACAATCTCGGGATTCCGCCGGGGCGCGTAGCCGACAAACCACCCGTTGGTCTCCCGCCCCTTCTTCCCCATGCGATTTCCGACCTCGTAGCTCATCAATTGCGCGGTGCCCGATTTGCCCGAGAACTCGATGTTCTCAAGCCTGAGGCTCGATCCCGTGCCGCCCTCGTTAATGACGCCGTACATTCCCTGGGTGACCTGCTCGACCGTGTCTTCGGAAAGCGGGAAGTGATCGGCACTTACCTTCGCGAGATTCTTGAGCAGGTAAGGCTTCAAAAGCTTCCCTCCCCCGGCCACGGTGGCAATCATGCGCGCCAGTTGAACGGGAGTTACGACGACGGCGCCCTGGCCGATGGCCACCGAAATTGTCTCACCGGCATACCATTTGTGATGGAAGACGCGCTCGACCCACTCTTCTGAGGGGATCAGCCCGGATTCTTCGCTCGGCAGATCGATGCCGGTTCGTCGACCCAAGCCCAGACCGGTAGCATAGTAATGGATCCGGTCGATCCCGAGCCGTTGTCCAATGGTATAGAAGAACACGTCGCAGGAATCGACGATGGCCTTGTGCAGATCGACTGACCCATGTCCCTGCGGCCGCCAGCAGTGGAACGTGCGCCCGTAGAATAGCGCGTGTCCCGGACAATACACGCTGAAATTCTCAGGGAGCGCCTTGGACTCGAGCATCGCGGTCGCCATCACGATCTTGAACACCGAGCCGGGGGCCAGCTGTCCCTGGATGGCGCGGTTGAGCAAAGGGGTGCGGGGATCGGTATTGAGCTTTTGCCATTCGGAGACCGGAATCCGGACGGCGAAATCATTGGGGTCGAACGTCGGCCGGCTGACGATCGCCAGGACCTCCCCGGTGCGCCCGTCGAGCGCGACGACGGCACCTTCTCGATCGGCCATATAGGAGTCGGCAACAGCCTGCAAATCATAGTCGATCGTCAGTTGGATCGGCTTGCCGGGAATCGCTTCGACGTCACCGAGCGTGCGCATGGCTCGGCCAACGCTATTGACCACAACGCGCCGCATGCCGTCGGCGCCCTCCAGCTGATCGTTGTATTGCCTTTCGAGCCCTGCCTTTCCGACGATGTCGCCGGGGCGGTAGTGGCCGTCGCTCTGTTCGAGCTGCTGCGCCGAGACTTCACCGACATAGCCGATCGAGCTCGCCAGCATCTCGCCGTGCGGGTAGCGCCGCCGCTGAACCATCATCAGCTCGAGGACGGGTAGGTCGGCGCGATGCGATTCGACGAAGGCGATATCCGCCTCGCTCGCTGCCGGCTTGATGACGACGGGCTGGAATTTGGGCTCGTTCTTGGCGGCATCGAGTTGCTGCCGCAGGTCGTCATTGCTGACGCCGAGGCCCTCTTCGATGGGCGGGAGACTTTTCTCGAGTAATTTCGGGTCATCACGGAGCAGCAGGATGCTGAACGAAGGATAGCTGTCTACGAGCACGCGACCTTCGCGATCGAGCATGGCTCCGCGCGGGGCGATGATCGGGATGTAACGTATGCGGTTGCGCTCGGCCAGGTCGGCGAAGTGCCCGGACTGGATGACTTGGAGTTTCCAAAACCCGACCAAGAGAAGGACGATCAAACCGACCGACACATAGGAGAAAAGTACCAGGCGGCCCTGAGGAATTTTCTGATCGTCAACGCTCCACGATGCCAACTGGACTCCTGCGCACGCCGGCCGTGGCTGGCTCACCCGATCAGCCGCCAGATCCTGCGAAACCCGAAGCGACCTTTAACCTATCACTTGACGCGTGCGGCCCGCAAGAGACCGATGCCCTTTCGGTCAACCCGCAGCGAAGGCGGGCGATCGCCGTTCACGTTTGCAAATCACGCTCGATCGCGAATCTCTCGCAAACGCCGCTCCACTCGGCTCAACGCGGCGAACAAAAGGGTCCACGGCCCTAGGACGGTCTGCGCATCCGGTCGAGAAGGGCGAACAGGATCACGGCGGAGGCGGCACTCACGACCGAATCGAGTAAAAGGTGCGGCGTGAAGTACGGGGCGAATTGATTGAGCAGGTGGCGTTCGGTGAAGGCCAGCACAAGTTGATGAAAATGAAACAGAACAAACGCAAGCCCGAAGCGGCTGGCTGGATGTTCGGTATCGATCCGACCCCCGACAGAAGAAGCCACATAGCCGATCACTGTCTTTGCGATGCCGTAGAGCCCGATGGGATTGTCGTGGCTGAGGGCATCCTGGAGAATACCGATGGCCGCTCCGAGGAATAAGCCCGACACCGGGTTCCGACGGCTCACGCCGAAATAGATCGTCACGAGCAGAGGGAGATCGATTAGTTCCGCCCAGCGGCCGTACTTGTGAAGAAATGCCTGCAGAGTCAATGCCAGGAAAGCGGTCAGAACGACCGTGCCGCCGTAATATTTATGGACCTCGATGTTCCCGTCGGACTGCGCTCCACCAGTTAACATGTGATCGGTATCATCGGGGGGGAGTGGCCGGGGAGAGGGCCGGAGCTCGGGTCTGATGTCCCGGTTTGGGCGCGCCCGCCAAGGGCTGAGCCGAGTTTGATCGCGCGGTGCTCGCGCGCGTCGACGCCGCTGCCGATTGCGCTTCGGCGGGTGTGGCCGGCGGTGCACTCGCGGGGACAACCGAAGACGATTCGCCCGAAGCCTTCGGCGTCAGTTCCTGCTCCGAGAGAAGCACGAGAACGTCTTCGAGGCGATCCAGTCGCGCCGCCGCCCTAACGCGAATCATCTGGAAAGGGCTTGCCGGAGAGGTTCCCGCGACCGCGCCGATCAATAGACCTTTCGGGAAGATGCGATCTTCACCGGAGGTAAGAATCGCTTCGCCCGCGTGAACCTTCTCATCGTTCACAACGTAGTCCATGCGCGGCTCGGGGTCCCCGTTTCCCCGGACTACGCCGTGCGTACGCGAGTCCGCAAACAGGGCACCCACGCCGCTATCCTTGTCGTTGATGAGCTGCACTTGCGCAGTCGAGGGAAAGACTTCGACGATCTTACCGACGATGCCATCCGGAGTGATCACGCCGAGATTGCGACGCACATGATCCCGCTCACCGCGGTTGATAAACAGCGTGCGGGAACTCGGGTCGGCGCTCGCTCCGATGACCTGGGCCGCGAGCATCGATGCCTCGGAATGGCCCTGACGAAAATTCAGAAGTGCGGCCAATCGCTGCGCTTCGGCGGCCTGGGTTTCGAGGTCTCGATTGCGCAGCTCGAGCCGATCCAATTCGCCGCGCAGCCGTTCGTTTTCAGAGCGGGCGTTGTGCAGCGCGATATATCCAGTCCAGACGCCGCCTATTTTCGAGAACGTCCAGGTTCCTCCCCGCTGGAGCGGGGTCATCAGCTCGACGGCCCAATAGCGGATCAGACGCACGTCGCGGTCCCGCTTGATCTGGAACGCGAGCAGAAGGACCTGCGCGAGCACGACACCGGCGAGCAGGGCAAGAGGACGATGACGGGAAAATTCGTCGAGCATGTCTTAGACGTCTGAAAGGCGGGGTGCGTGGCATGGAGATACCACCCCGACCCTCGCCGCAGACACTGCCCCCCGGCCCGGCGCCCGAGGCCGCTCATTTGTGGCCTTCATAGATCCTTCATCGAGTCGCATGTCAATCGATCGAAACCAGACGCAGCAGCCGGAAATCGCTCAACATCTTGCCGGTGCCGAGAACCACCGACGCGAGCGGATCATCGGCGATGGAAACGGGCAATCCGGTTTCTTCCCTGATGCGCTTGTCCAGGTTCTTGATGAGCGCGCCGCCACCGGTGAGGACGATCCCACGATCGCTGATGTCGGCAGAAAGTTCCGGCGGGGTGCGTTCGAGCGCTACGCGGATGGCATTCAGGATCGTCGCGATGCATTCAGAAAGCGCTTCGCGGATCTCGCTGTCGTCAATCGTGACCGTCCGCGGAACACCTTCGATCAGGTTCCGTCCTTTTACTTCGAGAGTCAGCGGCTTTTCGAGCGGATAGGCGGAGCCGATTTCGATCTTGATCTGTTCGGCGGTTCGCTCGCCGACGAGCAGGTTGTACTTGCGCTTCAGGTAGTGCATGACGGCTTCGTCCATCTCGTTCCCGGCCACGCGCACCGAGCGCGAGTAGACGATGCCGCTCATCGAGATCACGGCGATATCCGTCGTCCCGCCGCCGATATCGACCACCATGTTGCCCGACGGCTCTTCGATCGGTAATCCGGCGCCGATCGCCGCGGCCATCGCTTGCTCTACGAGATAGACTTCGCTTGCGCGGGCGCGATACGCCGAATCCTGAACGGCGCGCTTTTCAACCGGCGTGATTTCGCTCGGGACGCCGATCACAATTCGGGGATGGACGAGAACGCGACGGTTGTGCGCTTTTTGGATGAAGTAGGTGAGCATCTTCTCGGTCACCTTGAAATCGGCGATCACCCCGTCCTTCATCGGTTTGATGGCTACCACGTTGCCAGGCGTCCTGCCGAGCATGTCTTTCGCCTCGCGGCCCACGGCCACCACTTCTCCGGTGTTCTTGTTGATCGCCACGATCGAAGGCTCGTTCACGACGATCCCTTTGTTGCGCGCGAAGACGAGCGTATTCGCAGTCCCCAGGTCGATCGCCAGGTCGGAGGAAAACAGGCTGAAGACCGACCGCATGTTGTAGCCGTTCTTGGTCACGTGTTGCTTCTCCCTGAGATTTCAAGCCATGCCGACCGCGCCGCACGTCGATTCGCAGCCTTCGCGATCTCTATGGGATCACGACCTGCACGCGCTTAATCGCCGTACCACCCCGCCGGTTTTGTCCGGTGATGACGATCGTGTGGCTGCCCCGTGCGATCGGCTCGGTAAAATATCGGAAATGTCCGTCGTGTTTGATATCCGCTACCTCTTCCCCATTGATGATCAGAGCTGCGCCCGGCTCGGTACGCCCGATCACTTCGACGACGTTCCCTTGCAGCTCGGTATCGTCCACCTCGAGCATCATCTCCTGTTCCTTGCCTTGGGTCACGAGCGTGAACCGGAACGAGTCGCTCGCGTCGCTCACATTGTTCATCGCATCGATGGCTCGCACTCTCCAGAAATAGTCGCCCGAGTCCAGACCGGAAATGTCCACGCCGGTCGCGGCAGTTTTCCTTTCCACCACAACGTGGTTGAACATCGCCGTGGTGCTGGCCTGGAAGTCGTACATCTTGGCAGTGGCTACCGCCTTCCAGGAGAAGTGCACCGGGTCGTGCTTCGGATCGACCACCGTGATCGGCTGCAGGTTCAGGGGCGCGTCCAGGGCAGGAGGCGCCAAGACCTGAGATCTCGTGGTCGGGCCGCCGGTCGGGAATGTGACACGCTCCCACTGCCCGATGTCCAAATGCTCGTTGCCGCGGTCCAATACCGCGCTGCCGGAAGACACGGTGATTTCCTGCTGCTTCGTCGTCGGATTACTGCGGACTGCGGCGCGGGTATTTTCGCGCAGCGAGGCCACGGCGTTCTCGAAGGAAACTTCCGCCTTAGAGCCCGCGACCTGCCACGTACCGGTCGTCAGATCCACCTGCCCTGAACTGATGTGCACGCCAACCTGCGTGGCGCGATCCCGCTCGACGATATTTTCCTCGACCGTGACGAGCGTGTCAGCCTTCACCGTGTAGTTTGTTCCATCGGCGAACGCGATGCGCGCTACTCCCTCGAAATCCGTCTGGATCAAGTCGCCCTTATCGAGCGTGATTTGATAATCGGCGTTCTCCCACTGCACCGAATTGACCTTCTTCACCTGCACCTTGCCATCGAGGTTGACGAAACGAGCTTGCCGAGCCGTAATCGTCGCGACGCCGCTATCGCGCGGCGCGATGGCGTCGGTGATGCGTCGGATCGCCCGGCCCGAATCCTCTGGAAAAACCAGATATGTGGAGGCTAGCACGATGACGGTGATCAGAAAGGCATAGAGCGCAAGGGTGCGATATCGTACAGTGTGCCAATACACTTCGACCCGCGAGGCCTTGGGCTTGTGATTCTCTGTGGTTTTCGCATCCATTCTGCGTTTTGAGGACCAATTTGGCAATTTAACATACGGGTATAGGCCTTTCAACACGACGAACGAACAGTTGCGAAACCGCTACCCCCGTCGCAACTCGGACATCCCCGGAAAGCCGGACTCGGCTTTGGAGGTCGACCTGCTCGAGACCGCGAGCAGATTGACCGTTTCCGCGGATCGAGCCATTTTGGAGGTTGACCGGGACAGGCATTTTTAGGGAGACTAGGAATTGACCGAGGCGTCTGTTTCGCCCCAACCATTGCTGCCACCAATTTAGCCTCGCTTCGCGTCCAGGCCGGCGAAACATGCAAGGAACGAGACATGAAGGAAACGATCGGGGAGCTCGCACCGCCCGCCAGGTTACTGTTGACTCCTGGCCCGTCCTGCATGGACCCCCGTGTCTACCGTGCGCTCGCTGCGCCCGTGGTCGGACACCTCGATCCCTGGTTCACCGAGATGATGGGAGACGTCCAGTTTTTACTGCGCCAGGTGTTTCGCACAGAGAACCGCACCACATTCCCCATTTCCGCGTCCGGTTCGGGCGGGATCGAGGCGGCCGTCGCAAATGCACTCGAACCAGATGATCACTGCATCGTGTGCGTGAACGGGGCTTTCTCCGAGCGCATGGCTCTGATGGCCGAACGCCTCCCGGCGGGCGTGATTCGGGTCGAATCGCCCTGGGGCCAGACCGTTGATCCCGAAGATGTCCGGCGCGCGGGGAAGGGCAAGAAGATCAAGTTGGTCGGATTGGCGCACGGCGAGACCTCCACGGCCGTCGTGCAGTCGATCGACGATTATCGCAAGGTTGCCGATGAACTCGGAGCGCTGCTCGTTGTGGACACCGTGGCCACGCTCGGCGGCCTTCCGCTCGATGTCGATCGCCAGCACATCGATATCTGCTTCAGCGGTTCCCAGAAGGCGATCAGCGCGCCGCCAGGAATGGCACCCATCACTGTGAACAGGCGTATCGAGGATCTGATGCGCAGCCGCAAAACACCAGTGAGGAGCTGGTATTTCGACTTGAACCACACCATGACCTACTGGGGCCGCGAACGCACCTACCATCATACGCCGCCCGTCTCGCTGATCTACGGGCTGCGCGAAGCCCTGCGCCTGGTGGTCGAAGAAGGGCTGGAAGCACGCTGGGAGCGCCATGTTCACAACGCCAAGGCCCTCGCTGCGGGAATCGAGGCCATGGGTCTCGAGCTCTTTGTTAAGAATCCGGCCGACCGGCTCGTAACCGTCACCGGCGTGAAAATACCGCCTGGAATCGAAGACCACAGAGTGCGGCGGCAATTGCTCGATGAATTCAATATCGAAATCGCCGGCGGACTGGGCCCGGTGAAAGGGCAGATTTGGCGCATCGGTCTGATGGGCTATTCCTGCCAGAAAACCAACGTTCTGCTCTTTCTCGCGGCGCTCGAGAAAGTACTGGCTGATCAGGGCTTCGAGATTCCGGCCGGGGCGGGCGTTGCCGAGGCGATCCACAGTTACCGGCAAGTCGCGCAGCCGGATATCGCGGGCGCAAGGAGATAGGTGAACGGTGGGAAAAACGACGCATGCGCCGATTCCCAATGCCGGCGCGATGAGTGAATTCATCGGCGCTTTCGACGTCCCGTCAAAAGTGACCGACGTCGTGTATCACTGCAACTTTTCGCATTGCTGGAACGGCATCGCGACACGCCACAGCGACACGATGGATTCGAAGTTCTTCGTCGACGGCAAGGGAGTCATCGTCGGACTCGCGCACCCCGGCTTCGTTGAGTTCCGCGCGCGAGCCGGCCGGAATCTGACCGACCGGGAGGCAAGCTTCATCGCCGCGGAATACCTCCGCGAGCGGCTCGAGCAGGAAGACGAGCACGCTCTCTACGACGTTTCGGCCGCCGATGTTCTCCGCATCATCGACAAGCGCGGCATCGGCTGAGCGACCGGTGTTCCAGGCGGAGCGATCTCCTGCATCGACCGTTTCTACCGGGTTTGCGCTTTCTCCTTCGGCGGAGTTTCCTTTCTCGCGAACGATCGAATGTAGTTGACCATGTTCCAAACGTCCTCGGGCTTCGCGCGATCTCCCTCCGGCGGCATCTGACCCTTGCCGTTCTTGATGACGTAGAAGAGCTCGCCATCGCTCGCATCCTTGAGCGAAGCCGGGTCGCGGAAATCCGTGAGCTTCAGATTCATACGTGAGACCAAGTCGCCCTTGCCATCGCCCTCTTCGCCGTGACACATGGCGCAGTCATACCCAAACATCTTTTTGCCTTGCGCGAGCGACTGGGGTACAGGCTTGACGGGATTGACTTGCTTGAGCGCTTCGGGAGGAATTATGTATTCTGCGGGCGTTGCGGTTTCGGCGGGCTGTTCAGTTTGCTGCGCCCACCTGGAGTATCCAAAAAGGAGCAGGACCGAGAGACCCAATACGTGCTTCCACACGGCAGCCTCCTGGTGAGGAAAGTGATTGGGCGCATTCTACTCTGAGTCATCCCGCGCGGGCCAGTCTTCTTTTGAGGCGTTGCCTCTGTTGAAAGGGCTGTCCTTGCCGGGGGGGGGCGGGCGGTGGCTCAAGCGTCGGAGAGCGATTCGCTGAAGCCTGTGCTGTCATCTAGTTCGCCGGCTTCGAGAATTTCACCGCAGTCGAGACATTCGACATATTTCGCACTGTCATCCTCGGCGATCAGCCGCGTGCGCTTGTGTTGGCAGCTCGGGTGGGGCATGACGGCGAACTCGGCGAGAACCCTCCGAAAGTATAACATTTCAGCCCTGCCCCTGGCGCGCAGCCGACAAAGGCCGAGCCCTCGGAGTTGACAAACGCGTAGATTGCAACTATCAGTCTCCTTGCCGGGCACCCTGAGCGAGGCCACTTGACCAACGAGACCGGTTCGCAGAAACGACTGGGTACCGTGATCTTCTACGCGATCGTGGCCCTGCTCGTGTATCTGGTCTATCTCGTTGTCGCGCCCTTTCTGGTGCCCCTGTCCTGGGCGGCGGTGCTGGTTGTGGCCTCGCATCCGGTTCATGCCTGGATGTCGCGCCGCTGGGGTCGCACGCGGGCCGCCATGGCCGCCACGGCGGGCGTAACCCTGGTTCTGATTGTGCCTGCGGTATTCGTGATGATTGCCTTTGTGCGGCAAAGCGTGGACGCAGTCCACTCGATTGAAGTCCAGGCGGTTAGCGGCCAGTACGCGAGGCTCGAGCATCTCTGGACGCGAATTCAGGTGCGCGTTCCCGAAGCCAACCTGGACGATCTGACCACGGCTCTCCGCCGCTACGGCGAGCAGGCGGCGGGCTATCTGGCCGGACGACTGGGAACGATTCTGGGGCACACCGCGACGTTTCTATTCGATCTGGGCGTAACGATTCTCGGAATGTTCTACATCTATCGCGACGGCGATTCGATTCTGGTGCGCGTACGCGAACTGCTTCCCTTCGAGGCAACGCATCGCGAGCGCATGCTCGATGACGCGCGGGACCTGATTTTTGCGAGCCTGGCATCGGGCCTCCTGGCAGCAGGGGCGCACGGAACACTGGGCGGAGTGGCCTTTGCGTTGGCCGGGATCAAGTCGCCGGTTTTCTGGGGTGTCATGATGGGCTTCTTCTCGCTTGTCCCGCTTGTTGGCTCGGCCCTCATCTGGGTTCCGATCGCCATCAGCCTGGCGATCGGAGGGCACCTGGGCCGCGGGATTCTTGTCGCGATCTTCTGCAGCCTGCTCGTGGGACTGGTGGACAATCTGATCCGGCCGTGGCTGATCAGTGGGCGCGCGGAGATGGGCGGACTCGTCGTGTTCATCAGCGTGCTCGGCGGAATCAGTGTCTTTGGAATGCTCGGCGTCGTTCTCGGACCGATTGTAGTGGCGACCGCAGCGAGTCTTCTTGATCTGTATGTTCCTCGTCGACCGGCTCGAAACACGCGACCCAAGGCGAGTGGGCACAAAACGGGTGCCGTGCTAGAGTAGCACCCTTCGGAAGAACCGATTGCAAGCCGGATGGCGAAGAATTCCAATCCGAAACACGCCACACTGCCCCCAGAAAAACTCAGGTGGCGCTGTGACCCTTCCAGCATTCCGTTTCAAACGACCGCGGAAATCCAGCCGCTGGGGGGCGACATTGGACAGGAACGGGCACTGCGCGCCTTGCGCATGGGTGTCGAGCTGACGGCGTCGGGTTACAACCTGTTCGTCTGCGGTCTTTCCGGAACGAGCCGCGGCGGCATGATCGTGCGCATGATCGAAGACATGCATCCCGCCATCGAGCCCGCGCCCGATCGCTGTTACGTCAACAGTTTCAAGAATGCAGACCGGCCGCGACTGCTCACGCTGCCGCGCGGTCAGGCGAATGCCTTCAAGAAGGAAGTCGAATCGGGAATCGATTTTCTGCGGCGGCGCATTCCGCAGGTGTTCGAAGGGGAGCCTTTCCAGCGGCAGAAAACACGCATCGTCGAACGATTCACGCAACGCGAGAAGGAATTGATGGACGACTTTACGCGACGGATCGCCCGCGAGCAGTTCGCGCTCGGCCGTATGCAGGTGGGCGCCGTGGCCCTGCCGGAGATTTTTCCCGTGCTCGACGGCCAAATGGTGCCGATCGAAGAAATCCCAAAACTCGTGCAGGACGGAAAGCTCGGAAATACGGCGGCCGAAGACCTGGAACGGAAATACGACCAGTTCCGGCAGGAATTCACGGTCGTGTATCGAAAGACCCTTTCGCTCTCGCGCGAGCTCGCGAGCGAAATGAGCTATCTCGAGCAGGAAGCGGCTTCGGTTCTCGTCGACGGCGTCATCGAGGAACTGAAGGAAAAATACCCGGACCCGCAGATCGCCGAATATCTGGAGGAGGTTCGCCACCACATTCTCGACAACCTCGATCCCTTCAAGGAGCGCGAGGGCGAGGACGACCAGCCGCCGTCGGAGGGCGGAGGCGGGCCCCGCACGGAGCGTTCCGACCGCGATCCGTTCCGCGTCTACGGCGTGAATGTGATCCTCGCTCATGGCGAGCAGGAAAAGTGCCCCGTGATTTTCGAGACGATTCCCACCTACGCGAATCTTTTCGGAACGATCCATCGCAGCTACGACACCCGCGGCGGATGGAACTCCGACTTCATGGACCTGCGCGGCGGATCCCTGCTGCGCGCCGACGGCGGTTTCCTGGTGATGTACGCGCTCGATGCGCTGACCGAGGCCGGCGTGTGGCGAACTCTCAAGCGCACGCTCAACCACGGCAAGCTCGAGATCCAGCCCGTCGACGTGTTCTTTCCGTTCAGCACGGCAGCGCTCAAGCCGGAACCGATCGACGTCCACGTGAAGATCATCCTGATCGGAGACCGTGACATGTACGAACTGCTCTACGAACACGAAGACGACTTCAAGAAAATCTTCAAGGTTCGCGTCGAGTTCGACGAGGAAATGAAATGGAGCGATGAGGTCCTCCGCCAGTACGGCGGGCGCTTGCGAAAGCTTTCCGACGACGAGCAGCTTCTGCCCTTCGACCGCTCGGCCGTTGCTGCGATCCTCGAGCACGGCGTGCGCCTCGCCGGACGTCGCGGCAAGATCACGACCCGCTTCTTCGACCTCGCCGACCTGAGCCGCGAGGCTTCCTATGTCGCGCGGCACAGCCAGAATTCCGTCATTACCGCCGCGCACGTGCGGGGTGCCCTTGATGCGAAGATCGAACGGCACAACCTGCTCGAGACCAAGATCCGCGAGATGGTGGAGCAGAACCTGTTGTTCATCGACACGACCGGCGAGCGCGTGGGGCAGGTGAACGGCCTGAGCGTGCTCGAAATCGGCGGCTACGCCTTCGGCAAGCCTGTGCGCATCACGGCGTCGGTCGCCCTCGGGAAGGTCGGCATCATCAATATCGAGCGCGAATCGAACCTGAGCGGCCGCTTCCACGACAAGGGTGTGCAGATCATCGCCGGATACCTGCGGCGCACATTCGCGCAGGACAAGCCGCTTTCTCTCTCCGCGAGCGTTTGCTTCGAGCAGTCGTATTCGGGCGTCGATGGCGACAGCGCGAGTTCGACCGAAGTCTACGCGCTGCTCTCGGCGCTCTCTGACCTTCCCATCCGGCAGGAGTTTGCGGTTACCGGCTCGGTCAACCAGCAGGGAGATGTCCAGCCGATCGGCGGGGTGAATCAAAAGATTGAAGGCTTCTACGATGTGTGCCGGTTGAAGGGGCTCACCGGCAGCCAGGGCGTGCTCATACCGGCGGAGAATGTGGAGGATTTGATGTTGCGTGACGAAGTGATCGACGCCGTCCGGAAGGGCCAGTTCCACATCTATCCGGTCGCCACCATCGAACAAGGCATCGAAATTCTCACCGGCGTATGTGCTGGCAAGCGAATCCCGTCCGGCCGATTCGAGCCCGACAGCCTCTTCGCGAAAGCGGACGCGCGCCTCGGCCAGATGGCCGCAACCCTCCGCGAGTACGAATAAATTCAGGAGCCTGCCCGGAGGCTCAAATCAGAGCCGGCGGCGCATCTGCACGTTCATCTCGAGAGTCTCGCCGCTCCTGGAGATGACGAGCTTGTATCGGTGCCCGACCTGTCGAAAAAGGTCGCGAAGCTCCGCCAGCGTGAGATCGGCGGCAGCCTCCTCATCGACACCGGCAATGATATCGCCTTTGCGAATTCCGGCCTCGGCCGCCGGCGTTCCAGCTTCGACCTGCGCAACCTCAAAGACTTTGAGGTCCGGGCCCGAGACCATCACCGAGATACCGCTCTTGTCCTCTTGATCTTCCTCCGAGAGGTGCGCATTCGGCTCGAGAATCATCTGCTGATGGGGGTAATCGAGGATCACCGTAAAACGCCGCAGCAGTCCGCCGCCGATTTCGCCCGCCATCCGGGGATTGCCTGCCCCGAGGGGGTTCCCTCGTGAAAACACGGCAATCACCCCCTCCAAGACACTGAAGGGCCCCAGTTCAAATTCTTTCAGACGGCCAAGGACAGCGCCCTCGCCCCCGTCCGACTGAGGAGTCACGTCGGGTATCGTTCGTAAGTGCGAGGAGAAAACGTGGTGCGCCTCCGCGTACTGATCGGAAATGAGAACGGAGGCGTCGCGCGCCGTATTCAGGGCGAAGTCGGCTTCGAGGGCCTTGCCCCTCGAGACGCTGAACTTCGCTCGGATGACGGGTGTCCCCTCGACAAACGTCAGATGAAAGCGGGTCCCGGGTCCGGAATACTGATACACGCCCGGATCGTAGAGTTCGACGGTCCGTCGCGCGTAATTGATCGAAACAACCGTGCGCGCGAAGAAATCATTGCCGAGCGTCCCCTGATTCGGCCGGCCGACTTGCAAGCCGAAATCTTGTCTTGCGGAGACCGCAAGAGAGCTCATCGGAAAATCCACGCCCGGAAGATTGACGACACAGTCGCGAATCGACTGGCCAGCCTCAGGCGGCCCGTTCCCCTCTGCCGGCCGAACGCTCAGACCGAGCGCGGCGGCACGGGCAGGATCGATCGAGGTGCGCGGGGCACGCGAATCCAGGTTAAATAGCGAAGGCTTACCGCTGTCCACCCGCACGGGCAGAAAAACAAGATTGCCGACGAATTCAGCCGGGATCTCCGCCGCATTCCCGCCACCGGCGAATCGTGCCGTCGCTGGGGACTGCTCGCGAGACGGGAGAGTCCCTGGTCCGGCGCGCGGGGCCGGCCGTGGAGAGACGGCGAGCAGGGCGAACAGGCAAACAAGGAAGATTCGATTTCCGTGATCCACCGAGCCTCCCGGCCGGGTGCGCTTCGGGGAGAGCGCCCGCTCGAGATTATACGGACTAAGGAGCCGGAGCGAGATATCCTTCTCGCGCCGACACGCTGTATTCCAATCGACTCGCTTGCTTCTCCTGATGCCCTCCGCTCCTGCCGACGACTTGGACTCGCAGTGAATGGAATAGGCCGTCGTGCGCAGGACGGATGCCGAGCACATATTCATGCCGGAGTGTCGAGGCGATTTCCTGGTAGAGCGGCGCGAAATCCGCTCGGGAGAGGGGGAAGTAGGCGCGGCCGCCGGTCGCAGCCGCGAGCGCATGAAGGGCTTGGTCGGCTTTCAAGAAGCTGAGCGAGCCCGCGGACCCGGACGATGGCTCGCTGCGCCCGGAACCGGACTCGCGTCGGCCCTTCGCCGGCCGCGACCGCTCGCCCGCGTAAGTTCGCAGCGCTCCACCAAGGGCCACCGGAAAAATGACGATGTCCTGGCCGCGCATCTTCTCCGTGAGGGCCTTCCAGCCCG
>DATMRE010000242.1:0-3541 GCA_035566475.1 Verrucomicrobiia bacterium | reverse complement strand
CGGCCGGCTACGCGGTGACCCGCTGAATGACTCGATCGAGGGACAGTCCGTGTGCCTGCAGGACCTCTTCATGCTTGCCATAAACGTGGATGAATTCGTCCCGGAGCGCAAGGCAATCGATCCGGCAGCGCGCGCCGGATTCCCAGGCGAGCACTTTGACTGCGTCTCCCAGGCCGCCATGCGCCACCATCTCTTCGACCACCACGATCTTCGGGAACCTGCCCAACAGCGAGACGAGGCCTGCGCGATCGAGCGGCTTCAGCGTATGGACGGAAGCGACCGCGACGGAAATCCCGCGCTGCTCGAGCGCCGCCGCAGCGTCCATGCCGAGCTTCAGGATCGGCCCGTATCCGAGTATGCAGACATCGCTGCCTTCCCGCAGCAGCCGCAGCTTGCCGAAAACGAACGGTTCGGTGGCACCAGCCGAGATTACCGGCTCCCCGGCCTTGCCTAGCCGGAGGTATACCGGGCCTTCCTCCTGCGCGACGCACCACTGGGTGGCGGCGCGGGTTTCTTCGGGGTCGCACGGCGCCAGCACCCGCATGTTCGGGATTGCCGACGCAATGGCCACGTCTTCCATCGCGTGGTGCGTGCCGCCTAGCGTCGAGTAGTTCACTCCGCCGCCGACACCAACGACCGTGACGGGCAGATTCTGGTAGCAGAGATCGTCGCGGACGAATTCGAAGGGGCGGAACAACGCAAAAGTCGCGATCGTATAGGCGAATGGTTTCAGGCCGCGCATGGACATCCCCGCGCACATGCCGATCATGATCTGCTCGGCAACGCCGGTGTTGACGAAGCGCTCCGGAAATTCTTTGCGGAACGCTTCCATCGACCCGGCGGGAGAAATATCCGCGACGATCATGCACAGACGAGGATCGCTTTGCGCCGCCTCGTAGAACGATCTTGCGAAGGTGTTTCTCATGAGCGCACCTCCACCAGGTCGCGGATCGCGGTCGCGTACTCCTCCTTGTTGGGCGAGCGGTAATGCCAGATCGGGACATGTTCCATGAACGCGACCCCGCGTCCTTTGACGGTCTTGCACAGCAGTACATATGGCCGCCCGCTCCGACGCGCCGAGACCGCCTGGTGAATGGCGACACAGTCGTGGCCGTTCACCTCGGCCGATTCCCATCCGAAGGATTCGAACTTTTCTCGTATTGGGTAAAATGCGGTGTGCGACTCGCTCATCCTTTCCAGGCCACCGAAGTCGTTCAGGTCAACGAACACGAGGAGGTTATCCAGGCGCAGGTTCGCCGCCATCATCGCGCCCTCCCACGATGAACCCTCCTGGAGTTCGCCATCCGAGAGCACGGCGAATATTCGGCTGCCGGACCGAAGGATCTTTTCGGCGTGCGCCATGCCAGTGGCGATGCCCATGCCATGGCCAAGCGACCCTGTGGAGGCTTCGATGCCGGGATTTCCTCGGTCCGGATGGGCGCCGAGTATTCCGTGCGGCGTGCAGTATCGCTCGAGCTCCTCCGACGACAGTATCCCCAGATCCTCGAGAATCGCGTACTGAGTCATGCAGCCATGCCCTTTGGACATCAGGAACACGTCTCTGAAACCCTTCCCGTCTGCCGCGGGGCGCATCAGGCCCCGGTAAATGACATCGGTCATCTCGACGCAGGAAAACGCCGGTGCAGCGTGCAGGGCGCTTACTTTCTGAGAGATGTCCAGAATGCGGCGGCGATACTTCATGCAGCGCCGACGCGCCGCGGCGACGTCGAATTCCCTGGAAACCTCCGCTTTAACGGAACGCATGCCTCAGCCACGCATCGTGTAGGTGGTGGGCCAGTTGCGGAGCTGGCCGAGGTATTTCCGGCCCCAATCGACCATCTCGCCCAGCCCTTCCTTCCAGCCGATCTCGGGCTGCCAGCCGAGGTCGCGCTTGATCGCGCCGGAATCGAGCCAGTAACGTGAATCCTGCCCGAGCCGCTCGGGCGCCATCTCACACAGTTGTTCGAAGGGCATGCCGAGCGCCTCGGCGCACAGCTCGACCACCCGCCGGATGCTCGTGGGTTCGGCGGGTCCGGCGTTGTAGGTCTTGCCCAACGGGGCCTTCTCGGCGACCAGATGGATTGCGCGGGCGAGATCGCGCGCGTGAATGTACGACTTCTCCGCCCTGCCGCCGCCCTGCAGCGGCAGCCTGGCGCCCGTCAATCCGCACAGGATGGTTTTCGGTATTACGCGGTGCAGCAGCTGTCCCGGGCAATAGGCGTTCGACGGCCGGATGATGTTCATCGGAAATTTCAGGAACTTGTGCACCGACTCCAGGTACATGTCGAACGCGACCTTCGAGGCGGCATAGGGACTGGTCGGCTTGATCGGCTCGTCCTCTTTCGAGGCGTGCGACACAGAGCCGTACATCTCCGAGGTTCCGATCTGGATGAAACGCTCAAGCCAATCCCGTTTCATCAGTTCTTCGCACAGACGTGCGAGCGCCATCGAGTTGGTCTCGAAGAAACGCCAGGAGTGCTTCCAGGACACGGCGCCTTCGCCTTGCGCCGCGTAGTTGACGATTACATCCGGCTTGACCTGGTCCAGCAGCTCCAGCAGCAGGTCGAGCTCGTAGGTGAGATGGTAGGCGTGATATTCGAAGTTTTTTTCGTGTTCAATCCCGAGTGAAAATGGCTCCGGACGCAATGGATTGCGGCCGACGCTGACGACGCGCTTCGGATTGGCGTTGCGCAGCAGATAGAAAGCGGTGTGGATGCCGAACGAGCCGCCGCCGCCGAGGATCACGTATGTCTTCACTTCTCTGTCTCAGTCGATGATAGTCCAGTAATAGTCGCCGGTGTACCCGGCGTCGCGGAACAGCGCGACCCAGCCATCGGGGTAGTCGTGGAACTCGGCCGTCAGGACCCAGCTCTCGAAGATTTCCTTCTGCTCGGGGGTGCGGTAGCTGTCCACTTGCACGAACGCGCGGCCGCCGCTCAGGCGCTGGATCTCCCGCATGGCCAGAATCGCGCGCGGCCGGGGAAAATTGTGAACGGTGTTGATCGAAAGCACGCAGTCGAAGGAGTCGTCGGGGAACGGCAGCCTGTCCGCGGACCCGAGGTGCAGTCGGCCGACGACCTCCTTCTCGCAGTGCATGAGCGCATAGAGCGAGATATCCAGGCCGAATCCTTCCAGGCCCGGGCATTCGAGCATCAGGTCCTTGACGAGAAATCCCTTGCCGCAGCCGACATCGAGCACTCGCATTCCCGGTTCGAGGCCGAAGTGGGCGATGATGTCCCGCGCCACGGCCCGCCAGCGCCCGTCGTAGCGGTAACCGCCGTATCCGTACTGGCGCGGGCCGTCCCAGTACATCTCGCCGAACTGCTTGGCGATGGCCACGACCGTTTCGTCCTTGCCCTCGGCGCGTTTCTGCACATTGCGCTGGGTCCTGGGGAGCGACCGCAGCAGGTCTATTTCCGCCATCTCAGGCCGGCTCCCTGGATTCGTTGCGGGCACGCGCGAGGCCCTCGTTGAGTGACGTGTAGCGGAAGTCGGGAAAAGCCTTGCGGCATTCGGCGATGTCGAATGGGCGGTAGCCGTT
>DATMRE010000241.1:0-5671 GCA_035566475.1 Verrucomicrobiia bacterium | reverse complement strand
CTCAGTACCGTACTGCTTGGTGTAGAGCTCGTAATAGCGGCCGCCCAGGGCGTAAAGCGATTGGTGCGTGCCCCGTTCGATGATACGCCCGGCCTCGATCACCAGAATCTGATCGGCGCGTCGGACCGTGGACAAGCGGTGGGCGATGACGAACGTGGTTCGCCCGCGCATGAGGTAGCGCAGTCCGTCCTGAATCAGGGCCTCCGATTCAGAATCCAGGCTCGAGGTGGCTTCGTCGAGAATCAAGATCCGCGGGTCAGCGAGGATGGCTCGGCCGATCGAGACTCGCTGCTTCTGGCCTCCTGAAAGCTTCACGCCTCGTTCGCCGACAATGGTGTCGTAGTTGAGCTCGAACGCCTCGGCGAATTCATCCACGCGTGCGATGTGGCAGGCCGCCAGGATTTCCTGCTCGCTCGCGTCAGGGCGGCCGAAAGCGATATTCTCACGGATCGTGCCGTCGAAGAGAAACGTCTCCTGCAGTACAACCCCGAGCTGCGTTCGAAAAGAATCGAGCCGCACCTGCGAAAGATCGACTCCGTCGACCACCACGCGGCCGGCGGTCGGCACATAAAATGCGGCGATCAACCCGATGATCGTGGATTTCCCGGCGCCCGAAGGTCCGACGAGCGCGGTCACGGTGCCCGGCTCGGATTCAAAACTGACGTCATGGAGCACCTGCTTGTCGGCGTCATAGGCGAAGCTCACGTTTTCAAATGTCACCCGCCCCCGGATGCGGCCGAGCTGCACGTTTCGTCCCGGGGTCGCGTCTTCGGCCTTCTCACTCAGAATCTCGCGCGTGCGCTCGAGCCCGGTCAGAGCTTCGGTGAGCAGCGGCCCAATTGAAACGATCTGGGTGACCGGTGCGATCAGCAGGCCGAGGAAGATCGTGAAGGTGAGAAAAGTTCCGAGCGTCATCGCGCCGCTAAGAATTTGCCGCGAACCGAGGAACATGATGGCAGCGCTGACCAGGCCCATCAGCCCGGTCGCTGAAAGCGTCATCAGCGACGTGGCCGTAAGCGTCTTCAGCACATTGTCAAGCAGCCGCTCGACGCCCGCTGCGAAAACTTTCTCCTCACGTTCCTCGGCGTGGTAACCCTTCACGACGCGTACGCCGCCGAGAGACTCCGTGAGCCGCCCGGTCACCTCGGCATTGATCTTCGGACGCGCACGGTAAATGGGGCGGATGGTTTTGAACGCCCGGTTCAGCGCCAGGGCAAAGGCCACAAGCACGACGAAGGCCACGACCGTCATCACCGCGCTGATTCGCATCAGGACGACCAAGGCCAGAACGGAGGTCATGATCGCGCCCGCAAACTCGATCAATCCCGTGCCGATCAGATTCCGCACACCCTCGACATCGCTCATGATTCGGGAGACGAGCACGCCCGTCTTGTTTGCGTCATAAAACGCAACCGGCAGGTGTTCCACATGCCCTTGCACTTTCATGCGCAACTCGGCGATCATCTTCTGCGAAGATTTTGACAGCACTTGCGTGAGACTGAACGAAGTCAGCCCTTGCAGGATCGTCGCTGCGACAACCACCAGCACGAGCGGAGTCAAGAGGTGGATTTGCCGTTTGCCGATGACGTCGTCTACCAGGTATTTCGTCGAACCGGGAAGAACCAATCCCACGACGCGATTCATGGCCATGAGCGCGAGCCCCAGGGCCAGGATTGCCCGCCGCGGTTTGATCAGCGCCCAAACATCCGGCAGCAGGTTCCAGGCACGTGTCGGTTTCCCGGGCTGATTCAGCACGCCGGACCTGATCCTTGAGCCGGTGCGTTCGCTCAATCCGTGTGCCGACGCGGTGAGGCGACTGGACATTCCTATCAGACTATACCCTAGCTGGCGTTCGGCCAAATTGACATCCGGCGAGAGCTGTTCTCAAGGGCTGTGTGCGAGACTCTCCGTTCAGAGCAGCGACGCGGGCCGCGGAGCGCGGCGGGTCATTGGGAGCTCGTTGCGCAGGGAGGCCTGTCCGCGAAATCAAAGAAAGCAGGAGTCGCGCAGGTGTACAGGAGCGGCCCGGGCCGCGATGACTCTGCCCGGAGCGGGGCAGGCGGTGCCGGATAGCACCTAGGGAGCCGCTGCCCCCGGTTGCGGGCACCACGCGGACGGGCATTCACAAAGGGACCGAACAGCTCAGCGCCGCCTTCCGATCCGCCGATAGCTCGCGAGCGCTCGGGTCCGCATTCGGAAGCGCGGCCCGAGCGGCGGCGGCACGTTGTGCAGTGGGGAACCGCAGTGCCTGCAAATCTCCTGCGGCGCCGTTTGCACCCGCAGCCAGTGGCCGCGCGCGGCACATTCTGGGTTCAAGCACTGTACTGTCCAGCCGGGCAGATATTGCATGATTGTTCTTGCCTCGCAAAAGCGCGCGCGCCGGCGACGGAAGGGAGAAGCGCTCGTCGCCGAAGCCTCTCAAGTTAGGAAAAAACCCCTCTAGCCCAACGAGATTTTGCGCCAGAGGTTATAGTATGTCAACTAAATTAGATACCATTAGTAGCGGTGGGCTTGCGGGGCTGTTGCGGATCTCCGCCGGCCGGCCATCTGAACTCGGCGAGAGTTCTTACTTGGGAGCGCTGCTCGTGCCGCTCTGGCCCGCCGAATTCAGCTTCTCTTCGAGATCGGCCACCCTCTTTTTGGCATCGGCTACTTCCTGCCGTTTAGCCTCAAGCTGGCTTTGCTCGTCCTCTAAGGTGGCCGCGCCGGCCTTGTCGGCAGCGTAGTCGGGTTTGGAGTAATACACCTGCCTATCGAGCGTGATTTTGCGCTGAGCTATGTCCAGATCATTTTGAAGAGTTTGCAGCCGTTCTTTGGCGGCGGCGAGGTCGGCTTCGACTGCGGATTTCTTGCTGGCGTCCGCGCTGGCGCTGTTTGCGGCGCCCGGAGCGGCTGACCCTGGCGGAACATTTGCGGGTTGGTTGGCCGAATTGTCTGCCGGAGGGGCCTTACCAACGACGCTCAGAGAGGCGGCACTGGTTGGAATGTTGTCGTTGTCCCAGACCTTGGTCGGTTTGGCATGTTCTTTCTTGTTTTCGCGAGCGCGGCGCGCCGCGGCAGCTATCGAATTCTCGGCCTGTTCTTGCGTCTGTTGCTGTCCGTCGGCGGTTCCGACCAACGACGCCAACAAAATCGCGAGTCCCCATTTTGCAATCCTCATGATGCCTCTCCCGGTCGGCGGCTTCTCAGCTCTCTATCATATTCGCCGATCGCTCGCGCCGTAAGGGCAGCTTGCCTGCCGCGTCCAAAAAGGCAACCCAGCACTTGCGGCCGGTAGGGGGCGATCGCAGCCCTCCGAGGCCCAGTCAGTGCGGCTGTCCGGTCGTTCGCGATTCGGCGCAGTACCCCGTCGGCGCGCAACGGAAATCATAACCCCTCGGCCACCTGAACGAGCATCTTCCCGATGTTCTCACCCTGGAGCAGCCTGCCGGCTTCGATCGCGTGTGCCATTCCGGCGACGCCTTCCCCGAACCGGTCTGCGAATTGACAGATGAGAAAAGTCTCGGCGCGCGCTTGCTTGGCGAGCAGGTGAATTGGAATTCGCAAACCAGGCTCCGGCCTGAAGCCACCATCACCTGCCCAATATCACCCGGGTCCGCACACGTTCGAATGCCGCTGATCCGGCCACGCGTGTAGGGATTGTGTGATCGTCGAGGAGCGACGTTGTGGGCGTTTCGACGAGCCGAAAGTCCGATTCTTTCGGCATCCCAACTGGGCGCCCGGCTGGAGTAAACTGTCGATTGACACCGGTGAGCCGACCGATATGGGTGGCTGACGTGATCGCCAGAAGCGGCTCTGTGTCGATGCCAGGCGAATCGACGCCTTCGCCAGGCGTGCCAAAACACGTCCGATACCTGGCGTGGATGCTTCCTATCGAGTCCTGATTCTGCTCTCGCCGAGGAAAAGACATGAGAAACACTCTGCTCGCTCTGGCGCTCGCGGGCGCCCTGTTGTGTTTGAGTCCTTCGCTCGCGGCAACTCAACAAGCGCCCCGTTCTTCTCTGAAGCAGCGGCAACCCGCGATTCGAGCCTCCCTGCCGCCAGTCGATTCGGTGGGACCGCCGAGCGAGAAGAACGTGCGAGCGTACGCACTGCCGCCCGACCTTTACAAGAAGGCCAAAGACCTCAGCCGCATTCATTTCCGCTTGCACCTGATCGGCTTCTTCTATGGCCTCGTCGTGCTATGGATCATCCTGCGTTCGAAGCTCGCGGCGAAGTATCGCGACTGGGCCGACCGGGCTTCGTCTAAGCGGTTTCTTCAAGCCGCGATATTTTCCCCGCTCTTGATTTTGACGATCGCAATTCTTCAATTGCCCGCCGATGTCTACGAACACTCCGTCTCGCGTGCCTATGGAACCTCCGTCGAAGGCTGGGGTGGGTGGGCTTGGGACTGGGCCAAGGCGATGTTCCTCGCTGTTTTGATCGGAAGCGTCCTGGTATGGATTCTCTATGGCGTGATCCGTCGAAGTCCGCGCCGCTGGTGGTTTTACTTCTGGCTGGTCTCGCTCCCCATCCTATTGTTTTTGTCCTTCATCGAGCCGCTCGTGATCGAGCCGATGTTCTTTCGATTTGCGCCGCTCGAGCAGAAGGACCCGGAACTGGTCACCGAGATCGAGCGGCTGACTCTGCGGGCAGGGCGATTGATCCCGCCCGAACGGATGTTCTGGATGAAGGCAAGCGACAAAACGCCGACACTGAATGCCTACGTGACCGGAATCGGCGCCTCCAAGCGCATCGTCGTCTGGGACACGACGATCGCCCGGGAGACGACTCCGGAAATTGTGTCGGTCGTGGGACACGAGATGGGTCACTACGTACTCGGTCATGTGTGGAAAGGTCTTCTGTTCAGTGCGGGGGTAATGTTCGTTCTTCTCTACATGGGCTTTCGTTCGATGGGCTGGGTGCTTGGCCGATGGGGGGCCGGCTGGGGCATCGCCGGACTAGCCGACTGGGCGTCGCTTCCTTCCCTTCTGCTGCTTCTATCGATTTTCAGTTTCGTCTCAGAACCGATCTCGAACGGCTTTAGCCGCCACGTCGAGCATCAGGCGGACGTCTATGGCCTTGAGATCACGCACGGAGTGATCCCTGATTCCGGCCAGGCCGCGGCCGATTCATTTCAGGTTGAGGGTGAATCCTCCCTAGCGGATCCCGACCCCGATCAGTTGAATGTGTTCTTGTTCTACGACCACCCTCCGATTTCGGATCGAGTTCAGTTCTCGCTCACCTACGATCCGTGGTCGAAGGGCGCCCAGCCGGAGTTCGTAAAGTAGCCGCGAATCGGTTTGCGTAATTGTCCGGTCGGTACTGGCGGAGAAGGATAGCGCCTGCGAGCCCGTGCGACTCGGAACAGAAAGTCGTTGATCAGTTGCGCGCCTGAAGCGTCATAGGGATACCGTTGCGCGGCCGAAGCGTGACGAGCGGCTCGGGTACGACCGGATGGTCGGGGACAAGCCGGAAACGAAACCTTTGCGCCAGCGTTCCGATCACAATCGCCGCTTCGAGCAGCGCGAAACCCTGTCCGATGCAGCGACGCGGGCCATTCCCGAAGGGGAAATAGGCTCCGGCGGGCAGGCGGTTCGCGAGGCCGTCAAGCCAGCGTTCCGGCCGGAATCTACCCGGATCGTCGTAGTACCGCGGATCATAGTGCACGACCCAAGGGGAACACAGCATC
>DATMRE010000240.1:0-6599 GCA_035566475.1 Verrucomicrobiia bacterium | reverse complement strand
CATCGCGAGCTTGTTCGCATAGTACTCCCCAAACCAGACTCTGTCTTGGGAATCGACAGAGGCGCGCCGCGGACCGGAGTTCAGCGTCGGAGTCTTGAATAGGGTCACCTTGCCTGTCTTCCCGTCGATTTTTCCGATGTTGCCGCCCACGATGTCGCAGATATAAGCATTTGATTTCGAATCTGCGGCCACGCCGTATGTGGAATGTCCCTCGGGCATCTCGCTGTAGTTGAACTGGATGATCGCGCCCGAGCTCTTCCGCTCGGGATGATAATCGGGGTACATCGGATAGCTCGCAATGTGACCCGTCCTCGGATCGAGCCGGAAGATCAAAAGGGTCTCGCCACCCGGAAACCACACCGTGCCGTCCCGGGCGGGAGCGACCTGCGCTTCAATCGAGCGGTCGGAGTTGTATTCGGCCAGCTCGGGCCAAGTTTCAAACTTCTCACGCCGGGGGTCAAACCGAGTGTATCCGCCCTGGCGGAATCGCGGAATCCACAGGTACCCGTCGCGGTCGAACTCGATCGAGAGTGTCCCCGGAGGGAAAGCCGGCTTTAGAGGCGGGAAGCGCCACTCTCTCACCCGACCGGTGCGCGGGTCCAGGCGGCCAATCAACGGTTCGCGGAAATCGTTGTACCAGACCATGCCTTGCTTATCGAGGACCGCGTCATGCGGCAGCCGTCCGGGGTCGGGCAGATCGTACTCGGTGATGATGACCCGCGTGGCCCGGCCACTCGGGCGCGGGAGCGTCTTGAGCCGATAGGCCCATTTGCGCGTTGCACTTAGATTGATCGTGCTAAGGTACCTTGCGAACTCCGGATCGGGCTTGACGACAACCTTGTAGGGCAATGGGACGGGATTTGTGATCACAGACTGCTCCGAATATCCTCGCATCCGCTCGAACGTGGTCAGCCAGCCGTCCGCGTCATAGGTGCTCTGAACGATCGGGGCGAGCGAGTGGCAGGCAGCGCAGCGAAACAGCTGGTTCTTCTGTCGCTCTGTTCCCGGCACGCTCTCTAGCCACTCAGAGCTCGTGAGCTGAGGTACGAGGTTATCGGTCTTCACAAGTCTGAGATCCAGGCGGGCTGTCTCTGCTGCCGCTACCTCGACCGACGCGGTACTGGCAAGGTCGTAGCCAACCGCCCGGATGCTAAGACTGTATTTGCCCGGCGTCAGCCTGTTTGCCGGGAAGGCGTACCGTCCGTCGTGATCGGTGACGACGGCGACGCTCATCGTGCTGCCCGCACCCTTGGCACGAACCAGGACACCTTCCATCGACCCTTCGGCGTCCGAACTCACTCGACCGGTGACGGCCGCCCGAGCGGGATTTCCCGGCCAAGCGGCCAGCAGGCCGCCGACCGCGATACCGAACGCCACGAGCACCACCGCTCTTGATGGGAACATCCACCCGACCCCTCGGAGCCCGCGAGCCCGCTCAACTGCCCTGCCACCTCGAGAACCGCGAGCCGGGAACCCAGAATTCAAGCCGCTTTCTCCTCAACCTCAGACGTTGGTTGCTTGATGCCCTTCGCTTCTCTCAGCTTTTCTGAAACATATACCTCGGTTGCTCGGACCGCAAGCCTCACACCGAGTTCGCGCTCGGAGTCGTTCCCGGGTTGCCTCGCTCGGAGGTCATACTGGGGTTGCTGCGCTCGGGATCGCTCGCTCCTCCGAGTCGCCGGGTAGTTGCGTGGTTACTGCGTCGTTGCGATCCTAGGGGCGGTGATATCTTCGGGCGGGGAGCGACGGGCGAGAAACGCGGCCTGGGACATCGTCTAGAGGAGGGACTGTGAGCGGAGAGAAGGCAGGATTCAACCGCGTCATTTGGATCGTTCTCGATAGCGTCGGCATCGGCGAACTGCCCGACGCCCGGGACTACGGAGACGTCGGTCGAGACACCCTTGGTCACATCGCCCGCTCGCGCCCGTTGCAACTTCCGAATCTTCTGCGCCTCGGCCTTGGCCATATCAGGCCGCTCGACTACCTCCGGGCGCCGGCGAAGGCCGCCGGAAGCTACGGCAAGGGGGCAACCGTCTCGCCCGGGAAGGACACGACGACCGGTCACTGGGAGATGGCCGGCATCTGGCTCGATCAGGCTTTTCCGGTCTACCCGCACGGTTTCCCGAAGAAGTTAATCGAGGAGTTCGAGCGGCAGATTGGCTGCCCCACGCTCGGCAACAAACCTGCCTCCGGCACCGAAATCATCAAAGATCTTGGCGAAGAACACCTGCGCACGGGCTTCCCCATCGTCTACACGTCGGGCGACAGCGTATTTCAAATTGCCGCGCACGAGGATGTGATTCCCGTCACGGAGCTCTACCGCATGTGCGAAATCGCGCGCAAGCTGCTCGATGGGCGAGATCGGGTCGGACGCGTGATCGCGCGCCCCTTCGCCGGCACCCCGGGAAACTTCCGTCGCACCGAGCGCCGCCATGATTATGCCGTAGAACCACCCCGTCCGATGCTGCTCGACGTGCTCGCCGACCGCCTGGTTCCGGTCTTCGGCGTGGGGAAGATTCACGACATTTACAATGGCCGCGGAGTGGAGAACTACGCGACGACGAAAAACAACGCGGACGGCATGGCCAAACTCACCGACACCCTCTCGCGGCAAGCGAGCGGGTTAATCTTCGCCAATCTCGTTGATTTCGACATGCTCTATGGCCACCGCAAGGATGTGGAGGGATTCGCACGCGCGCTCGAGGAATTTGACGTGTTGCTCGGCCCGTTTCTCGACTCGCTCGACTCGAGCGACTTCGTCCTGATCACCGCGGATCACGGTTGCGATCCTGATCCGGTCAATCCCACGACAGATCATTCTCGCGAATACGTCCCAATCCTAGCCTACACGCCGCGCCTGGCGGAGGGCACGAACCTGGGCACCCGTTTGACGCTCGCCGACATGGGCCAGACGATCGCGGAAAATTTCGGAGCCTCGATCCCTCACGGCACGAGCTTTCTTGTTCGCCTGTCGGGCCAGTAGTCTTCGCCAGCCAGGAAAGGCTAAGAACGTGTCCGCCGCCTGGTTCTCCGGACTGCGAGGCGTCCCCGGGGGCGAGTGTCCGACGGGGTTGGCCCGAAGGGGGCAAACCCGATTCGGGCCAGGCGCGAATGCGCTGGGAATGGCTCAGTCGGCCGCCGAAGCGTGTTGGGCGTAGTACCCGGTGCGCGTGCGGACGGAAAGCTTTCCGTGGCCCCTGGGCGGAATCAGCTGGAGCTGGACGGCCCTGAAGGTCCCGTCCTTCTGGCTGTTGGTCGGATAGTAACCGATCGTGTACTGGTTGCGGATGTCGCGCGCGACCTGTTCGCAGACCGGTGTCACCTGATCGAGATTGTCGGGGAAGTAGGCCATTCCGCCGGTTACCTCCGCAAGTTCGGTCAGCTCCTTCTTCGACTTGCGAACCATCTTCTTGTCGTTCTTGCGGTCATCCTCACTGAAGACGCCGATCGAGTAGATCGTAGCGTTCGACTGCTGGGCCGCCTTGATCGTTTCCGAGAGCGATTTGCGGCTGGCGTCGTCATCACCGTCGGTGAGCACGAGGAGCACCCGCTTGTCTTTATGTCCCAGTTTCAGATGGTCGAGCGACCCGACCACGGCGTCGTAGAGCGCGGTGCTTCCGCGGGTGTCGATGCGCGAAAGCGCTTGATCGAGATTCTTCTGATCGTTCGTGAAATCGCCGTCCGTGTCGAGGTAATACTCGTCGTTGAAATTAACGACGAACGCCTCATCCTGCGGGTTGCTCGTGCGCACGAACGTCATCGCCGCCGCGTTCACCTGCTCCCGCTTCTCGCGCATGCTGCCGCTATTATCGATGACCAAACCCATGGTCACCGGAATGTCGGCGCGGGAGAATACCGATATCTTCTGCTCGATCTTGTCTTCGAAAACCCGAAAGTCAGTTTGCTTCAGATCGGAGACCAATTGTCCGGTCTCATCCGAGACGGTGACGTGCAGCACTACCAGGTCGACGTTGGCCTTGATTCGGTGGCTCTGATCCGGTTGTTGCCCGGGCGGCGGCGGGGGCAGGGGCGTCGCGGAGGGTGGCAGGTTCTGCGTGAACACGGCCGAACTCAGGAGAAAGAAGGCGAGGAAGGGAAACCCTGCCATGGCTGGCAGCCTCCACAGTGCAGCTCGGACTGGGCGTCTGGCCTCGAGACTCGCAGTGGTTAGCTCGTGAATCCAGTTTCTGCGTCGTATGGACGCCAAACGCATGTTCTTGAAGGTTCGCAGAGAATAGTCGAACAAAGTAGTCGAGAATTAATTAATGACCGGGTGCGAAATAGCCGCTCTTGGCATCCACAGTGAGCGGCGGGAGTCCCTTCGGGGGCCGGAGCTTGACTTTGATCTTCCGCCACTTGCCGTCATGTGTGCGTTCGCTCGGCCGATACCCGACCACATACTGATTGCGCAACTCCATGCTGATTTTCGTGGCGATATCCGGGAGTTCGTTGAGATTCTGCACCGTGAACGCCCGGCCGCCGGTCATGTCCGTCAGGGTATACAAGAGCGCGGGCCCGTTACGTTCTTCCGGGGTCGGCCCGCCGTCCTGCTCGAACAGCCCGATCGCATAGATCTGCACATTTGCTTCCTGCACGAATTTCCGAACGTCGGTTTCGCTGTACCGGCTATGATTATCGCCTCCATCGGATATGATGAGCAAAGCTTTCTTTGTGTTGTGTGCGCCTTTCATCTGGCTCAGGCCGAGATAGACTCCATCATATAACGCCGTTAGCCCATGCGCCGCCGTGTACATCAGGCGATTCTGCAATTCCTCGACGCTCGCCGTGAACGGACTCACAAGCTGCGCGCGGTCGTTGAAATTGATGAGGAAGAATTCGTCCTGAGGATTGGCGGTGCGGAAGAATTGCACGGCCGCAAGCCGCGACTTATCGATCTTATCGGTCATGCTGCCGCTCATATCGAAGATCACGCCGATCGATACGGGCACGTCCTCGCTTGCAAATCGGATGATCTCTTGCTCGGCTCCGTTTTCAAACACCCGGAAGTGTTCTTGCTCGAGCCCGGTCACCAGTCGTCCGAGCGGATCGGTCACGGTGATGTTTACCAACGTCATCTCCGTGTCCGTCTTCAGAACTTTGCTGTTCGTCTTCTGCGACTCGGAGGGGACGGGCGCTGCGGGGCCGGGAGTGTCCTGAGCCCAAGCGGGGGATGAAACCAGTAGAGCCAGACCGAGGATTGCAAATGACGCCGCGACCGCCGAAATAGAATCTCTATGACTTGGGCGCGTGGCGCGGTCTTTCAAGGCAGCCCCCGGAGGACGCCGTTACGAAACCCGATTCTATCACTCGCCGAAACCAAAGCAAGCGGAAGGACTACTTAATTTGTGGGGGTATTTCATAGTAGTGCTGGTACAGGGGCAGACGTCCCGGCCCTCCATGCTAGTATTTACCGGACCCGAGTCACGGGAGGAGCACTCTTGAACGCCGAAACTGCCACAGTTCTTGCGGTCATTCCGGCCAGACATGCCTCGTCACGGTTTCCGGGCAAGCCCCTGGCGACGATTGCAGGGCGCCCAATGATCCAACACGTCGTCGAGCGTGTTCGCCGCGCCCAGCTCGTGCCGCGCGTCGTGGTCGCAACCGATGAACAGGACATTAAGAGCGCCGTCGAGGCATTCGGCGGGGAAGCGCTGCTCACCCGTCACGATCACCGTTCGGGGACCGATCGCGTCGCCGAAGTCGCTGCCCATCTAGCGGCGGAGATTTACCTCAATGTTCAGGGCGACGAACCGCTTCTCGAGCCTGGGGCCGTAGACGCGCTCGTGTCCGCGATGCTCGAGGATCGAGCGATCCAGCTGGCCACTGCTTGCGCCGAAATTTCGCAAACCAATGACATCATGGACCCTAACGTAGTCAAGGTCGTGCGTGATTTCGAGAGCAACGCCCTTTATTTCTCACGTGCCCCGGTTCCCTGGGTGCGAGAGAGCGGCGCAGGCGTGGCGGCCCGCCACTGGAAGCATCTCGGGCTCTATGCTTTCCGGCGCGACGCTCTCATTGAATACCCTACGCTTCCCCCGGGCGACCTCGAACGGATCGAACAGCTCGAGCAGCTTCGCTGGCTCGAGAACGGCTTCCGCATGGTCGTCGTTGAGACCGATTACGACGCCGTAAGCGTTGACGTGCCCGCCGATATCGCTCGCGTGGAAACGCTGCTCGCCGCCCGAGCGGACTCGTAGCCGGCGCAGGAAACGGTATCCTCTTGAGGTTGGTCTCAGCCGGCGAGCGGGGGCGGGTCGCGCCCAGTCAGGTTTTCCTATCCTGATCCCAGAGCTCCTGGAGTCCGCATGAGAAAAAAGCGTTGCGCATCCTGAACTGCTTTAGCGAGCGCAATCCCGCCCTTTAGGGTGGGTTAGCTCGTTTCCTTTCCCGCTTGAGTTTTAGCGGGACGTAGCCTAGCTGCTTTTGCTGGCGGTCCTGAGAAGCACCATATCAGGCGTAAGCCTTTTACGTTTCTCTATTGATTCGGCTGATCCCCGGACCAAAGTTGACCGCCACATTTGCTGCCTTTAGCTATAACCCTTGGCAGCGGAAGCGCATCACTCAGTGCGGGTGCGTTGGGGCTTATTGGTGATCCCCTT
>DATMRE010000239.1:0-7033 GCA_035566475.1 Verrucomicrobiia bacterium | reverse complement strand
ACGATAGGTTTGTTTGCGGCGCGATTCGGGATCGAAGATGTCCTTGGCGTCCGGGTAGAAGGTCGAAAGGGCGGCGACGGTCGATATCAGCATGCCCATCGGATGGGCATCGTAGTGGAAACCGTCCAGAAATTTCTTGATACTCTCGTGGATGAAGGTGTGATGCGTGATGTGATATCCCCAGTCGGCCAGCTGCGCCGGGGTGGGAAGTTCGCCGTGAAGAATGAGGTAGGCTGTCTCGAGATAGTTGCTCTTTTCCGCCAGCTCTTCGATCGAGTACCCGCGATAGCGCAGAATTCCCTTATCCCCGTCGATAAACGTGATCTTGCTGATGCACGATGCCGTGTTGCTGAAGGCTGGATCGTAACTCATCATCCCGAATTCAAAATCGAGGGTCTTGATCTTGCGCAGATCGAGAGGTCGGATCGTGTCGTCCTTGATCGCGAGTTCGTATTGCTTGCCGGTCCGATTGTCGATGACGGTCAGCGTCTCCCGGCGGGCCTCAGCGGGAGTCTCGCTGCTCACGAGCGATCCTGGTTTGGGGGGGTTCATTGCCGGTCCTCTCAAGTTAGCGCGCGAAGGTTCGAAAGCACAGTATATACGAACACTCCCATGTCCACCAAGATTCGGCGCAAGCTCGAACTGTTTTTGGGACGGTTGCTCGATCCCGCCAGGACCATTTCCGATAGACCCATGGCGCGGCCTGCCATGGCTCGCCTTGGCCGCCCCGGGGCCCCGCACTCAGCCCGATCCGGACTTGAACGGCACAGGATTGGTGGTCGCCGCGGAGGGCCCGCCGACCTCCGATTCAGCCGCCAGCTCCGACCGGTTTCGCCCGCGATCCTTCGCACGATAGAGTGCTTCGTCGGCGAGCCGAAGCAGTGCCTGTGACTCGAGCGGTTTGGCGGTGCTGCTCACGGCAACGCCGAAGCTTCCCGTGACGCGCACTTCCCCGGAGTCGGTGATGAACGCACCGGCCCCGATCGCCTGCCGAATCCGTTCGGCCAGCCCGAGCGTCCCCGGGCCATCCGACGCCGGCGCAACGATCAGGAACTCCTCGCCGCCATAACGGCCGACCGTATCGTACGGGCGAACACAGGCTACCATCCGCCGGCTTGTTTCCTTCAGCACGGCATCGCCCGCAAGATGTCCGTGCGTATCATTGATGCGTTTGAAATGGTCGATATCCGCCAGAATCACTCCGAACGTGCCGCCCTCCCGCAACTGGCGCGAGTGTTCGCGGGTGACGGCATCGAGGGCGGTTGCTCGATTGGAAATGCCGGTGAGAGCGTCGTGCGTCGCGCGGAAACGCAGTTCTTCCCGGGCTACGATCAGGCTTTCCTGCAGGTCGAGGATACGCTGGCCGACGCGCAGACGTGCGCGCAACTCCTGGGCGTCGAATGGTTTCGTCAAGTAGTCGTCTGCGCCGGATTCGAGGCCCTCGAGCATATCTCCCTTCTGGCTGCGCGCCGTGAGCAAGATAACGTATACGTACGGTCTCTCCGGGTGCTCGCGTACGCGCTGGAGGACCTGCGGACCTTCCAGGCCGGGCATCATCCAGTCGAGCACGGCGAGTGAAGGGGCCTCCTCGGCCTCCAGGATGGCAAGCGCCTCCAGGCCGTCCGCGGCGGCCACGACCTGGTAGTCCCACTTCACAAGGAACGCCTTGAGCATGTGGCGGGACACCGGATCGTCCTCCGCGATCAGAATCTTATTGCGGTTTTTTCTCTCCTCACTCATTCAGCAACTCCCCGCTCGTTCCGCTCGGACCGCAATCACTCCGGCACCTTGCGAAGAAGCGACTCAAGCTCAGGAAGCACTTGCTCGACTTCCCTCTCCAGCGATTCAATCAGGGCGCCCGCGTTCGCCATGTCCTCGGCACGCGCGTGCGTCTCCAGTTCGAAGGCTGCCGAGGAGACTCTGTTGGCGCAGAGGCTCGCGGAGGACCCCTTCATCGCGTGCGCCAGGAGTTCGATGCGATGCGCGTCGCCCGATTCCCGGGCCTGCCGCATTTCTGTCAGTGATCTCGGGCATTCGCTCGCGAACAGCCGTGCAAGTTCCGCGAGCAACTCTCTGTCGCCCTCGACACGCTCAAGCGCGCCGGCCAGATCGATCGCCTCGCGAGAGGTGACCTTCGAAGGCCGGGCGGCTAGGGAGTCGGGGCCAGCCTTCTGGCCTCCGAACCGATCGAGGGTGGCAAACAGTTGCTGCGTGTTGATGGGCTTTGTCAAATAAGCATCCATCCCTGCCGCGAGGCACCGTTCCTTGTCACCCTTCATCGCGTGGGCGGTCATGGCCACGATGGGCATGTGCGCGCCTGTCGTCTTCTCCCTCTCCCGGATGGCCCGAGTTGCCTCCCAGCCGTTCATCTCCGGCATCTGGATGTCCATCAGGATCAAGTCGTACGATTGCTTCTCGAGGGCCTCGAGTGCCTGCCGGCCGTTCTCGGCGACCGTCACGGTATGCCCGTTCTTCTCGAGGAGCCGGACCGCGAGGGTCTGGTTCACAGCATTGTCTTCGGCAAGAAGAACGTGGAAATGGTGTCGGCTTTCTCGTAAGGAATGTCGCGTGACCAGCGCCGGTATGACTTGGTTCTTGGCACGCGTCCCGAGCGCGCTCAAGATCGCGTCAAACAGTTCGGATTGCACGATAGGCTTCGTCAAATAGGCGACGACGCCCAAACTGCGGCAGCGCATGGCGTCTCCGGGTTGCCCGGCCGAACTTAGCATCATCACCGTGGCCGAGCTCCAATCCGGGTTTCGCTTGATGGATTCGGCCAAGGCAAATCCGTCCATTTCGGGCATTTGAGCGTCGAGAAGAATGAGAGGGAACCCTCTTCCTCGGGCCATCGACTCCCGCAGGGTCACCATCGCCTGTGCTCCACTCGCCGAGACGGTAGGCTGCATGTGCCAGTTCTCAAGCATCTTTCTTAAAATCTCTCGATTGGTCGCGTTGTCGTCAACGATGAGCACCGGCATATCGCGCAAGGTGGCCGGGTCCCGAGGAACAACGGTTCTCGCAGACACCTTCTGCAACGCAAAGCGGATGGTGAAATGGAATCGGCTGCCCTGACCGGGCGCACTCTCGACCCAGATTCGTCCGTCCATGAGTTGCACGAGCCGCAATGAAATCGTCAGCCCGAGCCCGGTACCGCCATACTTGCGCGTCATCGAGCCGTCGGCCTGTTCGAAGGCCTTAAAGATCGCGGCTTGCTTGTCAGCCGGGATGCCGATGCCGGTATCAGCGACCGTAAACAGAAGCCAGATCTCCGACTCCGTCCGCGATTCCGTCTTCACGTAGGTGACCACTTCGCCTTTCTCGGTGAACTTGATGGCGTTGCCGACCAGGTTGACGATGATTTGTCTCAACCGCCCGGGGTCTCCGACGACCGCTTGAGGAACATCGGGTTCAATTTCAAAGGCGAGCTCCAGGCCCTTCTGGTGGGCCCGCAGGCTCAGGGTCTTCATCGTATCGCCCAAGCTATCGCCGATGTTGAAGTCGATGGCATCGATCTCGAGCTTTCCGGCCTCGATCTTCGAATAGTCAAGGATGTCGTTCAGCAGGGAGAGCAAGGAGTCAGCCGATATCTTCGCCAAATTGAGATAGTTGCGCTGGTCGGGATCCAGCATGGTATCGAGAACGAGCTCCGTCATGCCCAGAATCCCGTTCATCGGCGTTCGGATTTCGTGGCTCATGTTGGCCAGAAACTCGCTTTTCGCACGATTGGCCGCCTCGGCATCCTCTTTCGCCCGCATGAGCGCCGTCTCGGCCATCTTCCGCTCGGTAATGTCCTGGAACAACACGAGACTGCCGGGCATGTCGTCGTTGCCCGGGATCGGTACCCCGAAAATCTCGACATCGACGAGACTCCCGTCGTTGCGGCTCCTGCGGCTCACCTTGTGGACGGTCCTTCCCAGGCGATTTTCGTTCGCGGCTTCCAGGGCTTCGGCTTTAAGCTCGCCCTTCGCCACCAAATCAGACAGAGTTCGACCCAGAATCTCCGACTGCTGATACTGAAACATTCGCTCGAATGCCGGGTTGCACATGCGCACGGTTCGGTCCGCGTCTGCTGCTACGATGGCCAGCGGGTTGTGATCGATCAGAGAGTTCAGAAAGGTTTTCTGTTTATCGAGCTCTCGTTCCGCCTGCTTTCGATCGATGATTTCTTTTTGCAACTCGCGGGTCCGCTCGTCGACGCGCACCTCCAACTCGTCGCGCGCCCATTGAAGAGCGTTCTCGCGCTGTTGAATCTGCTCGAGCATTTCGTTGAACCGGTCGAAGAGAAACCCGATTTCATCCTCGGATCTCTTTGTGGCGCGGATGGAGTAGTTCTTCTCGGCCGATACGGTAAAGGCCGTTCGCGCCAGCTCGAGAATCGGTTCCGATATCACGCGCTGAAGGCGCGAAGCCAGCAGATAGGCAGTTATGAAGGAAGCGAGAATCACTCCGAGAGTAATTCCGGCGAAGCGGAACGTCCGCTGACGCACTTCGGCGAGATCCGATTTCAAATAAATCGTACCCACCTGTTCCTCATTGAGGCGAATCTGCCGGAACAGAACCATGTAGTCGGAAGCAATGGTGGCCCCGTCCGGTTGGACTTCAGGCGGGGTTAAGCCGGGATTCGAGCCGCGACGAACGTACTTCGCGAAGACCTTCCCGTCGCGCGTGTAGATGCAAGCTTCAACGATGTGTGGCTGGGCGCTCAGCGACCCCAAGGTTTCACGGGCCGATCTCGCATCGCTGAACGCCAGAGCGGCCGTCGTGTTCGACCCCGTGATCTCGGCAACGGTGGCCAATTCGCGCGCGAGTGAGGTCCGGAACGTGGTGAGGTCATACACCGCAAAAACTGTGCAAGCGAGCAGGATAGCCGCGCCGCACGTCAGTAGGACAATGCGTGTGAGCTTTTGGCGGATGGAGCTATCACCGAGCGGTTGCATTTAGTCCTTTCCAGTATTGGGAGCGGTGCGCACGATCTTGGCCAGTGACAGCAGCTTCGGGCGGAACTTCCAGCCCGCTTGCTCGGCGGCGTCGGTGTTGATCGTGAATCGAACGTGGTTTTGCTCGAGCGTAAACTCGACAATTCCTCCCGATGCGGCGAATCCGTCGCTCTCGCCCACGACCAGCGCACTGGCCCCACGCAGGCTCTCGAGGATGCCCCGCAGGTACTCGTATTCCCCAGAACAGATAGAGACCATCTGGCAGAGCCGCGCTTCTGCTTGGTCCCTCAAACGTTTCACCACAACGGGGCGAGCGGCAACGGTCTTGTTCAGCAGAACATCATCGAGCGCGCTCCCGAAGGGGTCCTTCCCTGAGACGCAGATCGCAAACGGTGCCTCGGGGCTCGCGAAGCTGGTCTCGGGCCAGTCGGTGAATTTCGCGAAGTTCAACAGAAACGCCGCCTTCAATTGATACTCACTGGGCTGACTCAACCGACTGCTTTTGCGCGGCGCGGCGACGAGGGCAACCAGAACGACAACGATCGTGGTTCGCATCTCCAGGCGAACCGCCCGAATCCGGGTGCTCCGCTCTCCCCCGCTCAAACCATCCGGCGACCTTCTTGCAAATTTCAATGTCCTTCACCGGGCGCGATCATAAGGCTCCATCTGGCGCACCCGCCGCGCTTCACGCGCGACTTCGAGCCGTCCCTCAGCCGCCCGTTCAACTGTGCGTCGAGCCGAATACAAGAAGCCCCCGGGCTGCAGGGAGAGGCCCCCGACGAGACATACTCGCCCGCCATCCCTGGGCGAAGCCGTGCTTGGGCTCGTGAGGTCCCTCGGATTCCCCTGTGGCCGCGCAGAAAGCGAATCGGCAGCCGTCGTCCTGAAATAGGCAGCTCGCCACGCCCGCCGGCAAGCTGTCGTGATAGGTTCGCTCGTCTTCCCCACTGCCTTTTTCCAGAGAGAGCACCTCTCGTTGTGTCCGGATGGCTTTATTTCCGGCCCGTGTATTAAGGCGTCGAGCGCAGGGGCAACCGTTCGGCCGCGACGAGCGTTTCGCTGATGGAAATCGCCCGTCCGTCGGAGGTCGCGACGGCAGCCGATGTCATCTTGCGGGGGACCGGTGAGTCGATAGGCACAAGCGCCCCCTCGGCTTCCTTCAGGAACACCAGGCCGTTCTCGCTCCCGCTCCAGTCAATCGAAATCACATCGCCCAGGCACACCTGCGCGGTCGCGAGCAAGCTAGCGAGCGAGTACACGACGTGCCTCTCGATGGCTCGCTTCAGGTGCCGCGCTCCGTACTTCAAATCCGTGCCTTCGCGCAGCAGAAAATCCCGGGCCGGCTGGGTCACGCGGAATAGAAACCGTCCCTTGGCTGTTTCGAGCACGCGCTGCTGCACCATGCCGAGCTCGATTTCCAGAATCTGTTCGAGCTGCTCCGCCCTGAGCGGGTGGAACACCACCACCTTGTCGATCCGGTTCATGAACTCCGGCGCGAATTTCCGCTTCGCCGCTTCCGATGCGGTCCGTTCGACCTTCTGATCGAGCCCTGGCCGGCTCTCCGGTGGCACCGAAGAGGCAAATCCCATCCCCCCGGTCATCAGTTCGGTGATTTCTCCGCCGCCCAGGTTCGACGTCATGAAGATCATCGTCTGCGACAGATCCACGCGGCGGTTGTCGCCCAGCGTCAGTGTGGCCTTGTCTAAAATTCCCAGCAGCAATTGCCACAGAGCGTCGGAGGCCTTCTCGATTTCATCGAACAGCAGAAAACTGATCTTGAGCTTCTCCGTGTGATATTGCGCGAGCGCTTCCTGCGTGATCAGAGGGTGCGTCTCGCGGTGCCCGAGATATCCCGGAGGCGAGCCGATCAGCTTGGCGATCTCGTGCGAATGTTGAAACTCCGCGCAGTCCACCTTGATCACCGCTCGCGGATCGCTGAACAGCACCTCGGCCGTGGCTTCGACGACGCGCGTTTTCCCCGCTCCCGTCGGTCCCAGAAACAGCAAATTCCCGACCGGGCGACCCGGCGAATTCAGGCCGGCGCGAAACACCTGGTACAGGTCGACGACCGATTGCACCGCTTCGTCCTGCCCCAC
>DATMRE010000238.1:0-4767 GCA_035566475.1 Verrucomicrobiia bacterium | reverse complement strand
CGCGACAGGCAGGCGGCCGAGGAGATTTTGCAGGACATTTTTTATCAGCTGTGGCGCACCGCTTCGCAATTCGACGCCTCCCGGGGTTCGCTGTCGGGATGGTTGCTCGTGATCGCGAGGAATCGAGCGATTTCCCGCCTTCGACAGCGGAATCCGGCTGCGGGCGACGAATTGCTCGAAAACACTGTGGTGCTGCCTTTCAATCTCGAGAGTGCTGTTGCACAGCAGCAACTGCTCGGCCGCATCAGGCGAGCCCTCGAGGATCTTCCGCTGGAGCAGCGCGCCGCAGTGGAGTTGGCGTACTTTGAAGGGCTGACCCACAGCGAAATCGCGCAACGGACGGGCGATCCGCTCGGAACCGTGAAGACACGGCTGCGTTCGGCGCTCGAAACATTAAAGCGGGCCTTGCACCCATGAACGGACACCCGACTCGAGAAGAAGATTTCGATCTGTTCGCTCTCGGCGCACTGGACAACGCCGAGAAGCAAACGCTCGAAGCGCACCTGGCCGGTTGTTCTGATTGCGTGCGGAAGGTTGCCGAGGCGCGAGGACGGATCGCACTGCTCGCCTTCGCAGCGCCACGAGTGGAGCCTTCGCCGGAACTGAAGGATAGACTGATCGGCCAAGTCCGTGCCACGCCCAGGGGCCATGCGAGCGACGCCATCGGAGGACCCAGACCCGCTCGAGGACAGTTCGGACGCTGGTGGGCCGCCGTGCTCGTCCCGGTGGGTGTGGCTCTGGTCGTCGCCAGCATTTTCCTGTGGAATGAAAACAGGAGGCTGGATCAACAGCTGGCCCGTCTACGCGTCGTCCTAGGCGAGCAGCAGAAACAAGTCGAGCAGGCGCGCGCTGTCGCTACGTTGATGGCCGCACCGGATACGAAGGTCGTGGCGCTGGCCTCGATGCCTGGAATGCCAAACGGGGCGGCACGCGTGGCTTACAACGCGCACATGGGCATTCTGGTCTACGACGGCCAGCTCGAATCGGCCCCTGCGAATAAGAGCTACCAGCTATGGCTCGTTCCGACGAAAGGGGAGCCGATCAGCGCAGGCATCATTAACTCGGCTGGCGGAGGAACAAGCTACTGGATGACAAAATTGGCGCCCGGTATCGATGCGAAAGCCTTCGCGGTGACGCTCGAGCCCGCCGGCGGCAGGCCCCGCCCGACAGGCCCCCAGGTCCTCGTAGGTCCCGTGTCCTAGTTCGTTCATCGGTTGCTCGTTGGTCGCAAGAGCGATCGCTCGGTCGCTTCCGCTCATTGCGGAACTCCGGACCCGGAATCCTTGGCAGGCTGGTAGGCGGGGCGTTCCTTTTAGGCGGTTGCGGGAATCTGATCGACGCCCATGTGCGGACGAAGCGCTTCGGGGATCACGATCGAGCCATCTGCCTGCTGATAATTCTCAACGATCGCGATCCACGTACGTCCCACGGCGAGCCCGGAACCGTTCAGAGTGTGCACGAATTCGCTTTTGCGGCCCTTGGGCTTGTAGCGAATGCCCGAACGTCGTGCTTGAAACGCTTCCGTATTCGAGCACGAAGAAATCTCCATGAACTCGTTTGTCGAAGGCAGCCAGACTTCCAAATCGTAGGTTTTCGCCGAGGCGAATCCCAGGTCGGCCGTGCACAGCTGTACGACTCGATAGTGGAGCCCCAGCCGCTGAAGGACCACCTCCACGTTTGCGACCAGCGACTCCAACTCGTCGTGGCTTTGATCGGGCCGCGTGAATTTAAACAATTCCACTTTTTGAAATTGGTGCTGCCGTTTGATGCCCCGCGTGTCTTTCCCTGCGGCGCCAGCTTCGGAACGGAAGCACGCGGTCCAGGCGCAAACTTTGATGGGCAGCTGATCGACCTCGAGCGTGTCTCCGCGGTAGAGGTTCGTCAGTTCGACTTCGGCGGTCGGCGTGAGCCAGAGGTCAGTGCCTTCGAGGTGAAACATGTCCCGAGCGAATTTCGGGAGTTGGCCGACACCGGTGAGCGCAGCCGTGTTGACGAGAAACGGCGGCAGGATCTCGGTATACCCGTGTTCTCGGGTGTGCACATCGAGAAAGAAGTTCGCAATCGCTCGCTCGAGGCGGGCGCCCAATCCCTTGTAAACCGCGAACCGCGCGCCCGCGATTTTCACCGCCGCCTGTAGATCAAGGATTCCGGCGCCCTCGCCAACTTCCCAATGCGGACGCGGAGCGAATTCGAATTTCGGTGGCGCGCCCCAGCGGCGTGTTTCCACGTTGTCGGCGGGGCCCCGCCCGACCGGCACGCTCGCGTCTGGAATGTTCGGAACCGTCAGCAGGAACTCGTCCAAGCGCTCGTCGAGCTCCGTGATGCGTTGGTCAAAGCCCTTGATCTGTTCGGATACTTCCTTCATCCGCGCAAGGATTGTATCCGCATCCTGACCGGTCCGCTTGAGACGGGAGATTTCATGGCTTGCCTGGTTGCGCTCAGCCTTCAGGCGCTCGGTCGAAGTGATAAGCTCGCGACGTTCGGCGTCCAGCGATCGGAAAGGCGCAAGATCGAGCGTGATGCCGCGATCGCGGCCCATCTTCTCGATGGTCGCCAGATGCTCCCGTAGGTATCCGAGGTCCAGCATCGGCGATCCAGAATACCGGAATCCGCCCACCCTGAGAAGCGAGGGCTTGTCATTCTTGTCATTCATCACCTCGTCTTGTCCGGAAAATCTCCGTCTGTTCATTCTCCGTTGCCGGCAATAAATCTCACACGGGGCTGCGATCGGCAGCACGACAGCGACTGCTCGCCCGCACCCGAACTCGGACACCGCTCGAGGTCGGCCCTGGGACCTTGCCATATTGTGTATAGGGGTCGCCAATCGGCCTGGCAGGGAGAGTCGAATCAGTCTAACCTCGTAGGTCCGGAGAATTTTCGATGGCCAAAGAGAGACTCGGGTTCGAAGTCCTGGGAACGCTGGCGCTCGCCGCGCCGAAGCTCGAAGAGTTCCAATTCGTCAAGTTCCGGCAAGAGGGAGAGGTTGGGCGTCTCACGCTTGACCGCCCCGAGCACAACCTGCTGAACGAACGGATGCTGGCCGAACTTGCTGTGGGGGTCATGACGCTTGGCGAGCGAAGCGAAGTCAAGCTCGTTATCCTCGATTCGGCGGCGAAGGCTTTTTGCGGCGGAATTGAACTCGGTGAATACACGCAGCGGCGCGTCTTTCAGCTGCTCGATGCGTTCCACGGAACATTCTCGGCAATGCTCGATACGTCGAAGCCCCTACTGGTGGTTGTAAACGGTCCGGCGTTCGGCGGAGGCGCCGAGCTTGCGGCGCTCGGCGACCTGGTGCTCGCGACTCCCAGGGCGCGCTTTTCGCAGCCGGAGATCAAGCTCGGCGTTTTCCCGCCGCTCGCAGCCGTGGTTCTTCCCTACATCCTCGGTCCAAAACTCGCACTCGAACTCGTCTTAACGGGCGAGACATTGACCGCTGAGCGAGCGCGCGAAGTCGGCCTGGTGAACTGGCTCGTGCCCGAAACTGAGCTGCAGAATAAAATAGACGAAATCGTCGCGAAAGTGACCGCGCAGTCCGGTCCCGTGCTCACGATGGCGAAGAAGGCCATCCTCGGTAGCTTGGGACTGTCATTGCGCGAAGGCGTTCGCAATTCGATGAAGGTCTTCCTCAACGAACTTGCCGATCTCGAGGATTCCCGAGAAGGTCTTCGCGCCCTGGTCGAAAAGCGTGCCCCCAAGTGGAAGAATCGCTGAATCTTTCTCGTATCGTGTTGGTTTGAAAAATCCCCGAGAGGCGGCCGAATGCCAGCGCTCACCGACCCAGTACACCAGGCGAACGATCCGTATCGCCGCCTTGATTGACAGGGCAAAACGCGCGGCATACACTCGGCGTGGACAAATCAGCTGGCTTCGGGAGAGGCTCTTTGTACCCGCTACCGGCGGGTCCTCTGAGTGACCCATTCGGACAGCCCGCAGGCTGTTCTTAGGGTAAAGGGAAGGCCGTGAAAATCGGCCACGGTCCCGCCACTGTGATCGACCGGCGCTTGAGATGAATACGCCACCGGTTCTGCCAGGTGCAGACCGGGAAGGGCGCCTCAGATGAAATGCGGCGGCAGCCCCCGAGGCTTTCGCGAAACGATCGTGGGCGCGCCGCGATAGGCTGCCCGGCGAAGCGGTCGAGAGTCAGGATACCTACCCGGAGCTAGTCGAAGCTGACACTCTTCGCGAGAAAGGGTGTGGCTGGAAGCCTCGCTTATTTCGCGAGGCTTTTTTGTTGGTTGGCTTTCTCTGGGAGGCTGCTTGCGTCGCGCACGGTGCGGCCGGATTTTCACTATCGTGGTCGGGAGCACGATGTTCTTGGGCGCGCCCCGCGGCGCCTCTGCCGGGCCCCAATCGATGGGGCACCCCCAGGCGCCGCACGGTAGGGCGCGAGTCGTAACCGATGAGGCTGGACGGCGTGTCGCGCTTCCCGCAGAAGTGAAGCGAATTGTGACGCTCGCTCCGAATCTGACAGAAACAATTTACGCGCTGGGACTCGAAGGTCGGCTCGCTGGCGATACCGACTATTGCGATACGCCGCCGGCGGCAAAGTCGAAACCCCATGTGGGTTCGCTCCTGAACCCGAGCATCGAGGCCATCGTGGCCTTGCACCCCGACTTGGTGCTCGCAACGACTTCGATCAATCGGGGTGAGACGGTTGACGCGCTCGGGCGGCTGGGAATTGCCGTATATACGAGCGATTCGCGCACGGTGCGGGACATGCTCGATTCGATCGCGCTCTTGGCCAAGCTCCTGGGCGCGGAGGCGCGG
>DATMRE010000237.1:0-34525 GCA_035566475.1 Verrucomicrobiia bacterium | reverse complement strand
CGGCCAGGTGAAGCTGATCCCCATTTCCGACAACGATATCTGGCGAGAGTTGGGACTTGTCTACCGGCGCGATCGCACCCTCCCGCGTTCGGCCGCCGCCTTCGTCTCACTGGTGCGCCAGGGAGTCGGCCATGTGTCGGGGGACATGGAAGGGAAAGTCGCGCACAAACGCTAGCGATTTTCAGGGTAGGGAAAATGGAAAAGCAGAATTCATCGCGCGCATTTCGCGTCGGCATTGCAGGTCCGGTGGGCTCTGGCAAGACGGCGCTCGTCGATCGGCTGAGCCAGCGGCTGTTTCCTCGATATAGCCTTGCCGTGGTCACGAACGACATCTACACGAAAGAGGACGCTGAATTCCTGATCCGACAGGGAACTCTCCCTGCCGAGCGCGTTCGTGGAGTCGAGACCGGCGCATGTCCGCATTCCGCCATCCGCGAAGACGCTTCCATGAATTTGCAGGCGATCGCCGAGCTAGAGGACACCCTTCCCGGCCTCGAACTGGTCTTCGTCGAGAGCGGAGGCGACAATCTGGGCGCCGCGTTCAGCCCCGAACTGGTGGACATCTGGATCTACGTGATCGATGTCGCCGAGGGCGACAAGATCCCGCGCAAAGGCGGTCCCGGCATCATGCGGTCGGACCTTCTGGTGATCAACAAAATCGACCTCGCTTCCTATGTCGGTGCCTCTCTCGAAGTGATGGACCGTGATTCGCGCAAGATGAGGGGTGACCGCCCATTCCTGTTCACAAACCTGCGGGACGAAGTGGGACTCGATCGCGTCGTCGCCTGGCTCGAGGAACACCTGGTCGAACCTCCGGACTCGCGCCGCTCCATCATCGACGCGCACGCGCCTTATGCCGCGCCCCTCGAATCTCACGGCCACGAGCATGGACATGCGCACGAACATGAGGACAGTCACGGCCATCCGCGCGAACACCGCCACTTCTAGGAAATGACGCCCGTGGAATCGGACCCAGCCCGTGCCGCTTGGCGATCGTCCCTGGATCTGGCCGAGCTTCGCCTTCTGCACCTAGCCGACAGCGCCTTGCCCATTGGCGCGATCGCCCATTCGTTCGGCCTCGAAGCGCTCGTATCCGAGGGACTCCTGAAGGTGAGCGACCTGTTTCAATTCTTCTCCGGGTACCTGGAGGAAGCAGGAACGATGGAAGCGGTTTTTTGCCGCGAGGCTCTCCGCTTGCTGGGCCCTCGTCGCGAAACGTTTCCATGGGCGAGATGGCTTGAGATTAATGACCATTTGAGCGCTCTCAAGCCGTCGCGCGAGAGTCGGGCGGGAAGCGCGGCTCTCGGGAGGAATTTTCTGCGCGCCGTTTTGGCCCTCGGCGAAGTCCCGGAGGTCGGCGAACTCCTCGCGGAGATGAGGCGTCCGGGCAGCGCGGGCAGCGTCGTACATCACGGCCCGGCGTTTGGGTTGGTTTGCGGAGCGCTCGGAATCGATGAAAGCCGCGCCATCGTCGCCTATCTTCACCAGTCGATTTCGAGCCTGGTCTCCGCCTGCCAGCGCTTGTTGCCGCTCGGGCAGAGCGAGGCGACGCGGATTCTCTGGAGCCTGAAGCCTGAGATAATCGAAACAGCGGCGCGCAGTGCCACCTGCGACATCGATGACGCCTTCTGCTTTATGCCGATTCTCGACTGGGGTGCGATGGAGCACCCCGGGCTTTCGACTCGCCTGTTCGTCAGTTGAAGAGGGCGCGTTCGTCCGGAGTGCAAACTGGGTCCTTCGTCTCTCTGTGCGTCCGGGCGAGACCGTCTCCAGTGCGCTCGAGGCGCCAGGCAACGTCCTCAAATTCACGGCGGCTTGCGCCGCCCTCGTTCAACGGAGCTTATGGAAATTGTAAAGGAACCAGAACGCCCGGCGCTTCCGGCCAAAGTCCCGAGCAGCCGCGTGCGCGCAAGGATCGCTCTCGATTTCAGGCGCGACCCATCATCGGGGCATACGGTGCTCGCCGCCAGTTCGCAGGCCCCCCCGCTCAGGGTCGTCCGCGCCTTTCCACTCGAGGACGGCTCGGCACTCGCCCATCTTCACAATGTCTCGGGAGGTCTGCTCGGCGGCGATTGCCTGGCGCTCTCCGTGGGAGTCGGCGCAGGCGCAAGCGTTCAGCTGACCACGACCGGCGCAACGCGCATCTACCGCTCGCCCGCGAATTCATCCCAGACGACACAGGAAACCGAGATCACTGTCGCTCAAGACGCGCTGCTTGAATACGTTCCCGACCCGCTCATTCCCTATGCCGGAGCCTGTTTTTCTCAGCGCACGACGATCCACCTAGCCCACGGCGCCGGGCTCTACTGGTGGGAGATCCTTGCTCCGGGACGAGAAGCGCGAGGTGAGGTATTCGAGTACGAACGCGTCGAAATGCGATCCGAGCTGACCGCCCTCGGCCGGAGGATCGGCGCTGAAAGGGTTCGGCTCGAACCACGCCGCCGCGAGCTCGGGTCCCTTGCGCGCCTGGGTGCTTGCCGTTACTGGGCGACTTTTTATATTTGCCGCGTCGGTCCCGAGCCCGGTGTCTGGCTGGCGGCCGAGCATCGCCTGCGCGAAGTCACTCGTGAACTGACTCAGCCGGGTCGGGCACGGTGGGGAATCAGCACGCTCGCGGCCCACGGACTGGTTGTGCGGTGCCTTGCACGGCACGGGCGTGATGTGCTCCCGGGCCTGCACGCGCTTTGGAGCGTATCGAAACTGCTTCTGTTCGGCCGTGAAGCGGTTCCTCCGCGAAAGGTCAACTAAGTGCCTGGAATTAGGCAGAGCTGATTGAGTGTTCGTTGTCGAGTATGCGGTTGGTTCCCAGGAGGGGAGTGAGGATCTCAAAGACTTGCCTCAGTCGAGGCAGATCGCCGAAGTGCCTTGAGCAGTTCTATGAAAAGGCGAGCGAGGGGCAGATGAATTTTCCTCAGTCCGCGCCTGATCGGCGACGGCTCCGGGCCCGCTCCCTCTGTTGCGCGGATCTGCGCTCGCGCTTAAAATCACACGTGGAATCGTTCCCCGAGGCGGTCTGCTTGAATAGCCAGGGCTTTCGCTCGCGGCATGGGCGAGCGTAAGTTTGGTGGCGGGACTTCCACCATCGCCCTCGCCAAACAATCGGGCGAGCCGGTCGTGCCAATCTGGTCGCCGGTCCGTCGGGCGCCACAGGAGCGGTTTAACTTTTTCGGTTTTTTTCGCTCCGCGAAGCTCGGGGCTGGAGGATCTGCTTGCACCTGACGCCGCGTGAGCAGGAAAAGCTCATGATTGTTGTGGCGGCCGACCTCGCCCGAAGGCGCCAGGCCCGCGGCTTGAAGCTCAATTATGTGGAAGCCGTAGCGATCCTCTCCGCCGAGGTGATGGAGGCGGCCCGTGACGGCAAAACCGTCGCGGAGATCATGAGCTTCGGCACAGAAATTCTCAGCCGCGACCAGGTAATGGAAGGCGTCGCGGAGATGATCCACGAGGTTCAGGTCGAGGCGACATTCCCAGATGGCACGAAGCTCGTCACGATTCACGATCCCGTCAAGTGAGGGAACCGCTTGCTGGCCTCGATGATCACGGGGCGGCGATCGCTCTTAATCGAGTGCTCGACCTTAGGCCCCGTCCAATTCTCCGCGCCTACCCGCTTGCAATCTTTCTCCTCCGTGCTAGCCTAACTCCCTCGCGCAGCAGGCGAACAAATGAGGAAAGGTGATAAGCGACTCGCCGCGCAACTCGGGAACCAGGATAGTCATTGCCCAGGCTTCGAGGCTCGTGCCTGGAGCTTTTGGTTTCGACCTCCTGAAGCAAGCGAGCGGTCATGGCGCTCTTGCAGGTAGCCCGGCAGTGCCGAAGGCGCCCGAGTCGCGACCGGTCGCTCCGGGATTGACGACCGAAGGGAGCTCCTAGGAGAGCGAACATGAACTTCAAGCCGGGAGAATATCTGCTTGATGAAGCCCGCGGGACGATTCAAGCGAATGTCGGCCGCAGGACGGTTCGCTTGCTCGTTCAGAACACGGGTGACCGTCCCATCCAGGTCGGCAGCCACTATCACTTCTTTGAAACGAACAGCGCTCTCGCATTTGACCGCGCCCTCGCGTATGGCATGCGCCTGAATATCGCCGCCGGCACAGCCGTTCGCTTCGAGCCCGGCGAGGAAAAAGAAGTGACTCTCACCGAATTTGGCGGCCGACGTGTGATCCACGGTTTCAATGGTCTCGTCGAGGGCCCTCTTGAAGCCCCTGGCGGGCGCGAGCGTGCGGTCGAGAAAGCTCGCAAGGCAGGTTTCGAGCGAGGAGCTGAGGAGAGGAGTCGATGAGCCTCGACATTCCTCGCCGCACGTATGCAGATCTGTACGGACCGACAACGGGCGACCGGATTCGCTTGGCCGACACGGAACTAATCATCGAAGTGGAAAGAGACTCGACGCACTACGGCGACGAGATCACTTTCGGTGGCGGGAAGGTGATTCGCGACGGCATGGGCCAGAACAGTACGAAGACCGGCGGCGCGGTCCGGGACGATCCCGACGGCGCGCTCGACCTGGTCATCACGAACGCAGTCATTCTCGATCACTGGGGGATCGTCAAGGCGGACATTGGCGTCAAGAACGGCCGCATCGTAAAAGTCGGCAAGGCCGGGAATCCCGACACGATGGACGGAGTCGATCGAGAGCTCGTCGTCGGAGCGGCGACCGAGGTCATCGCTGGCGAAAACCTGATCGTCACCCCGGGCGGCGTCGACAGCCACATCCATTTCATCTGCCCTCAGCAGGTCCACGAAGCAATATCAAACGGAATCACGACGATGATCGGCGGCGGCACCGGACCGGCCACCGGGACCGCTGCGACGACCTGCACGCCCGGCGCTTGGCACCTCGCGCGAATGTTGCAGGCCGCCGAGGCCTGGCCGATGAATTTCGGCTTTCTGGGCAAGGGAAATGCGGCAACCACGGCGCCTTTGGCTGAGCAGATCGAAGCCGGCGCAAGCGGACTCAAGCTGCACGAAGATTGGGGAACGACCCCGGCCGCGATCGATGCCTGCCTGAGGGTGGCCGACGAATTTGACGTCCAGGTTTCGATCCACACCGACACCATCAACGAGGCGGGATACCTGGAGGCGACCGTCGCCGCGATGAAGGGCAGGGCAATCCATACCTATCACACAGAAGGAGCAGGCGGCGGTCACGCACCAGACATTATTCGCATCGCTTCGTTTCCGAATGTTTTGCCGTCGTCGACGAATCCCACCCGTCCTTACACGGTGAATACGATTGCCGAGCACCTGGACATGCTCATGGTCTGCCACCATCTGAATCCGCAGGTACCTGAAGATGTGGCCTTCGCCGAGAGCCGGATTCGTCCGGAGACCATCGCCGCCGAGGACATCCTGCACGACTTGGGCGTGCTCAGCATGCTCTCGAGCGACTCGCAGGCAATGGGACGCATCGGCGAGGTCGTGACGCGCACCTGGCAAACCGCGCACAAGATGAAAACACAGCGCGGCCCTCTGCCGGAGGACTCGAGCCGAAACGACAACTACCGCGCGAAGCGCTACGTCGCGAAATACACGATCAATCCGGCCATCACGCACGGCCTCTCGAGCGAAATCGGTTCGATCGAGCCCGGCAAGCTCGCGGACTTGGTCCTGTGGAAGCCGGCGTTTTTCGGAGTGAAGCCGGAAATGGTGGTGAAGGGCGGGTTCATCGGCTGGAGCGCGATGGGCGATCCGAACGCTTCGATTCCCACCCCTCAGCCCGTGCTATATCGTCCAATGTTTGGCAGTTTTGGCGCGGCAACTGCCGCCACGAGCGTCACGTTCATTTCGCAGGCGGCCCGCTTGGCCGGATTGCCCGAGAGGCTCGGGCTCAAGAAGATCGTCTCGCCTGTCCGCAATTGCCGGACGATCGGCAAGAGGCACATGATTCACAACAGCGCGACCCCCAATATCGAAGTAGATCCGGAAACTTACGAGGTGCGTGTCGACGGGGAGCTGATCACCTGCGAGCCCGCTCGCGTTCTGCCGCTCGCACAGCGATACTTCCTGTTTTAGCGCAAGCTCACCCCCTGGCCGGATGGCTCCCCTCAGCCCGAGCCGAGCGCGCCGTTTCGGCTGCGCCGGAGTTCGCACCGGGCGCCTTCGGTGCTGCGGATGAACTCCCAGGTGGCCATCTATGGGGGCTTGCGCAGGATCTTGTAAAGCTCATTGGCGGCCTGAAATTCCTGCTCGAGCTCTTTGCTCGCAAGACGCGTGCGCAGGTGGTCAAGGGCCTGTTCGAGCCGGTCGAGCGCCCGGGAAATGTTGTCCTTGTTGGTCAGGAGGATGTCGCGCCAGACGCCATAAGGACTTCCCGCAAGCCGCAGTGTGTCCTGAAGTCCCCCTCCGGCGAGCGCGACTGGCAGCCCGGTCTCGTCGGTTTCGTCCTGAACCACCCGGGCCAGCGCGACGGCAACAAGCTGCGGCAGATGCGAGACGATCGCAACCGCCCAGTCGTGTGTTTCCGCGTCGCACCAGACCGGCTGAGCGCCGATCGCGAGAAGAAGCCGAGCGAAATCCCGCACGCGCGTGTCCGGGTCATTCTCTGCTGCAATCAGCGCATAGGGCGCGCCGCGGAACAGTCCGGCGTCGGCGTTTTCGATGCCGGACCGCTCCTTCCCGGCCATCGGATGCCCGCCAAGAAATCGCGCTTCGCTTCGGAATTGAGCTCGAGCGGCCCTTGAAATCAAGACCTTGGTGCTCGAGGCGTCGGTAATTAAGGCGGATGGCTCGGCCGAAGCCGCGAGCGCGCCAAGCGCCGCGATGGTCGCTCCGATCGGAAGCGCGACGTAGACAAGATCGGCGCCGCGAACGGCCGACGGGATATCGGTCGCGGTTTCGTCGATTGCGCCTTGGGCCCGAGCAAGTTCGAGGGCATCGGCGAAGTCGTATCCGATCAAGGAGATTTCGGGGAACTGGCCTCGCAGAGCGAGGGCGAAGGATCCGCCGATGAGGCCTGTGCCGATGACCGCGACGCGACGGAAGGGAATTGTGTTGGCCATCGATCAGGCCGTCTGGATCACGAGACGCAGGTGCAACAGAGGAAGCGTCGGACAGTCGAGACACGTTCGACAACTTCCCCTTCCAGCGCGCGAACCGGCAACCTCCCGAAACTACTTGGCTCCGCTTGCGGCCGTGGCCTCCGGCTTCAACCAGGACATCTGCTTCCGTAACTCTTCGCCGACCTTTTCAATCGGGTGGTTCTTCTGGCGTTCGAGAAGCTTTGTATACTGCGGACGTCCGGCCTGATTTTCAAGCACCCAGTCCCTCGCGAATGCCCCGGATTGAACTTCCTCGAGAATCTTCTTCATGTTTTGCCGCACGTGTTCGTCGATAACGCGAGGGCCACGTGTAATATCGCCGTACTTCGCGGTTTCGCTCACGAATTGATGCATCCTGGCGATTCCGCCTTCGTAGATCAGGTCGACGATCAGCTTGAGCTCGTTCAAACATTCGAAGTAGGCAGACTCGGGCTGATATCCGGCGTCGACCAGCGTTTCCCAGCCAGCAAGGATCAATTCACGCGCTCCTCCGCACAGGACCGCTTGTTCACCGAACAGGTCAGTCTCGGTCTCTTCCTTGAAGGTGGTCTCAATCACGCCGGGGCGCGTTCCGCCGATGGCGTGGGCATACGCAAGCGTCCGATCAAAGGCATGCCCGGAGACGTCCTGGTGAACAGCCAAAAGGCAAGGCACGCCGCGGCCGTCTTCGAACTGTCTCCGGACGAGGTTCCCGGGACTCTTCGGCGCCACCATCGTAACGTCGACGTTCTTGGGAGGCGTGATCTGACCGTAATGAATATTGAAGCCGTGGGAGAACATCAGCATCACTCCCGCCTTCAGATTCGGAACGATCTCGTTCTGATAAATCGCCGGCTGCGCCATATCCGGCGCGAGCATCATGATCACGTCGGCGCCTTCGGAAGCTTCGGCCGGGCCAACGAGCGACCATCCGTCCACCTCGGCTTGCTTCCATGAGGGACCGCCCGGTCGAAGCCCGACGGCGACGTTGAGCTTGCTGTCGCGCAGATTGAGCGCGTGGGCGCGGCCTTGACTGCCGTAGCCGATCACCGCGATACGCTTTCCTTCGAGTGCCTTCGGGTTGGCATCTGCTTCCCAGAACATCTTCGCCATTTGTCTTTCTCCTTGTATGTTCCTGATTTCCTATGTGGAGCTGGTGATCGCGCCCTCCGATGCTGATTGGACAAGCTTTGCGTATTTCGCCATGACGCCGGTTGCGTACCGCGGTGCAGGCGCCTTCCACAGCTTGCGGCGTTCCTCGAGGTTGGCGTCGACGTCAAGACGCCTGGCGCGAACGTCGAGCGTGATAACGTCGCCATTGCGCACGAATGCGATTGGGCCGCCGTGCGCCGCTTCCGGGGCCACGTGCCCGACCATAAGTCCGTGCGTCGCGCCGCTGAAGCGGCCGTCGGTGATCAGAGCGATCGACTCACTCAATCCTTGACCGACGAGCGCCCCCGTCACCGCCAGCATCTCGCGCATGCCGGGCCCGCCCTTCGGTCCCTCGTAACGAATCACGACGACATCCCCGGACTGAATCTTGCGCCCTTGCACGGCCTCGAATGCAGCTTCCTCGGAATCAAAAACGCGAGCCGGACCCGTATGCAGCAGCCTTTCGTGCCCCGCCAATTTGACGACGCAACCTTCCGGAGCGAGCGAGCCGCGGAGGATCGCGAGCCCGCCGTCCCGCTTGATCGGATTCGAAAGTGGGCGGATGACCTCCTGGCCCGGGGTTTCATTGACATCCACGATTTCCCGGAAGAGGCTTTTGCCCGAAACGGTCGGGCCATCGTTGAGCAATCCGGCTTCGTGCAGGCGCTTGCCGAGAAGGCGCATTCCACCTGCACAGAACATATCGGGTGCGGTAAACCTTCCTCCCGGCTTCAGGTCGGCTAGAAGAGGGGTCTTCGAGGAGATTTTGTCAAATTCGTCGAGCACCAATGGCACACCCGCATCGCGGGCGATGGCCAGCAGGTGTAGCACGGCGTTTGTCGAACCCCCCGTGGCTGCCACCGAAGCTATGGCATTCTCGAGCGACGCATGGGTGATGATCTGTTTCGGACGGAGGTCTCGCTCGAGCAGATCCATCACGGCCCGGCCGCAATCGAAAGCCGCTTGCGGTTTTCGGGGGTCCGTCGCCGGGATTTCATTCGCGCCCATCGGAGAAATTCCAACAAAGGCGAGGGCCGTAGCCATGGTGTTCGCTGTGAATTGGCCGCCGCAGGCGCCCGCTCCCGGACAGGCTCTGTCTTCGAGCTCGCCGAGTTCCCCTTCGGTCATCAGACCGGCCGCGCAAGCGCCCACGGCCTCGAAGACATCTTGAATTGTGACGTCGCGCCCGCGAAACTGGCCGGCCATAATCGAGCCGCCGTAGAGCGACAGGGAAGGGAGGTTGAGCCGGGCAAGGGCCATCACGGTACCGGGAATCGTCTTGTCGCAGCCGCAAAGCGCGACCACGGCGTCAAAGGAATGCGCAAGAACGAACAGCTCAATCGAGTCGGCGATCACTTCCCGTGAAACGAGCGAAGCCTTCATGCCTTCGGTGCCCATGGTGATTCCATCGGAGACTGTGATGGTGTCGAATTCGATCGGCGTGCCGCCGGCGGCGCGAACGCCTTGCTTCACCCGCTCGGCAAGGTTTCGCAAATGGAAATTGCAGGGCGTCACCTCCGTCCAGGTGTTGGCGATGGCCACGAGCGGGCGCTCGAGGTCCGCGTTGGAGAGGCCGGTGGCCTTCAGCATGGCCCTGGCCGGAGCCCGGGAGAGCCCTTTTTTGATCGCATCGCTCTGCATGGCCGCTCGACTCCCGCCTTCCCGAGAATCGAAACGCTCCGATCGCTGCCACGAGGTTCGGGGCGCAATCGTCTAGGGTTCGCTTAGACGGGAGATCCCCTCGGTATCAAGATTTGAACGCGAATCAGTCGCGTCATAGAGTACCGTCTCATTCCCGAATGGACAATCGAATTTCGCCGCCCCCCCGGCTGGCGTCGATAGAAATCACCCTGGGCGCGCGGGGGGGGGCGGTATAAGTCAAATTCGCAAATATTGCGAGCGGCATAAATCGAGCTTATAAGCGTGCGGCCCAGGAAACGCTTGACTCGAGCAAAAGACTTTTTGTATAGTGCTCGTTCGATTCCGTCGGTTGAGGGAATCAGAAGGAACATCGGAACCGCGCGATGCAAGCTGAGTCCTCACGCTTCGCCTTTACCTACCGCTTCTCCTATCGGGAGGAGCGGGCCGGCGAGACGCGCGCGGAACGACAGAGCCACTAAGAGCCGCACAAAGTTTCGAACACCGGCCGCGAACCTCCGAAACGAGGACGCGGCCTTTTTTTTGGTCCGAAGAAGCTCGGGAGGCGCACGAGCCACATGAAGATAGATGATTGGAGACGGAAAATCGACGCGATCGACACGGCATTGCTGCACCTGCTGAACCTGCGTACCGAGCTCGCGCTCGAAGTAGGAAGATTGAAAAACGAGGAAGGCGTTGCGCTCCGTGCCCTCGGCCGCGAACAGGAGATCCTCACGCGCATGAGGGAACTGAACCCCGGCCCGCTCGACAATGAGGCCGTTGCCAAGATTTATCAATTGATTCTCGATCTATCGATCCGTACACAAGAGCTCGATCGCTACGGGAAGCCGGATCCTCTATGAAGATTCGACCCCAGGCGCGCGTCGCCTTTCAGGGAGAGCGCGGAGCCTTTAGTGAGGAGGCGGCGGTCAAGCTTCTTGGAGAAGAAATCGTCCTCGTGCCGCGCCCGACGTTCGATCGAGCGTTTTCAGCGATCGGCGACGGAGTCGCAGACTATGTTTTGGCGCCCATCGAAAACAGCCTGGCGGGGTCGGTCCACAGATCATTCGATTTGCTCGTCGATAGCCGCCTGAACATCGTTGGCGAGGAGATCATTCCCATCATTCACTATCTGATCGGACCGCCGGGAGCCACGTTTGAAGAGGTGACCGTGGTCGAATCGCACCCGGTCGCGCTGGCGCAGTGCGAGCAATTCTTCAGCGACCATCCCCGCTTGAAGAGGGTTGCGACCGAGGATACGGCCGGGAGCGTCCGGGACGTTGTGCGGGCAGGTGATCGGACCCGAGCCGCGATCGCCGGCCGTCGCGCCGCGGATCTCTACGGCGGCGCGATCCTGCGCGAGCACCTGGAAGACAACCGCGAGAATTACACGCGGTTCCTGCTCTTATCCGCAACGGCTGGGTGGCCGGATGCTGCGAACAAGCTTTCGCTGGTTTTTCAGCTCGATCATCGGCCCGGCGCGCTGCATCACGCGCTCGAGCCGTTTGGACGCCGGAATCTGAATCTTATGAAGATCGAAAGCCGGCCGGTTCACGGCAAGCCATGGCAGTACCGCTTTTATCTGGATTTGCAGGCCTCGAGAACCGATCCCCAGGTTGCCGCAGCTCTCGAGGAGCTGCAGTCACTCGTGGTGGAGTTGCGGATTCTGGGCTCATACGCTTCGGCACGGTAGCGGTCGAGCTCGCTGCCGTAGCGATTTACGAGGAGTTGAAAATGATCGTCAACATGCTGGGAGATGCAACCGAGGACCAGATCAATCACGTCGTGGCGCGCATCCAGGAGTGCGGTTACCAGGCGCACTTGATCCGTGGCGAGGAGAGAACGGTGATCGGAGTCGTGGGCAACAGCAACCAGCGCAGAAGCGAGCTTGAGGCGCTGCGTTCGGCGCCTGGTGTCGAGGAGATCGTAGCGATCTCTCATCCGTTCAAGCTGTCCGCTCGAAGCTGCCGACCGGAGGGCAGCATTCTCGATCTGGGCAACGGTCTAACGATCGGTGGGCGGGACCTTGTCGTGGCGGCCGGGCCGTGTGCGGTCGAGTCCCCGGCCCAGATCGCGGCGGTTGCCCGGGACGTGGCTCGGGCAGGCGCGAAGTTGCTGCGCGGAGGAGCGTTCAAACCTCGCTCGTCGCCTTACAGCTTCCAGGGGATGGGCGAGGAGGGCCTGAAGCTGCTGCAAGAAGCGGCTCGCGAGAACGGCCTGCTCGTCGTGAGCGAAGTGATGGACCTTTCGCAGATTGAAGTGATGCTCGGCTATGTGGACGTGTTGCAAGTGGGCGCGCGCAATATGCAGAACTACCACTTGCTTCGCGGCCTCGGTGAGATCGATAAGCCAGTACTCCTGAAGCGTGGAATGTCCGCCACGCTCGAGGAGCTATTGCTCAGCGCCGAATATATAATGTCCGGAGGAAACTACAAGGTGATCCTGTGCGAACGCGGCATCCGCACCTTCGACACCTACCTGCGCAACACACTTGACATCGCAGCCATTCCCGTAATCAAGAGCCTTTCGCATCTACCGATTGTCGCCGACCCATCGCACGGAACCGGGCGGCGGGATAAGGTCGCGCCGATGGCTCGCGCGGCTGTGGCCGCGGGCGCCGACGGACTGATCATTGAAGTCCATCCGGACCCCGAGCGCGCGCTCTCCGACGGGGCACAGTCGCTTTATCCCGAGCAATTTGTTCAGCTCATGAAGGAAATTTGCGCGATCGCGCCGGCGGTCGGGCGGCGAGTCGCGGCCTGAAGCCTTCGGAGGGAGCTCCTGAGCTCGGATGGATGCGGGTCACAGGTCGGGGTTGACTTGCGTTCGCTCCTGCCGTCGACCGGCCGCCCCGGATCGTCTCAGTTCAATCCGGCTCGGGCGGCTGTCGTCCCCCGCGCGGATACCTTCGATGAACGCGAGCCGTGCTGCGTGACAATTGTGCGAGTACCAGTCCAAATCAGCTGCAAACCCGCAAAAATCGCGATGAGCGCGATGGCCGTCTTGAGCTTCCGAGCCGGGACCTTGCGGGCGAACAGGCATCCGATCAACACTCCGGGAACTCCTCCGGCAAGCAGCTGGGTCAGCACCGGGAGGTTGATCGAGCCGAACCTCCAATGAAAAGCGCTACCGATCACGGCCAGCACAAGACCGAACAACAGGTCGGTGCCCACGACCTCGGGCGGCGTCATTTCTGAATAGTTCAGCAGCAGCACGGTTCCAAGAGCGCCGGCACCCGCCGAAGAGAATCCGGCCTCGACTCCGATCGGCAGCGCGAGCCAGGGGAGCCAACGGGAATTCTTTTGTGCAAAACCAGGATTCTGCACACGCGGAGCAAACGTCACGCTCGATGACAGGGCCAGCACGACGCCGAGCAAGATAACCACGATCGGGCTGCCAGCCCGGGAATCGAGCAGCCGCAGTATGAATGTGCCGATCAGCAATCCGGGAACGGCTCCTTGGACCAAGAGCCACAGATAGCGCCAATGCACCTGCCTGCCGATCATGTAGAAGGGCGCCGCGATCAGCCGCAGAACGCCGGCGAACACGAAAGCCGTTCCTACGGCGACGCCCGCCGGCAAAGCGGCTATCAGCACGAGCGCAGGGACAGTGAAGCTGCCACCGCCGATGCCGGTAAGGCCTACGGCCAGTGCGATCAGGAAACCAATCAGAGAATGCATCATTGAGCTCGCTTGGAAAGCGTGTGAATACCGCATTCCAGCTTGGTTCCGCTCCATCTGCCGGAGCGTGCATCGGCTCCCTCGGCCGGTACCGACGTGCACGGTTCGCAGCCGATGCTTCGGTATCCGGCGTCATAAAGCGGGAGATAGGCAATCTTTCGTTCGGCGGTGTACTTCCACACCTCTCCCCAGCTCCAGGCAGCGAGCGGGTTCACCTTGAGAAGAGTCTTGCCGGTCGGCAGCTCATGGGTCTCGACCACTTTCAGATTCTTGCGCGTCGGCGACTGCTCACGGCGCAGCCCGGTAAACCAGACCGCGAACTCCTCGAGCGCCCCGAAAAGCGGCTCGACTTTCCTCAGCTGGCAGCAACGGCCCGGGTCGCTCCGATTGAGCAGGCCGAACTCCCGCTCCTGCTCGGTCACAGACCGCGTGGCCGTGAGATTGCGGACGTTCAGATTCCAGAGCTGCGTCATGCGGTCGCGATAGGCATACGTCTCGGCGAAGTGGTAGCCAGTATCGAGGAACAGCACCGGAATTCCCGGCCTGCGGCTGCCCAGGAGATCGAGCACGATCATGTCCTCTGCCTGAAAACTGCATGTGACGCAGGCCGGGCCCGGGTTCTCAGTGAGAACGCGATCGATCACCGCCTCGGCCGAGAGGGCCTCGAACAGTTCGGTCGCTTCGAGCGGGCTCATTGCTTCGCCCTCCATGGATCGGAATGCGTCTCGCGCCATTTGCGCAGGGCGTCAACAATGTGTGCGGCCGATTCGTCATCGCTCCGGTCGCCGCTATCGAGCGCGAAGAAAGCCTCGGGGCCAAAAATCGCGCGGACCGCTTGCCGCTGGTTCGTTCCGTCGTCAAGAGGAGAGAAGACCGCGATCGTTCCCGACAAGCGGAAGGCCTTCGCGACCGTGATGAGTTCGTGCGGGAGAAAATCTGTCGGCCCGACGAGCTGCACGTGCCAGCCCTCGTCAAACAATCTGCGTTCCACCAATTCGGCGACGCCCGGCCGTCCCCTGAGCCACACGGCAGCCGACGGATGGCCAAAACGGAGAGTGCGCTCTTGATTTGAACTGCGTCCACGATCGGCTGGCGCGCCAACCGAGCGCACCGACGGGCGCTGATCGATCGCGCGCTCGATGATTCCGGCGGCGACGGTGGCGTTCGAAGTCGGGTCAATCACGATAAAGCTTCCCGTCGTGCGGTTTTCGCTGTAGGGGTCGAAATAGAGCGGCACCGTGGTCTGCAGATCGAGCGCCGCAATGTCGTTCAGTTCGAGGCTCGAGGCCGGCGACCGCTCGAGCGTGTTGACATCGATCCGGTAGCGCAGCTGCTTGACACGCGCGCGAACATTGCGCGTCGTGTGCTTGAGCACGTAGATCTTGTGAACGTCCAGCGGCTCGGGATGCATCCATACGACGATCGTCTCGAATTCACACCCGACCAGAGGCGGATCGTTTTCCTCGACCAGCACGTCCCCGCGGCTGACGTCGATTTCATCTTCGAGAGTTAGGGTGATCGAACTGCCCGGACCGGCTTCTTGCAATTCATCCTCGAACGTCACGATCGATTTGACTCGCGTCTCGACGCCCGACGGCAGGGCCACAACTTTCGACCCGGCACGCAGGACGCCAGACACCAAGCGGCCCGCAAAACCGCGGAAGCTCGAGTCCGGCCGAATGACGTACTGCACCGGGAAGCGCAGCGGCCTGGAGGCGGTGGAGTCCGTGATGGGTATCCTCTCGAGGAATTCGAGAAGGGCAGGCCCGTTGAACCAGGGCGTTTGCGCGCTCCGTTCGACAACGTTGTCGCCTTCGAGTGCGCTGATCGGCACCGCATACACATTTCTTACGCCCAGCTGGTTCGTAAAATCGCGAAACTCGGCGGCGATTCGTTCGAAGACTTCCTCGGAATAGCCGACTAGATCCATCTTGTTGATGGCAGCCACGATGTGCTGGACGCCGAGCAGGTTGGCGATGAAGGCGTGTCGGCGCGATTGCCGCAACACCCCCTTGGTGGCGTCGATCAGCACCACGGCTGCGTCGGCCGTCGAGGCACCGGTGGCCATGTTGCGCGTGTACTGCTCGTGACCCGGCGTATCGGCAATGATGAACCTGCGGCGCGGAGTTGCAAAATATCGATAGGCCACATCGATGGTGATGCCTTGCTCGCGTTCGGCGCGCAGGCCATCGGTCAGCAGAGAGAAATCGATGGGTCCGCTCGAACGATTGATCTTACTTTCGCGGACCGAAGCCAGCTGGTCTTCGAAGATCGCCTGACTGTCGTAGAGTAAACGTCCGATCAGCGTCGACTTGCCGTCATCGACGCTGCCGGCGGTGGTGAAGCGCAGCAAGCTCTCGCCAGGTCTGAACCACGGAGCGGGTTCCGACGATGTCGCGCCTGGCCCGGCCGGTGCCGTGAACATCAGAAATACCCCTCGCGCTTCTTGATCTCCATGGAGCCTTCTTCGTCGTGATCGATGACCCGGTTCTCGCGCTCGGAACGACGGAATGAAACCATCTCTTCGATGATCTTGGGCACCGTATCGGCGTCGGAAAGAATCCCGCCCGTGCACGGAACGCACCCGAGCGAACGCATGCGGCACTTCACCATCTGCGGCTTCTCGCCGCCAAACAAGCGCGTGCCGTTCCCGACGAGCAGGACGGTCTTGCCACGGACGACGCCTTCGCGATGCTTCGCGAAATAGAGCGGCACGATAGGAATGTTCTCCGCGTGGATATACAGCCAGATGTCCATCTCGGTCCAATTCGACAACGGGAACACACGGATGCTTTCGCCTTTGTGATGGCGGCCGTTAAACAGGCTCCACAACTCGGGCCGCTGATTCTTGGGGTCCCATTGGCCAAGAGAATCACGGAAGGAATAGACGCGTTCCTTGGCGCGCGACTTTTCTTCGTCGCGGCGCGCACCGCCGAAAGCAGCATCGAATCCGCCTTCGCTCAAGGCGTCAAGCAGCGAACGCGTCTTGAGCAAGCCGCAACACCTCTGCGTGCCCAACGCGTACGGATTGGCCCCTTCGTCGAGAGCCTTCTGGTTCTTGTGAACGATCAGATTCGCGCCCACGTGTTGCGCGTACCAGTCACGGAACTGAATCATCTCCGGAAACTTATAGCCAGTGTCGATGTGCAGGAGCGGAAACGGAACCTTACCCGGGTAGAAGGCCTTCTGAGCGAGGCGCAGCATGACGGAGGAATCCTTGCCGATCGAGTACAGCATGACCGGGCGGGCGAATTCGGCCGCAGCTTCCCGAAGGATGAAAATGCTCTCCGCTTCGAGCATTTTGAGGTGATCGGTTGCGTTGCTTATTCCCAGTGCTGCAGCGTTTTCAGCCATAAAAAAAATCGCCGCTCGGAGCGTCTCCGGCGGCGGGTTTAAGTCCAGTGTTATTTGGAACTTGGCTTACGAACCCGGCGCCCCCGTTGTTGAGGCACAAACATGGATCGCCCTACAACAACGACAACGCGCGCTCGGCAATGCCAAATTCATCCTCTTCAATGTAATCCTACTCGTACCGTTCTGTCAATGCATCGACCGTTTATCCCCGTTTATCCCTTTATCGACCCTACGGACCGACCCTTCGGTCCTAAGGTCGCATTCTTAACTGGCTTGAGACAAGGAGCGCGCCCGCTCGCGCGAAGTGATTCCCAAAAAGGGTCCGGCGGGCGACCGGCTCAATTCGCCGCGCAGGAGTTGATCTGTTCGGTTCCTCCCCATCCCTGAAATGTCTTGTCCCCTTGCTCGTTGATCTCCTCGACCGTGCGCGGTTGGCCATTCCCCGTCCCCGGAAAAATCAGGTACAGGATTCCTCCCCTCCGGCCTCCCTCGCGCGCGTTCGACCAAATCCCGAGATTGTCGGCCAGGGCAATCGAGCCCTCGCCAAGCGTACCGATGTCCGCGAAGATGGCATAGGAGGACTTGCCGCTTCGCAGGTTGAAGACAACCGCGAAATCTCCTAGGCGCGCGCCCGACAGTCTGGCCACATCACGCGGCAGTACAACGTAAGGAATCTTGGAAGCGTCCACGTAGCGGGTGGGGTCCAGGACGTTCTTGCTGCGGTCCGCAAGAGCCGTGCAGGAGACATAGTAACCGGGGAAGGGGTCGCTCGGGCCCTGCACGAGCGGGTTCCCGTGCTCGTCCTGAATAACACCCTGCCAATGCCCTGGCTCGCCCGCGTTGGCCAGGTCATCCAAGCCCGTATTCTCGGGGTTGTAAGCGTTCGGAGCGCCATCGGCGTCGATGGTCATACCCGAAGCGAAGAAGAAAGCTGGGCTCTCCGGCAAACGCCAGATGGGGACCTCGCGAGCGGGCTCGCCGTCGCGGTTGATCTCGAAATTGAGGAGCAGGGATCGACTTGAGCAGCTTTTCGGCGGGTTCGGGAGGACTGGTGATTCGGGCGTCGCCCTCTGGCCGGTGGCTCCGGCGGTGTCCTGGAAGGCGACCGACTGTGCTCGCGTGACGAGAAACAGCACGAACGAGATCGCAATCAACAGACGCGTGGCCGGGCGATTCATCGAGTATTTTGGAACGGGATTTTATTCAGCTGATCCCGCGAGGTTGATTATACACCGCTCGTCGAGCGGATCGGGCACGGGCCTGGTCGAGAATGCTATTCTCTGAACGTGCCTAAAGCACCTGATTGCAATGCCGCTCGCATCGGGTTGTGCGCTCGCTGTCTGTTCGCCAGGCGCGTCGAGTCGTCGCGCGGGTCTGTGTTTTATCTTTGCGAGCGATCGGCCAGTGATCCGAGATTTCCGAAATATCCCGAGCTTCCGGTCGTCGCGTGCACGGCCTATACGCCGAGATCTTAGCGCGGCGAGGCCCTGCTCGACGTCTTCTTCTTCGTGTCGTCCGGGAATCTCCTCTGGATCGGCACCAGAACCCTCGCGCCGATCCCGCGCGTTCTCGAAACAGCCCGCGGCGGCCGATTCGAACGCGACCCGTACGTCGATGGCGTTCATCCGGATTTCCTCTCGTGAGCGCCCTGGTCCTGTCGGATCGAAGTTGAGAATGATCGAGCCATGACTTTCACGATCCTCGATTGGACTGTGATTCTCGGCTACCTGCTGATCACGCTCATGACGGGTTCCTACTTCCGTCGAAAATCGGGCGGGAGCACGCAGGATTATTTTGTAGCGGGACGCCGTGTGCCCTGGTGGCTGGCGGGCACATCCATGGTCGCTACGACCTTCGCCGCCGACACGCCGCTCGTCGTGGCGGGTCTCGTCTACACGCAAGGAATCGCGGGGAACTGGATTTGGTGGGCGTTCCTGCTCTCGGGGATGATGACGGTCTTTGTCTTCGCTCGCCTTTGGCGTCGGTCGGGCCTGATGACCGATGTGCAGTTCGCGGAGATGCGCTACGCAGGAAAGCCCGCAGCATTCCTCCGAGGTTTTCGCGCGCTTTACCTCGGGCTGATGATGAACTGCCTGATCCTGGGATGGGTCACGAAAGCGATGATCAGCATCGTCTCCGCGACGCTCGGTCCAACCATGCAGGGGTCGCCTTTGCTTCTCGGGTTCTCAAATCTTCTGAGCAGGATCATGGGGCCGGCATTCTCCGGCACCAGCGGGCAGGCGCTGACGGTTTGTATCTGTTTCCTAATTCCGTTCACCGGCATCTATGTGTCCCTCGGCGGATTGTGGGGGGTCCTTTGGACCGACCTGTTCCAGTTTGTACTGAAGATGGGGATAGCGATCGTGGTTGCGTGGTATGCGGTTTCCTCCGCTGGCGGCATGGGTCCGATGATCGCTCGGATCGGCTCGATTCGCGCCTCGAATGGAGCATCGGACCCGCTCTCGTTTCTGCCTGACCTGTCGCGTGGGGCCTCGAGCCAGGCGTTGTGGACCGTGCCGGTGATCACGTTTGCCGTCTATCTTGGGATCCAGTGGTGGGCTTTCTGGTATCCGGGATCCGAACCCGGGGGCGGCGGTTACATCGCCCAGCGGATCTTCAGCGCCCGCGACGAACGTGAGGGACTGCTCTCGGTGCTCTGGTTCAATATCGCTCACTACGCGCTGCGACCCTGGCCGTGGATTCTCACGGCCCTGGCAGCGATCGTTCTCTATCCCGGACTGGAGCATCCGGAGGACAGCTACATGATGATCGTCGTTGAACATGTGCCTCATACCCTGCGCGGCATCGTTTTGGCGGGTTTCCTCGCGGCGTTCATGTCGACGATCGCGACGCAACTGAACTGGGGAACGTCGTATCTGGTGGAGGATTTCTACCGGCGGTTTCTGCGACGCCAGGCGGGAGAGCGCCACTATGTCGTCGTCTCGCGGCTCGTGACGCTGCTGCTGGTGCTCGCGGCCGGTTACGTGTCGGCGCGACTGTCTTCGATTCGCTCGGGATGGGAAATTGTGCTTGAGCTGGGCGCTGGGACCGGCAGCGTGTATCTGTTGCGCTGGTTCTGGTGGCGAATCAATGCATGGAGCGAGATCTCCGCGATGGCAACGGCTCTGTTCATGGCCGGAGCGCTCAGCTGGCAGCGGTTGTGGCTGCTCGTGCTCGACCGGCCGGAACCATTCCTCGGTAACAGCCCGGTCAGGTTCGCGAAGGCAGCCTTGACCACAACCATGGTCACGACATGCATTTGGATTTTGGTGACGCTGCTGACCAAGCCAGAGCCGAACGACCTGTTGTTGTCCTTCTACCGGAGGGTTCGCCCGCAGGTGACGGGATGGCGGCCGATCGCGCGACAGGCACCCGAGCTTCGCGAGACGCACGACGTCGGACGCAACTTGTGGCGGTGGATTCTCGGATGCTTCATGATCTACGGCGCTCTATTCGGCGTTGGTAAATTATTGCTGCTTGATTGGGGTGTTGGAATTGGCCTGCTACTGCTCGCGATGCTCTGCGCCTGGCAGATGTCAAGGGAGCTCAGCCGCGAATAGGTTCAAACGGCCGCGAACCTCGAGAGATGTGCGGGCGGAATCAACCCGACGGTATAGACGGGGCTCGACTCGCCCGGAGGGATGCTCATCGATCATTTCGAACGAGATTCGGCCGGCGCACGACGATTTCGGAAACCGAACGGCGATGGACCGGATCGTTCGGCTTGCCCTCGTAGTGGTGGAGAACGTTCCAACTCTGGAAATAGTTCCGAAGCTCGCCCGGTCGCAGGCGGTGTTCTGTGGGGGCTTCTCCCGGTTCGGCGACGTGCACGATCGCAAGCAGGATGCCCCCCGGCGCGACTCCTCCCTTCGCTGGTTCAAACAGGCTCCGCTCGAGGTAATAGCTGATAATGACAAGATTCCAAGTCGAGCTTTCAATCCGGTATTCGCCCTTTTCAAGATCAGCGACTCTTGTCTCGACCGCGAGGCCACGTTCAGAGGCGCGACTGCGCAGGATTTCGATAGAGGTTGGCGCGCCATCGACGGCCGTGACGCGCCAGCCGTGTTCAGCAAGCCATAGCGAATTTCGGCCCGTGCCACACGCAAGGTCAAGGGCCCTACCCGGCGTCAGGTACTTGGTCACTTCGACGACGAGCGGAGTGGGCGCCGTCTGGAAGTCTTCGGACGGCCGCTCCCGCGTGGCGTATCGCTCCTCCCAGCCGCGAAGGTCCATGCGCCCGATTGTCGATAGCTCGGTCCAGTATTGCAAGTCTTATGGACCGTCTGTCTAACGGCGCGCAAAGATGTTATTTTGACGCTGTCTTGGACGGGCTGGCGGCGGACGAAAGAGCTATCCATGCCACATTCGGTGAGGCAAGTCCTGGAGTTCGCTCTGCTGGCGGTGACCTCCGTCTTCTTCCTGGTGGACCCCTTCGCCGTGATCCCTGTGTTCCTCGCCATAACCGTGAACTCCCCGCCCTCCGAGCGGAGCGAAATGGCCCGGCGCTCGGCCTGGACCTGCGGCATCGCGCTAAGCACATTTGCCGTGGCCGGCAGCCTGATCTTCAGGGCCTTCGGCATCACGCTACCGGCATTCAAAATTGCGGGCGGCATCATCTTGCTGCAGATCGGCCTCGACATGCTTCAGGCGCGGCAGTCGGGAACGAAGGCGACGCCCGAAGAACAGCAAGAGGGCGCCGAGAAGGCCGATGCGAGCATCATTCCGCTCGGAATGCCGATGCTGGCGGGCCCGGGGGCGATTTCAACAGTGATGGTTCTGGTCGGCGAGTCTCATTCCGTGTGGCAGCACGTGGTTGTCTACACCACGATTCTTCTCACCGCCTATGCTTCCTACCTGGTCCTCGCCGGAGCCGAGCGGGTTCGGCGTTACCTCGGCGACACCGGGATTCGCATCATGATGCGGCTGATGGGATTGCTGCTGGTCGCGTTGGCCGTTCAGTTTGTGGCGAACGGGCTCATCGACTTCGGACTCCTCAAGCCGTTCGGGTCCAAGTTCTGAGCGAGAGCGATCGAGCGAGTCGAACGAGCCAGTACCTGAACAGGCTCGCATCGATTCTAGCACTATGCTCTACAGGATTTACGTGATAGCTTCTGTCCAGGCAAATGAGCTAGAAAAGCGTCCGGTTCGTCGACCAGCTGGCGATAATGAAACCGTGAGGCGGGCTATCAGGTAAACGCCGTCACTCCGATCGCGAGCGATCGGGCAGAGCTCACGAGCGGGGACGCTCTTTCTAGTTTGTTTAATTGAAACGCGTAATTCCCGGCCCGGAGGTGGCGTCTAGCCATGACCTCTTCGCTTCGCTTGTCCGCTTTAGTTCTCACCGCTTCCGCCTGTGCACTTGCTTGCCTGCCGAGAAGCGCTCGGAGCGCCGCTCTCGCCTCGTCGTCGGAGTCCCAGGGAACTCAACAGTCCGCCTCCGTTGCTTCCCACTCATCATCATCTTCTACCGCTTCTTCTGCCGAGATTGTCATTCCAGGCCCTCTGCGGTCCTTCCTGCGCATGGCCGGCATCAGCCAGAAGGTTTCTCGGCAGGAGGTCCTGCCTCTGACAGCTCGCAATGTGGTGATGTACGGTTATCAGGATGTGCAGGCCAGGACGGGCAAAGCCACCGAATTTCTCATCCTGTTGAGAAGGTATATTGACCAGGCGCGGGAGCTGCAAGCCTTGGCGGGGAGCGCGGGGGTCATTCGGGTTTCCAAGTGCGACGAGTCGAAGTCATTGCTGATGATCATCGGCTACAGGCTCCGTCAACCGTGCGGGCCAGACACTTCGGTTGAGACCTCCGATCCGGACAGGGCTTTTTTAACAATCGATTCCGGTTTCCCCCTCGCGGATCTTGAGGAAACGCTTCGGGGCGGGAAACCGTTCACCTATGCCTACTCCTCCTCTCAGGTGCCCATTCTCTTCTCGCCGAGCGATTGGACCACGCCCGAGAAGACCGACAGAGCCGCCCGAGAGGCGAGAAAACGGGATGTGCTTGACTCGCTTCTGCGAGATCCCGTTCTCGCTCGCCTTTATTGGGCCCTGGCGAGGATCGATACGGAAACCGGAAATCGCCTGCGGGAGTCTCCGGGACTGGCGAAACTAGCTCCCTTCGCCGCCGTGCTGGATTTCTACGGCAATCAGATCTGCATCCGAAATGGGCGTGTCGTGGTGCCCGGAGGAGCGTCGGCGGAGGCAAGTTGGAAAAATCTGGTCGGCGTGAGTCCGGAGCAGCCGGGCGAGTTCGTCACCCGGCTGCTCGCCAAAGATGAGGGCTGGCTGGCGGCTTATTTTGATGCGATGTCCCGCCTCAGCGAGACTCGTCAGCCCTACTTCACCGAGCCTCGCCGGTTGCAGCATTTCTATGAGGCCCTTCGAGGTCCAGATAGTTCTCCTGGTCCGGCGAAGCCGGTGTTTCGGCCCGACCCGGGCTTGTTGCTCCTGATGACCAGGCTTCAACTGGACCCCAACGGTCAACCTCACGTCCCTGGCGGGCTGGAAGTATGGAAGGAGGTTCTTCGACGGAAGAGCGATTCGAAGATCGCCCGGGAATGGGCCAAACGTACGGGCCGCGTGAACAATCCCGAACAACTGCTTGAGGGAATGTTCGCGCTTTCCCGAATCACATCGACGAACGGCCCGCTGCAAATGTATCTGCTGCTGAGCGAGGTCGACCGCGGGCGGTCTCCCGAGCAGACCCTGAACGCTCAAACGGTCCGCTTGCTGGCCGAGAAATACTCGCGGTTCAGCGACCAGTATCTGATTTTTTCCGAATTCCATGCATTGAACAACGCCTCCATCGTACGTTTTCTCGGCGTGGCCGAGGCTCTTGACCGCATTCCGGATCGCGTCGTTCGTTCAAACGCCCTGGGTATTTTGCAAGCCAACGTCGGGCTCTGGCAAATCCTGGCTCGGCAGGGGCAAATCTCGAGCGCAAGTTTGAACGATTCCTGGCAGAAGGTCATCAATCCGTTCGCTGGAATCGCCTCCGCGGCCCAGCTCTTCGACGCGGGCCGTAGCTCGCTCGGCGAGATCGGGCGAGTGGCCTCGGGCAGAATGAACCTCTCTCAGGATGAAATCATCGCTTTACTGGCAGGACCCAATCAGAGCACCCCGGGCGGTCAACAGGTCCGGCAAGAACTGGCAACCAGGATCCGCTCGGTCTTGGATGATCAGCGGCTGGTTTCTCTCGACACGATCGTGGGTCTCGCGGACGGCCTCGATCGAATGGCACAAGGAGCACCGGTGGGCGATGAACTGATACCGCTCGCAAAGGAGCTGCGGGAATTCGAGATGCCGCGGCCCTTCTTTACTCCGACCGAACGAAGCGAATGGGCCACCGGCCTCTACAATAACAGTCACACGACTCTTGAGATGAAGACCGATCTGACGAAAGTGATCAAGTCGCCGGGCTCTCATGGCGAACTGGCTCAGGCGCGGGGCCAGCTCACTCCTTTCCTGCGGGACACTCTGGTCGGACTCAACTACGCCTACTATGAGCCGCCGGCAGCTCAGACGCTCCACCATAATCCCCTGTTCGTCCGCTTCCACGATTTCTCGGGAGAAATGACCGCCGGAGGAGAGCAAGCCTGGCAGACGCCGAGCCTGTTCGGCCGTGGCTGGGCTGCGAGCGGAGGGGGCCACCTGGTCGGTTCGCTCGCGGACCTGCCCTACGTCCTGGCGAGGGTCGAGCAGGACTTTACGGTTCCAGAAAACGTCCAGGCCCTGATTTGGGATGAACTGGTGCCCGGTCTCATGATCAACGCCATCATGCCGCGGTGGTGGGGAGTGAGCCGGGAAGAACTTCATGCCGTCGCGCTCTACCAGCGGACCGGGGAGGAACTGTTGACGGCTGCCTTGGGGGATGAAAAACTGCGCGAGAAAGTGGTGGGGATCCTTTCCGAGCGCATGCTGCCTCGAAGGCTCGAGGGAGTCGAGAGCGCTCTCCGCGCAGGGCGGGTCGAGGAGATGCTGCCGCAGCTCATGCCGGCAGACACTTTCTACCTGGCCGCCGAATTCCGTCAAAGATTTCCGGCAGACACTGGTTCCTGGGCGTCAGCGGGTAGCGAACTCGAAGCCCTTGCGCACAGTGATCCCGAATCCGTCAGCTGGGGGCGGCTGTCGAAGGATTTTGGCGTGCCTCATCCCATACTCGCGCAGAGCTATACACGCGAATTGCTGAATGGGAAGCCCTTCCCCTCTTTCATGGGTTACCCGAGCCGTCTGCTGGCGGAGTCCTGGGATTCGAATAACTTGTACTGGGCCCGTCTGGCGGACGAACTCGGCTATCCTCCGGAAATGCTCAATCGCCTGGCCCCGGAACTGACGCATCGGATGGTTGAGAAAATTTTTGCCACTGATTTTGAAGATTGGCCGGCCGTGCTCCGCGCGATGCGCGAAACGGGTGAAGAGTTCCGGCGGGGTGAGATCGCCTCGCTGCGCCAGAGTGGCGCGGATCGCGGACCCTAGACAATACTGATTTTCGCGGCTAGAACTCTTGAACTATCGACCTTTTCTGGTGTAGACCTAGCGAGCAGGTGGAATAGGAACTATGGAAAAACGATCCCTTCTCATTTTCTTGCTCCTGACCGGATTCGTCTCGGGCTCAAGAGCCTGGATGGCCGCTCAGGAAAGCAAACCGAACTTTCACGTGGTAGTCGATATGGTGCAGTTGAATGTGGCGGTAACGGACAACAAGGGAAAGTACGTGACAGGCCTGCGGCCGTCGGACTTTACGATTACCGAGGATAAGATCCCGCAGAAAATTGCCACCTTCGCAGAAGGCAACGAAGCCCCGCGAGTCTTGTCCGACATCGCCGCCGAAACCGACAAGCCCAGGCCGCCCGATCCTCGCTCGGCCGCGCCCCCGGGCAGTCCGCATGATGACCTGCTCGGAGGCTCCCTCGTCGGGCGGTCGCCCGACGGCGTTGAGTCCGCGATCGCCGGCGCAGATGTTTTTATACTCTTCGATACGAGCAATTACATGTATCGGGGTTTCGCTTTCGCGCAGGACGCGATCGCTGACTTCGTCCGGTCTCTCGATGGCCCTGACCGGGTGGCGTTCTACTCCTACAGCCGTGATCTGTTCCGCGCCTCCTCGCTCACCCCCGACCGGTCGCAGGTCTTACGCGGGGTGCGTGCCACGACCGCCGGAGATGATGCCGCGCTCTACAATGCCTTGCTGCTGACCCTCAAAGACGCCGGCCAGTACAAGGGCAGAAAGGTGATCGTGGTCTTCTCGAACGGCCCCGACAATGACAGCATGGTGCCACCAGAGGATGTGGGCGAGCTCGCGCAGTCGGAAGGAATCCCGATCTACATGATCAGTACCCGGCAAGCCCAACTGGAACCGGTTTCAACGGCGGTCTTCGGGCGCATGAGCTCCGCAACGGGCGGGGAGGCCTATTTTGCCAAGAACTGGAAGGACGAGCAGCGAGCCTTCGCTGCGATCCGCGATGACCTAGCGCATCTCTACTTGCTCAACTACTACCCGCTGCCAAATCCGAACCGCGGCTGGCGCGCCATCACGGTGAAACTGGTGGGCGATAATTTGAAAAAGTATCACATCCGGACTCGAAGCGGCTACCGCCCTCTGCCGGCCCGGGTCGCCGCGGAGACGACGCCAGCCCCATAGCTTCACGAGATCGTGGTCCGAGCGAACCGAATCTGTTCTCCGCGATTCTGCTCGTGACGCGCCCCGTCAGATTCCGCACAGCACGATCCGGTCATCTATTTCTCGGGCCGATTCAAGGCGCCTTGAAGGCGGCCGTGGGAGCCAGCCGGACTGAGGGGCTCGACATGGTCCCGGGTGGGCTGTTTACGAAGGCCGGAGAAAGCGCACACCGGCTGCCTACCCCCCTCCGGGGCGGCGGGGCGGACCCCGAACTGAGCATTCATCTTAAGCGCGGAAGCTGCGGAATTTGACCGGATGTCCTTCGTCACGTCCGGGATAGTTTATCTATAAGCGGGCGGTCCGGTGTATATTACTTGTGAATCGGAGAATCGAAATTGGCATCGGTATTGAGTCGCCGATGTCGGCCTCTCTTGCAGAAATGGGCAGGAGCAGAGCGAGTCGAGATTTCACGCTGGTCAGAATTGCCAAATGAAAAACCGGGCGAAATCATCGGAAAACTATCCGTTTTTGGGACTACCCGAGGCGCAGGGTCTCTACAGACCTCACGACGAGCACGACGGGTGTGGCATCGGGTTCGTCGCCAATATTGAGGGCCAGAAGTCTCATGAGATTGTGCTCAAGGGTATCCAGATTCTGATCAACCTGACCCATCGCGGCGCCTGCGGCTGCGATCCGCAGACGGGCGATGGCGCCGGCATACTGATCCAGATTCCTCATTCGTTCTTCGAGCGAGAGTGTGCGCGTATTGGCTTTACTCTCCCCGCGCCCGGTGAATACGGGGTGGGCATGGCATTTCTGCCGGTCGATCCTCAGGAACGCATCCTCTGTGAGGGTCTGATCGAGAAGATTGCCCGCGATCATGGACTCTCGGTAGTCGGGTGGCGGGACACGCCGATCAACGGAGACATGATCGGCCGTCTGGCGCGCAACACCCAGCCTTACATCGAGCAATTTTTCATCCGGCGTGCGCCGGGAATGGGCCAAGACGCGCTTGAGCGCAAGCTCTATGTCCTGCGCAAGCAGGCCGAGTCTATCGTGGGCCACTCCGACCTTAAGGAGAAGGACCTCTTCTATATTCCGTCGCTTTCCTCGCGCACGATTGTTTATAAAGGACTGTTGCTTGCTCCTCAGATCAGCCAGTTCTACAAGGAGCTGTCGGACCGGGAAGTGATGAGCGCGATGTGCCTGGTGCATCAGCGCTTCTCGACCAATACGTTTCCGAGCTGGCAGTTGGCCCACCCGTACCGCTACATCTGTCACAACGGGGAAATCAACACGCTCCGTGGGAACGTGAACTGGATGTACGCGCGGCAGTCTGTGCTTGCTTCTCCCTTGTTCGGGGAGGACTTCAAGAAGCTACTGCCGATCATTGCGCCGGGCGGCAGCGACTCGGCCAACCTCGACAATGCAGTCGAATTGCTCACGCTCGCCGGCCGCAGCCTGCCGCACGTGATGTCGATGCTCATACCGGAGGCCTGGGACCACGATCCGGCCATGCCCGAGGACGTCAAGGCATTCTATGAGTATCACGCCTCGCTGATGGAGCCGTGGGACGGTCCGGCTGCCGTCGCCTTTACCGACGGACGGGTCATCGGTGCCAAGCTCGATCGCAACGGGTTGCGGCCGGGCCGCTACCTGGTGACGAAGGACGGTCTGGTCATCATGGCTTCCGAGGCGGGTGTGTTACCGGTGAAGCCTGAAGATGTGCGCATGAAGGGTCGGCTGGCTCCGGGACGCATGCTTCTGGTCGACACCGAGCAGAAACGTTTGATTTCCGACGATGAAGTGAAGAAGCAGCTGGCGACGCGGCAGCCTTATGCCCAATGGGTGAAGGAAAACCAGATCACTCTCGATCATCTTCCAAGTCCTGCGAATGTCCGGCCGACCGACCATGACACGATCGTGATGCGTCAGCGGGCCTTCGGCTACACGGACGAAGACCTGAAGCTCATCCTCGGGCCTGCCGCGCTCAAAGCGGAGGAGCCGGTCGGGTCGATGGGCATCGACACGCCGCTCGCCTGTTTGTCGGACAAGCCCCAGCTGCTGTTCAGCTACTTCAAGCAGACCTTCGCCCAGGTCACCAATCCGGCTATCGATCCGATCCGCGAGGACCTGGTGATGTCGCTCAACAGTTATATCGGGCGCGAGGGCAACATCCTCGAGGAGACGCCGAAGAACTGCCACACGCTGAAACTGCGTCACCCGATCATCTCGAACTGGAGACTGGAAAAGCTGCGGCGTGTCAACTGGGGCGACTTCCTGGCCATCACCTTGCCGACGGTCTTTCGCGTCGACGGGGGCGAACAAGAGCTTGAGAAAGCTGTCGAAGCGCTCTGTCGCAGCGCGTCGCTTGCGATCAAGTCCGGTTATATCCTGCTGATTCTCTCCGACCATGGCGTCGATGAGCGGTATGCTCCGATCCCGAGCCTGCTCGCGCTATCGGCCGTGCACAACCACCTGATCCGCGAGAAAACGCGAAACCAGGTGGCTTTGATCGTCGAGTCCGGGGAACCGCGCGAGATCATGCATTTCGCGCTGCTTCTCGGCTACGGCGCGAGCGCCGTGAACCCTTACCTGGCCATCGAAACGCTCGAGGATCTTTACAAGGACGGTCACTTCCCGCCCGAATATACGTGGGACAAGGTTTTCAAGAGTTACATGAAGGCCACCGATAAAGGGCTCCTCAAGACATTCTCGAAGATGGGAATCTCGACGTTGCAGAGCTACCAGGGAGCCCAGATATTCGAGGCCATCGGTCTCGACCGGACGCTCATCGAGCGCTACTTTACCGGAACGGCTTCGCGCATCGAGGGTGTGGGCATCGAGGTGCTGGCACGCGAAGCGCTCATGAAGCATGCGTTCGCGCTCGAGCCCCCGGCTGAGTTTGACACCGAACTGCGGGTCGGCGGCGAATACCAGTTCCGGGTGCGCGGCGAACGGCACCTTCTGAACCCGCTCACTGTGAGCAAGCTGCAGCACGCCGTGCGTCAGTCAAAGTTCGAGACATTTGAGGAGTTCGCAAAAATTGTCGACCGGCAGAACTTCGAGTTACTGATGCTCCGCGGTCTGCTCGACTTCAAGCCGGCTGGTCCGCCGATTCCGCTCGACGATGTCGAGCCCGCCTCCGATATCGTGAGGCGCTTTGCGACCGGGGCAATGTCATTCGGCTCGATCAGCAAGGAGGCGCACGAGACGCTGGCGATTGCCATGAACCGCATCCATGGAAAGTCCAACACCGGCGAAGGCGGCGAGGACGAGGAGCGTTTCAAGCCCGACGCCAACGGAGACTGGCGCCGCAGCGCCATCAAGCAGGTGGCGTCGGCTCGCTTCGGCGTCACCACAAACTATCTGGTCAATGCGGATGATTTGCAGATCAAGATCTCACAGGGTGCCAAGCCGGGCGAGGGCGGCCAGTTGCCGGGCCACAAGGTGGATGAGGTCATTGCGCGCGTGCGCCACTCGATTCCCGGTGTCGGCCTGGTTTCGCCGCCTCCTCACCACGATATCTATTCGATTGAGGACCTCGCTCAGCTCATCCATGACCTCAAGAACGCCAATCCCCAGGCGCGGATCTCGGTGAAACTGGTCGCCGAGGTGGGAGTGGGCACGGTGGCCGCCGGCGTAGCCAAGGCTCACGCCGACGTGATCCTCATCAGCGGCTACGATGGCGGAACCGGTGCTTCGCCCATCAGCTCCATCCGTCATGCCGGCGTTCCCTGGGAGCTCGGGCTCTCCGAGACGCAGCAGGTTCTGGTGCTGAACGACCTGCGCAGCCGCGTGCGCATCCAGGTGGACGGAAAGCTGCAGACTGGCCGGGACGTGGCCATCGCGGCGCTGCTCGGCGCCGAGGAATTTGGGTTCTCGACCGCGCCTCTGATCTCACTCGGCTGCATCATGATGCGCAAGTGCCATTTAAACACCTGCCCGGTGGGCGTGGCCACGCAGGACCCGGAACTCCGCAAGAAATTCCAAGGTCAGCCCGAGCACGTGATCAATTTCTTCTTCTTCGTCGCCGAAGATCTGCGGAGACTCATGGCCAAGCTTGGCTTCCGAACGGTCGATGACATGGTCGGCCGGGTCGATTGCCTCGTCGAGCGCCAGGATATAACCCACTGGAAGGCGAAGGGGATCGACCTGTCCTCGATACTCTACAACCCTCCGGTCCCGGGCCATGTCGGGCGGCGCCGCTTGCAAGCCCAGGATCACGGTCTTGAAAACGCTCTCGATCGCAAGCTGATTGAAATGACGCAAGAGGCGATTGAGAATCAAACGCCTGTATCGCTGAGCATGCCCATCCGCAACGTCCATCGCACCGTGGGCACCATGCTCAGCGGAGAGATCGCCCGGCGGTATGGATCGGCGGGATTGCCGGACGACACCATCCGCATTCGGTTCACCGGTTGCGCCGGTCAGAGTTTTGGCGCGTTCCTCGCGTCCGGTGTGACGCTTACGCTCGAGGGAGACGCCAATGACTATGTGGGAAAAGGGCTCTCCGGCGGCAAGATGATTATCTACCATCCGCGCGAATCCGAGTTCGTGCCGGAGGAGAACATCCTGATCGGCAACGTTTGCCTCTACGGGGCGACCGGTGGCGAAGCCTTCTTCGGCGGCATGGCCGGCGAACGGTTTGCCGTTCGCAACTCCGGCGCGACGGCCGTTGTCGAGGGCGTCGGCGACCATGGCTGCGAGTACATGACCAATGGCTTGGTCGTCGTGCTCGGGCTCACGGGACGAAACTTCGCAGCCGGTATGACCGGGGGCATTGCCTATGTTCTCGATCAGGCTGGCGACTTTGCGTTCCGCTGCAATCAGGCCGAGGTTGACCTCGAGCCGGTCACCAATCGCAGGGATATCGAAACACTCTACCAGCTGATTGTTCGCCATGGCGAGTTGACCGGTAGCCCGCAGGCGAGGTGGATCGTAGAGAACTGGGAGACCACGCTCGCGAGATTTGTGAAGGTCTTTCCGCACGAATATAAGCGCGTTCTCGGGATAGCACGGGTTTCTGCCGGCGTCCTTGTCACCCAGGCCGCGAAGCAGTCGCGCGGGCAGGTGATCGGTGGGTAAGGTCACCGGCTTCAAGGAATACACGCGGGAAGTGCCGACGCGCCGTCCGGTCAAGGAACGCGTCAACGATTTCTTCGAGGTCTATCAGGCCTTTCCGGAAGATAAAGTTCGCACGCAAGCGGCGCGCTGCATGGATTGCGGCATTCCGTTTTGCCACACCGGCTGTCCGGTCAGCAATATCATCCCGGACTGGAATGACCTCGTCTATCGAGACCAGTGGCAAGAAGCGATTCGAGTGCTGCATTCGACGAACAACTTCCCGGAGTTTACCGGGCGGATCTGCCCGGCGCCTTGCGAAGCGGCCTGCGTGCTCGGCATCTCTGAGCCCCCGGTCGCGATCAAAGTGATCGAGAAAACAATCGTGGAGCGCGCCTGGGAAGCCGGATGGATCAGACCGGAAGCCCCCGAAACACGTACGGGCAAACAGGTCGCGGTCGTCGGGTCGGGCCCCGCCGGACTCGCGGCCGCTCAGCAACTGAATCGGGCGGGTCACTGGGTGACTCTGTTTGAGAAGGCCGACCGCATCGGCGGGCTGCTCCGTTACGGCATTCCGGACTTCAAAATGGAGAAGAACGTTCTCGACCGGCGGCTTGAACAGATGACCGCCGAGGGCGTTCGCTTCGAGACGCGGGCTCATGTGGGACAGAACGTGCCCGCGGAGGATCTTCGCAAGCAATTTCACGCTATCCTGCTAACCGGAGGCGCCGAGAGCCCTCGGGACCTGAGAGTGCCCGGAAGAGAACTGAAGGGCATCCACTTCGCCATGGAGTTCCTTCCTCAGCAGAACAGGCGCATCGCCGGAGACGCCGTACCGGATCAAATCCTGGCTACCGACAAGCGCGTCGTGATCATCGGCGGCGGCGACACCGGTGCAGATTGTTTGGGAACCTGCCACCGGCAGAAGGCAAGATCGGTCCATCAGTTCGAGATCATGCCCATGCCTCCCCCCGAGCGCGACGCGAGCACACCGTGGCCGATGTGGCCGCTGCAGCTTCGCACGGAAAGTGCACACGAAGAAGGCGGTCTGCGCGACTGGGCCCTGGGGACAACGCGTTTTAGCGGCAATGGGAAAGGGAGCGTAAGACAGTTGCACGGCATCCGCGTCGGTCCCCCGCCCAAGTTTGAGGTCATTTCCGGCACTCAGATAGCGATCGACGTAGATCTCGTCCTGCTCGCTCTAGGCTTCACCGGCCCGGTGAGGCAGGGCATGCTCGACGAGTTCGGCGTAGATCTCGACGCTCGCGGCAACATCGCCACCGGGGGCAATTACATGAGTTCTGTGCCCGGCATCTTTGCGGCCGGCGACATGCGCCGGGGTCAGTCGCTCGTCGTGTGGGCGATCGCGGAAGGCCGCAGCGCCGCCAAAGCAATCGACCAGTACCTCATGGGTGCCACCCGCCTGGCGTAAGCTTCCCTTGCGGCGTCGGGAGACTCCTCCAACACCTCGAGAGCCCGGATGCTAATGGCTCGGCTCGAGGATTAGCTTCTGGACCCGCCAATTCAGCAATTCTCCGACGTAGAGCTCATTTTCAGACGGGCATGCAATTTCATGAATCCACCCAAACTGTTTGGGCTGTCTGCCGGCCTCACCCAGCACGCCAAGAACCTTCCCGTCGAGGCTGAGCTTGTAGATCCGGCCCGGGTAGGCGTCGGAACTGTAGAGCACCTGATTTGGACCCGGAGTGATACAAATTGCCCAGGGCGAGCCGGGCGCCATCGTCTTGCTCATTCCTCCGTAGCTATTCCCGGCCCCCGTCGGCGCGGGCCGGTTGCCGATCGCCGGGCGAGCGTTTGGATCGACAGGCACGTCGATCAGAACCTGGCGGAGGAACTTGCCATCGCCGTCGAACACCTGGATCCGGCGGTTGCCACGGTCGGCCACGTAGACGTTCCCCTGCGCATCGGTCGCGATGCTATGCGGGGTGTTGAACTGCCCGGGTTGGTCGCCGGGCTCACCCCAGGACATGAGCCAGTTTCCGTTCTTGTCGACCTTCGCGATGCGCGAATTGATGTATCCGTCGCTGATGAAGGTGTTGCCGGCCGCATCCCAGGCGACGTCAGTCACCTGCCTGAACATGCCGTCGACGGGTGGTAGAGGCGGCTTGGGGTGCTTGAGCGGCTCGGTTCCCTCATCCGAGGCTTCCTGCTTGCGCCCGAAAATCATCGCCACGCGTCCCTGGGGGTTGAATTTGATGACCATGTCCGAGCCCTTGTCGGTGACCCAGATGTTGTCCTCCTTGTCGACCCTCACCGTGTGGGCAAACGACCAGGCGTAGAGGTTGTGGCCGATCTCGCGAAGGAACTTGCCGTCGGCGCCGAATTCGAGAAGTTGTGCAGCGGCCGCACCGTAGGCGGGCCCGGTGGTATTACCGCGCGAAAACACGAAGACGTGTCCCTGGGAATTGACCGCCACGCCCGAGACTTCGCCGAGATACAGGTTGTCGGGAAGCTTCAGAAAATCGGGCACGGAGCGGAACCGGATCTGGGGTACGGGAGTCTGCTGCGCGAAAACAGAACCGGTCAGGAGAAAGAGAAAGACAAAACTGAAACGTTTCATCGCAACCTCCGGTGTGGCAAATTCGAATTCTCCCTAGCCTCGGGGGGCCGTGGTCGAGCGAGGCACATCTTCTATACCATGAACTCGCGAATTTCGAACCGCTAATTCAGTTTTCAAAATCCCTCGTCGAGCTCGGACGCGGGCGTCTTGCTAACCCACCCAACCGGTGTCGTGTGGGTCCGATCCGGTGTATATTAACGGTTGGCGAGAATCAAGAGGAAGCGAGTCCGGAATCATCACGGACCGTGTTTTTTCCCTGCCTGGCCCGTCGCGAAAGGAGATTCGTCATGGCGCCCATCCCGCTGAGAGTCAACGGCAAGTCGCGAATCGTCGACACCGACCCGAGCACTCCGCTCCTCTATGTCCTGCGCAACGACCTGGGATTGAACGGGCCCAGGTTTGGGTGCGGTCTCTCGCAGTGCGG
>DATMRE010000236.1:0-3439 GCA_035566475.1 Verrucomicrobiia bacterium | reverse complement strand
CGAGCCCGAGAGGGTCGATTTTCGAGTGAACGATATGCTCGAGCAGTTGAAGACCGATTTTGCCTATCACACGGAATCGCGCGGCCTCGACTGGCGAATGGTTCCCTGCAGTCTGACTGTCACGAGCGATCGCCGACTGCTCGAGCAGATGATCCGTAATCTGCTTTCGAATGCCGTCAAGTATACTAAGCGAGGCAAGGTCCTGCTCGGCTGCCGGCGCCGGGGCAACAAACTGCGCATCGAGGTGTGGGACACCGGTATCGGCGTCCCCGAAGAGCAGATTCAGGCGATCTTCGAAGAGTTCCACCAGCTCGACAATACGGCTCGCGAGCGCATGCGTGGCCTCGGTCTCGGCCTTTCCATCGTCCAACGTCTGGCCGACTTGCTCGGCCATCCGATCGACGTGCACTCCCAGTCCGGCAAAGGCTCGATGTTTTCCGTAGAGGTGCCGGTCGGACACCTCTTGCCGGACGAATTCGCCCGGAACGTCCCGTCGGCTGCGGTCAATCCCGCGGCCCGCACCGGCGCGATCCTGGTCATCGAGGACGATCCGTCGGTGCAGGAGATGCTTGAGCTCCTGCTGCAGAGCGAGGGGCATCGCACAGCGGCGGCGGCCGAGGGAAAGGGGGCATTGACCCTGGCGGCTCGCGGCGTGATACGGCCGGACGTCATCATCGCCGACTACAATCTGCCCGGCGGCCTAAACGGCCTGCAGGTCGTGGCGGCCCTGCGCGCGACGCTCCACCGGGAGATCCCCGTCGTCATTCTGACCGGCGATATCTCCGCGCAGACCATGCGTGAGATTGCTCAGCAGGGTTGCGTGCAGCTCAACAAGCCCGTGAGAGCGGAGGAGTTGACACGCCTGATCCAGGCCTTCCTCACGGCATCGCGCCCGACGACGGCAAAACTGAGCGTGCCACGCTCGATTAAGCCTGCCGTCGGGCCGCCGCTGCTCACCGTGTTCGTGGTCGACGACGAGGGCGGCGTGCGCGATGCCGTGCGTGAGTCTCTCGTTGCCGCCGGCCGCCCGGTCGAGATCTTCGAGAGCGGCGAGGAGTTCCTCGATGGCTATCATCCCGATCACAAGGGCTGCCTTATCTTGGACGCTGGCCTGCCCGGCATGAGCGGCTTGCAGGTATTGGAACGACTAAAAGCCGCCGGCCATGGCCTGCCGGTGATCATGATAACCGGCAACGCAGATGTTCCGATGGCCACCGCGGCGATGAAAGCCGGCGCCATGGATTTCATAGAGAAGCCCATCCGCTATGACAATCTGCTCGCCGCAATCGATCGCGCTCAGAAGGCCGCGTACGATTCGACGGAGCGTTCCGCCCGGCGCCAAGCGGCGGTGACTCGCATCTCAGGTCTGACTGAGCGCGAACACGAGATCATGGACCTGGTGATCGCCGGTCATGCAAACAAGGAAATCGCCGCACGCCTCGCGATCAGTCAGCGGACTGTGGAGAACCACCGCGCCTCCGTCATGACGAAGACTGGCGTCGCATCGCTTCCGGACCTGATCCGCCTAGTGATCGCTGCGGCCTGACGCAAGCTACTTCGGCCAGATTGTTTCGGAGCGTCTTGGCCGACGGTGCTTCCGACGAGCGAGCTCGACGCTCACACCCTCGCCGAGTGGAAAGAAAAACTTGTCGTTCATTCAACGTGCCATCAATCGAGCGTCAGTGAGTTCCCTCTGGGAGTCCGATGCGCCGATCCGATCGGAACTGTTCAGCGCGGAGCGCCTCGAGCAGCATGCCGAGAGCCTGGCGACCGCACAGCGCATCGTGCAGAGACCGGGGATCGGCCGACCGCTTGCCAAGCGGCTCCGAGACAACGACAAGGCCTTGCTCGACGCCTATCGCACCATCGCGAAGGCGACTCACGATGACGATCCAATCACTCCCGCCGCCGAGTGGCTGGTCGACAATTTTCACGTCGTCGAGGCGCAAATCCGCGAGATCAGGGACGATCTTCCGCCGGCATTTTACCGCCAGTTGCCCAAACTGGCGGACGGTCCATTCGCCGGCTATCCGCGTGTATTCGGAATTGCCTGGGCCTTCGTCGCTCATACCGACAGTCGATTCGATTCAGAGATGCTGTGTCGGTTTGTGCAGGCCTACCAGCGCGTAGAGGCGCTCACGATCGGTGAGCTATGGGCGATCGCCATCACGCTGCGGATCGTCCTCGTAGAGAACCTGCGCCGGGTGGCCGACCGGATCGTAGTCCGCCGAGCGGCGCGCCGAGAAGCCGACATTTTGGCCGATCGCTTATTGGGAGTTGATGACGGCAAACCTGAACCAGCGACGACGGTCCTGGGTCAGATAGGTAAAACACCTCTGGAGACGGCCTTTGCAGCTCAACTAGTCCACCGGCTTCACGATCAGCATCCCAGAGCGACGGCCGCTCTCCTCTGGTTGGACGAACGCTTGAAAGCCCAGGGAACATCCGTGGACGAGATTGTCCGGGAAGAGCACCAGAGTCAGGGCGCACATAACGTGACGGTCCGCAACATCATTACGGGCATGCGCCTCATATCCGCCGTGGATTGGCCGGACCTGTTCGAGCGCATCAGCCTTGTCGATGCGACGTTGCGCTCCGGCAGCGGTTTTGCCGAAATGGACTTTCCAACACGGGATCTCTATCGCCGTGCGATCGAAGAGCTGGCGCGCGGCTCGTCGCATTCGGAGCTTGCAGTCGCACGGCTTGCCCTTCAGGCCGCAGAACGCGCTGGAAATGATCCGCAAAATGAAGGCGGCTTGACTTCGACTCGGGAGCGCGACCCCGGTTACTACCTGATCGCCAAAGGCCGCCGGTCCTTCGAAAAGAAGATCGGATTTCGCGTTCCGATGAGGGGACGGCTTGCTCGCGCGAACGCCGCCATCGGGATTTCCGGCTATCTCGGGGTCATCGCGCTCATAAGCGCAATCATCGTCGCCTCGACGTTGTACTGGGGCGCGGAGTCCAAAGGCACGTGGGCTCTCTGCCTCCTCGCACTGGCGGCGCTGATACCGGCATCGGAGATCGCAATAGCTTTGGTGAACCGTGGCGTCACGAACCGGTTCGGCGCGACGATCCTGCCGGCGTTGGAGCTCCGCGATGGCGTCCCGCCAGACCTGCGCACAATGATCGTCATACCGGCACTCCTGTCGACACGAGCCGCGCTCGAGCAGCAGATCGAGCACTTGGAGGTCCATTATCTCTCGAGCCCTGATGGCGATCTCCACTTCGCCCTGCTTTCGGATTGGGCGGACTCTGCCACGGAGAGTGCGCAGGGCGACGATGCGCTTCTCGGCGCGGCGGTCGAAGGAATCGCGCATCTGAATCGACGCTATGGCCCCGCTCCGGCGGGCGAGCGGTTCCTCCTGCTCCATCGTCGACGCATCTGGAACGTGGGGCAGGAAGTGTGGATGGGGTGGGAGCGCAAGCGCGGGAAGCTGCA
>DATMRE010000235.1:0-2178 GCA_035566475.1 Verrucomicrobiia bacterium | reverse complement strand
CGCTCCGGACGGAATACGTGTCGAGTTTTTCGGCGACCCCTCTCTTACGGTGCCCGTCAAGATGGACCACATTCACGATCAGGTCGTCGACGTCCCCGGCATTCAGGCCTGGTACGCGAAAGCCTTCGGAGGAATACCGGGCGACCGCGTGCGCGTGGCGACGCCCGGCCTGACCCCGTGCGTTTATCTCCCCGGTACCAACGTTTCGTTCAACGAAACGTTTCCAGGCTCGAAAGAGGGCGTGAAACCCGCCGGCACCAAGGGCCGCTCGCTCGATCACATCGGATTCGACGTCACCAACCTCGACCAGTTTGCCAAGAAGCTCGAAGCACAGGGAATCAAGCTCGATGTGCCTATCCGCCAACTCCCCAACTCGAACACCAAGATCGCGTTCCTGACTGATCCGTGGGGGACTTATATTGAGGTGACCGAGAATCTGGCGCCATAGGCCCGACCGAGTTGTCCGCCGAACCATTGCTAGGCGACACTGGTAGGCGCCCCCCGGATGACCGACGCCGAGCGCTGCAAGGAATTTGAGACATTCAGGAAGATTGACGCGGCCTTTCGCGCCGGTGATCTTGCGGCGTTACGGGCCGCAGTGGATGACCCCGATTGCGTGCCGAACGGACCGATGCCCCGCGCAATCGGTCCCTGCCTTGAGTACGCGATATACCACAGCCCGCTTCCCTTCATCCGCACCTTGCTCGAGATCGGCGCGGACCCCAACCCGACGGATCATGCTGGATTTCCGCCGCTGATGGCGGCCCTGTCGTGCAGCCATCCCCTCCCAGGCTCGCCCGGAAGGGATGATACGCTCGACATCATCGAGCTTCTTCTCACGTTCAACGCCGACCCGAATCAACGCGGCATCAATGATTACACGCCGCTGCATATGGCGGTGGGAGAGCGCCATCTGCCCGCCGTCGAAATCCTCCTCGAAGCGGGCGCAGATCCTCGACTTCGAACGAGAATTGACGACTACGAAACGCCACTTGAGATGGCAGAGAGGGCAGGGCTCGTCGAAATAGCCAGACTGCTGGCCGCGTGTGAATTGCGGATTGACAAGTAGCACGGCAGCGTTTAGGTCTTCGACGCCCAGGACCGTCCGGCCTTGCCTCGGATGATCTCGACCGAACACTCGGCCTGGCGCGCCACGGCTTCCGAGGTGCTGCCTAACAAAAAGCGCACCGCGCCGCCATGGCCGTGTGATCCCAGAACGATCAAGTCTGCTCCCCATGTGGAAGCCTCTTCGAGAATGATGTCCTTGGGACTCGCGACGAGAACCGAAATCGATTCCGATGCTTTCAGACCGGCTGTCTCCAGAACTTCCCGGGCATCCGCGATCGCTTTCTGAGCCCGCTGCATGGCCGCTGCGCGCTGGGCCTCCAGGCGAGCTGCGTCGATAGCCGGTATTTCAAAAGCAGCCTGCAAGCCACTCAGCGCCAACTCTACGACGCTGAGTACGCGGACCTCGGTGCCTTCCGGCCAGGGACGCTCGGCAATCGATTCGGCGGCGCGCTTGGAGCCTTCCGAACCGTCAACAGGGAGCAGGATTTTCATACAACGTTGGCGCACTTGGCCGATGTATCCGGCCCCCGCCGCCTGCGCCGCGTGGCGCGCTCGTAAGGGCCAAATCGAAATCTTGACGAGAGAGGCATGCTTCCAATTTAATTAAGTTTATCCGATCGGCGCGGGGATGCACGAAACCTGCTACAAAAGAATCGAGGATAAATTCCGCTATTTTTGGGAGGGAACATGAACAAGCTTCTCTGGATGATCATCAGTGGACTCGTATTTGCGGCTGCCGCTTGGGTCATGCAAGCGGCCGGAGAAAAATTAGATTCGAAAAATCTTCTCTCCGGACAAGCGGGTTTCATGGACTATCGCTCGCTAAGACCTGGCACGTTCCGGAAGATCACGGCTGCCGATCTTCCGAAGCCCTTCGCAACCTCGTCCTCGTCGAACGCGCCCACGGTAGCAGCTCGTCCGGCGGATGCATGGCCGCAGGCGCCCGCGGGCTTTAAGGTGGAGTTGTACGCAACCGGCCTGGACATGCCGCGCCAGATTCGCCTCGCGCCGAACGGAGACTTTTTCGTGGCCGAAAGCCAACTGGGTGAGGTCAAGGTGTTTCGAGGCCGCAATAAGGATGGCAAGCCCGAGCAGGTTTCATCCTTCGCC
>DATMRE010000234.1:0-2110 GCA_035566475.1 Verrucomicrobiia bacterium | reverse complement strand
GTCGTTGCCCGCGAAGCCGTTTACTGCATTGCGGCGCGGTTGCGGAAGGGGTTCAAGCGGCTAAGTTCAGGAGTGAATTCCTTGAACAGATTCAACACGACGTTCGCGCCGACTTGGATGTGCCCGTTCTGCACGCCCTGGACCAGCGGCGAATAGCGAGCGGGGTACATGGTCTCGGCGATCATTGCTCCACCGTAGGCGCCGGCGAGCTGGGAGAAATCGAACGTCTTCGATCCGTTGTCCTTAAGAGTGAGGAAGCTCATCTCCAGCGCGTGGCCTGCGCGACGGAGTCCGCCGGCGCATCGGCAAGGCAAGTATCGAGGGTCGGTGTGCAGGAGCGCCGCGCCACCCTGATGAATCGATTCCTGCACTGCGAACTGGGCGATGTTTACAGCGGAGCCTTTGGCGTATCCCGAAAAACTATCGTCCCACTGTGGCGGCTTGCCAGCCATGCGCTCGCCCAATGCGCCAGCGAACGCGCCGACGTAGGCGAGAGGCGAGAGCAAGGTGTCCTTCAGGAGATAGCGTCGGCGTTCGGTGCCGGTGAGCGGAACGTAGGCGCTGCTGACGAGTGTGGCGGGCGCATTGGGCAGAGTCTGATTATCGAATGACGACGGGACCGGTGTGGCGGACTGATTTTCCGGCGATGTTGCGCTCGACGATGTCGCGCTCGGCGACGGCAGTCTATCGCCCGCGGGCTCAAGCGCCGGATTCATGTCCCAGGCCGTGGCGAGCGGCAAAACTTGCTTCCAATCCAGATCCGGTTCTCCCGCTGCTTGCGCCCGGACGCAGCCGAGCGGCACCCCGAGGAAGCAGAAGAGAAAAACCCATCTCGACACGGTAGAGAAACGCAAAATCATTCCGCCTTAGACTGAGCAAAATAATTCCTGCCCTCGAAGTTATCGCGCGGTAGTTTTGGCTGGGTACGCGATTGGTCCTGCAGGACAAAAGGCCCACGAACCGACACCTATATTATAGATGCATCGAGCGGTTCATTCGCTGTACGAATGGCAAGTTTCTATCAGCGCAAGTGCGCTGTTCGGTTCGACTACCGGGCGGCGGAGGCCGAAGAGGAGTTGATCTGCTGCATCAGGCCCAACTGGTCCCAGTTGTCCCAGCCCTCGACGATTTTGCCTTTCTCGATACGGACCATGCTCGAGCCGGTGATTCGAACTTGTTTGTTCGTGGCGGGCATTCCGAGATGGTCGCCGGTGTGCGTCATCACCGCGGACCAGCGGACGGCGACCTTGTCGTCCGAGCCGAACGCTTCTTCGATCTCGATCTGAATATCCGGGAACGCGCCGCGAAGCCGATTGTAGAAGACCTCGAATTCAGCGGGGCCCCGGAGAACCTCGGCCTCCATGTCCGATCCGTGGCAGGCCCCGTTCTCGTGCATAAGCTCGTAGATCGTTTGCACGCGGCCTTCGTTCCACGCTTCCTTGAACCAGCGCCTCACGAGAACGATGTTTTCTTCGACGGACATGCGGTGCCTCCTCCGGTAGATGCCGAATGTTATATCTTACTATTGAGGTACCTGTCTGCAATTATTGTGGATGGGTGCAACATTGCCACTACGAAGCCGGACGGCACAGGAAGAGAAGAGAGATCCCTCGGCGGGCGTAGCAGTGCTACGCCCCTGCGATAAGACCGCAGCGGCGCGCGATTAGAGGCGATCGTTCGAGCGGTCGCGATACATGGACTGGCCGAAACCGCCGGCCGAGCCCCACTGGCCGTGATCGTAGGTGATAATTCCCAGCGAGCGCGTCTCGGAAATGATCACGCTTTCGGGCGTGTAGCGGACGTATCCGCCGAAGGTGTGCGCTTTGTCCACCGTCGCGTGCAGCACACGCTCATTCGGCAGCACGCGGGTGTAGCCGTATTTGCCGACTTGGCCGGCCGCGAGCCGGTCGAAGTCGTCAAATCGTTGCTGCGTGTAAGTTTCTCCGAGGCCGCGCTCTCCGCGCGATTCGCGAACTTCCAATCGTGACTTCACGCCTTTTGAGCCGTACAAATCCATCGGCCGATCGGCGGCCGCGGAACCCAGGAAATACTCCGCGCCGGGACCGCCCGCGCCGGCACGTCGCGTGGGCGCATTCAGTGTCAAATCGCC
>DATMRE010000233.1:0-2815 GCA_035566475.1 Verrucomicrobiia bacterium | reverse complement strand
GTCTTACCCCTTGTAGCCGCACGAAAGTGGCGAAAAGGAAGGAAACGCTGCGAAAATGGATATCAAAAGACGATTGGAGAGGATAAGGACTGCATCAAGCTTGGTCGGGCTGGCTTTAGAATTTGCCCTGCTCGGCATCCTGATCCTGGCAAAGGGAGACAGTGAAGGCATATCGATGACCGGCGGCCTGGTCGGTATTTTCTTAGGCGCGACATTTTTGATGTTGGCATTTGCTTTCGGACGTTCCGTTCCGGTCGAGTAGGTGAAGGCTGGAGCCTTCGCAAGCCATGGCGCGCCGCCCACGGCGAAGACAAGTCTTTACAGCCATGGCGCGCTACTCCAGGGCAAAGGCTGGAGCCTTCGCTTACACTTGGTCAAATCGGGACGCCCACAAAAACATTGCGGCGTCGGCCCCGATTTTCAGTAGATTTGACGTCGATTTCTCCCATGCATGCGATGATTCTAGAAAAACCGGGGACGGCACTTCGTGAAACCGAGGTGCCGGCGCCGTCTCCGAACGTTGGACAAGTGAAAGTGCGGGTGCGAGCTTGCGCGGTTTGCCGAACCGACCTTCACGTGGTAGACGGCGAATTGCCCCACCCAAAACTTCCTCTCATTCCCGGGCATGAAGTTGTCGGAGAGGTAGTGGAGCGCGGCGCGCAGGCTGAGCATCTTCACGTGGGAACCCGAGTGGGTATTCCCTGGCTCGGTTGGACCTGCGGTCACTGTCAATACTGCCGGACCAACCGGGAGAACCTATGCGACGAGGCCAGGTTCACTGGGTACACAATCGACGGCGGCTACGCTGAGTTCGCTGTGGCGGACGCAGCCTTTTGTTTTCCGCTGCCTGAATTTTATAACGATGTCGAAGCAGCCCCGCTCCTGTGCGCCGGGCTGATTGGTTACCGTTCTCTGGTCATGGCTGGGCCTGTCCAAGATTCAACACGGCTTGGGATTTACGGCTTCGGAGCCGCTGCTCATATCGTCGCGCAAGTAGCCATTCATCAGGGCAGAGAGGTCTATGCATTCACCAGACCGGGCAAAAGAAGCGACATGGAGTTCGCGCGCTCGATGGGTGCAGTCTGGGCCGGCGGGTCGGACGAACTTCCGCCTTACAAGTTGGATGCCGCAATCATTTTCGCTCCGGTCGGCCCGCTGGTTGTTGCGGCATTACGCGCCGTGCGAAAGGGATGCCGGGTAGTCTGTGGCGGGATCCACATGAGTGACATCCCCTCCTTTCCGTATTCATTGCTTTGGGAAGAACGGAGCATTCATTCCGTGGCGAATCTGACCCGAGCCGATGCCCAAACCTTTCTGAGTCTGGCTCCGACGGTGCCCGTGCGAACCGAGACGGAAACATTCTGGATGTCGAACGCCAACGAGGCCTTGGAGCGTTTGCGGAAAGGCCGGATTCGCGGAGCAGCGGTGTTGGTTCCGAATTGGTGAGGAGGTCGACAGCGGCATCCAAATCGTCCTCGTCGTCGTCCTCGTCGTCGTCCTCGATCTTTGACCGTTGCCGGCCAAAAGCGCTTCGTTGGGAAATTGCGATCGAAGGAGGCGGCAGCAATCCGAGCTCTAAAAGAAAATCGAGGACGAGGACGACTAGACGAGCAGGGGAACGGTTTGGATTGGGAAAATCATAGATTTACACACATTTTAAATAAATGTTTTACTCTCTTTGTGGAACCTCTATTTGACCACGAAAAACTGGATGTTTATTGTCTCGAGCTCCAGTTCGTTGCCTGGATCGCCGACTTCTTCGACGATGTTTCTCGGTGTTCGCTTCAACGCCGACGCGAGTTGTTTGAGCAACTCGACCGCGCGAGCCTTTCCGCACTTCTAAATACGGCCGAGGGAAACGGTAAGCGTCGCGGACGTCAAAGGGCCAAGTTTTTTGAGGACGCGCGTGGCTCGGCCAGCGAGTGCGCGGCCTGTCTGGATGCTCCGGTTGCGAAGCGCTTCGTCTCGAAGGATCGGGTCCGCTCCGGTAAGGAGATGCTCGCTCGTCCTCGTACTCGGTCTTTGACCGTTGCACGCCAAAAGCGCTTCGCAGTTGGGAAAATGGCGATCGAAGGCAGCAATCCGAGCACTAAAAGAAATCGAGGACGAGGACGAGGACGATAAGAGACGCGGAGTGGAAGCAGATTTGGCGGCAGGAAGGTCGGTTCAAACCTTGGCAACCGAAGCCTGGTAGATTTCGTCGATCGCTTTTGATAACGAGGCATCAAACTCGGTGTCGCTCATCGAATAACGGAGATCTTCCATCAATGCCCGCGAAAAACTCGCGATCATTCCATGATTGGCGACGAGGCGATGGCAGGCGTCTTTCCGGGAATAGCCGCCGGAGAGCGCCACGACCCTGGTGACGCGGCTGTTCTCGATCAAAGGAGAATAGTAGTCCGGAACGTCCGGAATCGTCAGTTTCAACATCACGCGGCGTCCGACCGGCAATTCATCCAGTCCTCTTGCGAGTTCCTCGCGAAGAATCGCTTCCGCGCCCGGTTTGTCGGGGCTCTTGATCAAAACTTCCGGCTCCAGGATCGGCATCAGTCCATGCTCCGCGATTTGCGCTGCAAAAGCGAACTGCTGGGCCGCGATGGCCGCGATACCTGTCTTGGAGGGCAAGTGGATCGTCGAGCGCATTTTCGTGCCGTAGACCCCGAGTTTCACGGCACGTTCAAGAAGCGAGTCTAGTCCCGGAATCGGCTTCATCAGACTGACCCCGTCCTTTTCCGTTTCCAATCCTTTATCGACTTTCAGGAACGGGACGACACCGCGGTCTTCCCAGAGGAATGCAGGCACAGGTTTCCCTTTA
>DATMRE010000232.1:0-4667 GCA_035566475.1 Verrucomicrobiia bacterium | reverse complement strand
AGTCGAGCGGGGGCAGGTGCTGTCGAAGCCGGGCTCGATCACGCCGCACACGAAGTTCAAGGCGGAAGCCTACGTACTGACGAAGGAAGAAGGAGGGCGGCACACGCCGTTCTTCACGGGCTACCGGCCGCAGTTTTACTTTCGCACGACGGACGTGACCGGAGACGTGAAACTGCCCCAGGGGGTAGAGATGGTGATGCCGGGAGACAACATTTCGATGGAAATCAGTCTGATCACGCCGGTGGCGCTCGAGAAGGGGCTGCGCTTTGCGATTCGCGAAGGCGGCCACACGGTGGGAGCCGGCGCCGTCGCGGATATCGTTGAATAGCTCGTCGGCATCGTGAACCCGGAATTTTGGCGCCAATCGACCGGTGGAACGAATGGCCCTCAGTGCGATCGCTCTCGGCTGAGAACCTGTTCCGGTGATTGATCATTTCGTTCGAGAGCACATTGAGGCCGGGGGCCAAGGACAGATACCATGCGCGAAATCATCACACTACAGTGCAACGATTGCAAAAACCGAAACTACTCGACCACGAAGAACCGGAAAAAACATCCGGACCGGCTGGAGACCCAGAAATTCTGCAACACCTGCCGGAAACACACCGGGCACAAAGAAGTGAAATGAAACCAGCCATCGATTCAGGGGAGTAGGTTCAACGGTAGACCGCCGGTCTCCAAAACCGGATGTGGGGGTTCGAATCCCTCCTCCCCTGCCAGCTTGACCGCGCAGGGGCTCGGGGGCGGTAGAAGGTGATTCTGATCGGACAGGGTCGGTCCAGGGAATGGTACAGGCGGCGAAATTGAACAAAGAAGAATCCGAGCATCGCATCAGCGGATATTCCCTGCCGGAGCCGGTCGGCAAGCTCGCCGAGTATCCGCGTCGGCTGCAGACGTTCCTGCACGATGTGCGCGTCGAGATGAAGCAGGTGAACTGGCCCTCGCGCACGGACGTCTGGTCGACCACCGTCGTGGTCATCGTGACGGTCGGTTTTTTTGCGCTGTTTTTTTTCATGACCGATTCGCTTTTAAGCAAAGCAGAGGACTGGTTATTTCACTTTGTTAAACGCTGAAGGAAGCAGGATGTCGAAACAGTGGTATATCGTCCACACCTATTCGGGGTTTGAGAAGAAGGTGAAGGAAAGCCTCGAAGGCCGCGTGGCCGCCTTTGGCCTGACCGAGAAAATCGGCCAGATCATCATCCCGACCGAGTCGGTGGTCGAGGTGCGCGGTGGCAAGAAGGTGATCTCGCCCCGCATGTGCTATCCCGGCTACGTGCTGGTCGAGATGGACATGGACGATTACACCTGGCACGTGGTTCGCTCGACCCCGCGAGTCACCGGCTTTGTCGGCTCCGGGCAGACGCCGTCGCCGCTCAGCGAAGAGGAAGTGCAGAACATCCTGAATCGCGCCACGACCACGGCGGAGAAGCCCAAGCCGAAGCTCTCGTTCGAGCGGGGCGAGAAGGTCCGCATCGGCGAGGGGCCATTTGCGAATTTCACGGGCGTCGTCGAGGAAGTGAACTCCGACCGCAGCACGCTGAAGGTTTCGGTCACGATCTTCGGCCGCTCAACGCCGGTCGAGCTGGATTTCGCGCAGGTCGAGAAGGTCGCCTAGCGCGGCACGGGATAAGGGTGCTTGGGAAGCGAAGCAGGGGAGACGAGCGATGGCCAAGAAGGTTCAATCGACGGTAAAACTGCAGCTGCCGGCGGCCAAGGCGACTCCGGCCCCTCCGGTCGGCACCGCCCTCGGGCCCCACGGCGTGAATATCATGGATTTCGTCAAGCAGTTCAACGCCAAGACCGCGAAAGAGCCCGACGGCATGATCATTCCCGTGCTGGTGACGATCTATAGCGACCGCACCTTCACCTTCATCCTGAAGACCCCTCCGGCTTCGGAGCTGCTGAAGCGCGCCGCCGGGATCGTCAAGGGCTCTCCCGAGCCGAACCGCACGAAAGTGGCCAAGGTCACCCGCAAGCAGGTCGAAGAAATTGCGAAGATGAAGCTGCCCGACCTGAACACGATGAAGCTTGAATCGGCGGTGCGGTCGATTATGGGCACGGCCCGCAACATGGGCATCGAAGTGATCGAAGCGTAGTCCGAAGGGCCGAGGAGAGAGACCATGGGCCGCAGCGCAAAGGTGGGAGGGAAGAACATCGATCGCGCCCGGAAGCTTGTCGAGGCGCGCCTGTATCATCTTGAAGAGGCCGCCGAGCTGCTCCGCAAGGCGCACTTTGCGAAGTTCGACGAGACGGTCGAGCTGGTCCTGAATCTGGGGGTCGATCCGAAGCAATCGGACCAGATGGTTCGCGGCACGGTGGTGCTGCCGCACGGCCTGGGCAAGTCGAAGCGCGTTCTCGTGATCGCGAGCGGCGAGAAGGTCCGGGAAGCGCAGGAAGCGGGCGCTGATTTCGTCGGCGGCGACGATATGGTGCAGAAGATCCAGGAGGGCTGGACGGACTTTGAAGCCGTGATCGCCACGCCCGACATGATGAAGTCGGCCGGGCGGCTCGGCAAGGTCCTCGGCCCGCGCGGCCTGATGCCCAACCCGAAGACGGGCACGGTCACCTTTGAAGTAGCGCGAGCGGTGAAGGAGATCAAGGCCGGTAAAGTCGAGTTTCGCCTGGATAAGACCGGGATCATCCATTCGCCGGTCGGCAAGATTAGCTTCACGGCGCAGCAGCTTGCCGGGAACGCCCAAGCGCTGCTCGGCGCGGTCATCAAGTCGAAGCCCGCCTCGGCGAAGGGCAAGTACATCAGGCGCATCACGCTGACCTCGACGATGGGTCCGGGCGTTCCGATTGACCACGAAGAGGCGGAGCTGGCCGTCGCCGCGGCCGCCTAACGGAGGGATCGGGCATCATGAAGAAAAAAGCCGAGAAGAAGACGCAGGCCGAGGAGCTCCGCACGGCGCTCGCGACTGTCTCGACGGTCATTCTCTCGACGTTTCAGGGGATCACGGTCGAGCAGGATACCAAGCTGCGCCGGACGGTCGAGGCCGCCGGCGGCCACTACCAGGTGCTAAAGAACACGGTCGCCGAGCGCGCCACGGCCGGCACACCGACCGAGTCCCTGCTCAAGGGCCTGCGGGGCACAAACTCGATAGCCTATACCGAAACCGACCCGGTCGCTCTCGCCAAGATTCTGACGAGGGTTGCCAAGGATGTCCCGGCGTTCCGGTTCCGTGCCGGATGGGTCGAAGGGCGCGTGATTTCCATCCAGGAGATCGGGCAGCTCGCGCAGCTTCCGACGAAAGAAGAGCTGATCAGCAAGATCATGTTCCTGCTGAACTCGCCGGCCCAGCGCGTGGCGATGGCGATGCGGGCGGTCTCGCGGAATCTTGCGGTGGTGACGAGTGAAGCGGTCAAGGCGTCGAAATTCGGATCGGGCGGCCCGGAGGCCGACAAGGCCCCGGAGCCCGAGACGGCCCAGTAATTCGGTATCTCATCCTCAGGAGGAATCACACGGAGATGGCAAGCAAAGTGGAATCGATTCTCGAAGAGATCAAGGGCCTGACGCTGCTCGAGGCTTCCGATCTGGTAAAGAAGATGGAAGAAGCGTTCGGCGTATCGGCGGCCGCGGCGGCGCCGGCGATGGCCCCGGGCGGCGCGGGCGCAGCTCAGGCGGGCGTTGTGGAGGAGAAGACGGAATTCGCCGTCGTCCTCACCGAAGTTGGCGCGAACAAGATCAACGTCATCAAGGCGGTCCGCGAAGTGACCAGCCTTGGTCTCAAGGAAGCCAAGGATCTGGTCGACGGCGCGCCGAAGACCGTAAAAGAGGGCATCAACAAGGAAGAAGCCGCCACGATCAAGAAGAAGTTCGAAGACGTCGGAGCCAAGGTCGATATCAAGTAGTGGCGGGCCCGAGCGAACCAGCGGGAGGAAATCGCCTGAACGCTTGCTCCTTGGAACTCCCGAACCTAAAAATCTGTCCTTCCCGGACCGACTGGGCGGGTGTCTATCCGTGCCGTCGCCTCTGGCGTTCGCCTGAAGAGGATCTTCAATGAGCCATCGCAATGGGAGTCGCGTCATTCGTGAACGGGAGCGTCTGGACTTTGCCAAGATCAAGACCACGGTCCAGATTCCCAACCTGATTGACGTTCAGAAGAAGTCCTATCAGCGCTTTCTGCAAATGGACTTGCTGCCGAGCGAGCGCGAAGACACGGGCCTGCAGTCGGTATTCAGCTCCGTGTTTCCGATCCAGGATTTTCGCGGACTCTCGCAGCTTGATTTTGTGGACTACGCGATCGGCAACTGGGAGTGCAAGTGCGGCCATCTGCGCGGCCTGCACCACCTGAGGGCCACCTGCAGAAATTGCGGCGCCTCGGTCGTGACCAACCCGTACAAGTCGGGCGACGTCATCTGCGCGAAGTGCGGCACCTTCAACAAGAACACGCCCACGTTCTGCAATAAATGCGGGGATCCCGTCACGCTCCAGCTCAAATACGACGTGAACGAGTGCCAGGAACGCGGGATGACCTATTCCGCGCCCCTCAAGGTGACGATCCGGTTGACCATCTACGACAAGGACCCCGACACCGGAGCGAAGTCGATCCGGGACATCAAGGAGCAGGAGGTTTTCTTCGGCGATATTCCGCTGATGACCGAGAACGGCACGTTCATCATCAACGGCACCGAGCGCGTAATCGTTTCTCAGTTGCACCGCTC
>DATMRE010000231.1:0-9324 GCA_035566475.1 Verrucomicrobiia bacterium | reverse complement strand
CCAGCGCAAGTAAGATCATCCGGAAGGTCAACAAATATAAAGAAACTTTAGAGACGGAAGACTAGGTACGAAATTGTGGCATCAGCGCAAGCGCGTTCTCGCGATCGATCTTCTGAAGATCCTGCGCGCCGAGCACGCCGCATTCTTTCAGTCCTTTTACATGATCCGCGATACTCCTAACAGGATAATCTGTTCCGAACACGATTTGCGACATCGGTACAACCTTTGTAAGCGCCGACATTGCGGGCGGGTTGGAAACCTGCGCCGTATCATAGTAGAACTTTGCTGCGGCCCCACCGAACCCCTGAGGAAACTTCGCCGCGAATTTGGGTGACTTGGCCATGCCCGTGAACCGTTCGATCAGGAACGGCATCGTGCCTCCGCCATGGGAAAAGATGACGCGAACATTCGGATAGCGCTCCTGAGCTCCGCCGAAGATCATCTGCGCGATCGCTCGCGTTGTGTCGGTCTGCCATTCGATTGCTCCGTCATTGATGCCAGAGATCAGGTCCTTGCAGCAGTTCGCCGTGATCGGGTGTGTGAACACCACAGCCTTGCGCCGATTGAGTTCCTCGAAGACCGGATCGAAACCCGGATCTCCTAGCCATTTGTCGCCGTAGTTTGTGTACAGGCCAACGCCGTCCGCCTTGAGCGTATCGAAGGCGTACTCGATCTCGCGGAGTGTGGCATCGACGTGCGGCATAGGCAAAAAAGCGAACACGCCGAATCGGCCTGGATGATCGGCGGCCAGGCGCGCGGAGTATTCATTGCATCCACGAGCAATCCGGTCGACGGTTGAGGGGTCGTAGTGCGGCGGAACTGAGGCCATCGCCAGGGACACGCCCGACTCCTCCATGGCCGCGAGCGCTTTCTCCGGAGTCCATTTCGCAAAGCCCCCGAGTGCCTCCGCGCCAACTGTCTGGAGCAAAATCGGTGGTGTAAGGTGGTTGTGCACGTCGATCCGGCCATTTTTTGGAACCGAGGTCGAGGTAGTCCCCTGCGCGACGTAACCCGTTTCGGGAAAGATCGCGCTCACTCCCAGTGCGGCAGCCGATCTTAAAAAGGCTCGGCGTGAAGTGGCGGAAGTGCAAGGTGAAACGCGAGTTTCTTGGCCCGGATCCGCGGCCCCGTCGCGGCCGCCCAGAATGCGGTCTTCCATCTTCGCCTCCAGTCTTGACCACAGTGCCCGGCATAGCGTACGCGGTTCCGTCTCGCGTGTCACTCCGCAACGTTGTGTGTTTCTCAGCCCGTCGCTTTCCGCTTCAGGCCCACTCCCGTGATGAAGCGTGTATCGGGATCTCGCCTTTCGAACTGGGTAAGCTAGGGGCGAATCCCGGGAACCTTCAACCGGATTCGCCACAAGCTCCTTGGAGTGACGACGTAAAGAGATTTACTGTCGGCATCGCCAAAGGCAAGATTGGAAAATCTACCTCCGGCGGGCGCGGGAACCTGGCCCAGGCGTTTGCCGTCTGGCGATACGACCCAAACACCGCCCGCGCCTGTAGAATAAAGATTCCCCTGACGGTCTACTTTCATGCCATCCGGGCCGCCAAGGCCGGGTTCTCCGGTGAAATCGATAAAAAGCCGGCGATTCTTGATCGTATCGTCCGACTGAACGTCATAAGCGAAGATTTGCCTCTGATTCGGCAGTGGACCTCCGTTGTTTACGTAAAGAATTTTTTCCCCTGGCGAAAAAGCGAGACCATTGGGCGGAAAGCCTCCCGGATCCTTGTCCAGGAGTTGCAAATTGCCATCTTTTAAAAGGTACACGCCGTGAAAAGGAAGCTCCTTCGCAGGATCATCTTCCCTTTTCGGGAGGCACCCGGCGGCACCGTCTGTAAAATAAATTGTCCCATCCGATTTGACCACGATGTCGTTTGGACAGGTGAGGCGTTTTCCTTCGTAGTGATCGGCCAATATGGTCCGCGTACCATCGCTCTCCACGCGCTCGACGGCGCGGTCGCCCGTCGCATCCATCAGGAGTCTGCCCTTTCGATCGAACGTCAGTCCATTCGAACCGTACAGGCGCTCGCCGTTCGTGTCTTTGCTTCCGGTGCGGGAAGCGTCTTTGTACCCCGAGTGTTCTAAGAACACAGTGAGCTTCCCATCGGGCGGGCACGGGTATTTGAAACAGGCGGGTGTCCACTGAAAAATTCGATTTCCACTGGTGTCGCTAAACAAGAGGTATCCAGATCTTCCGTGTTGGACCCAAACGGGTCCCTCCCCGCCTTCGAAGGTGCCCTCAGCCTGTAGCAGTTCCAGCTTCGTGTCGGCGGACACGATTCCGTCAAGGGCGGGGCTCAGCCTGACGATCTCCCCTGAGCGCTGCGTTTGTGCGCTCATCGGATTCCATTCGATCGCCAACGCCAAGGACGCGCAGAGCAGGTACGGCGCAAGCCTCTTCATCTTCATTCTCCCTCAAAAAAAGGCCGGTTTCCGAGAGAACTAACATGCTGGATTTCTCGTCGCGTGAAATCGCCATTTTGAGTCCGCCTATCCTTGCCCAAGATCCAGCGGGAGTCAATCTTCGTCGATCCTAACGATCAAGGCTCGCTCCAGCACCAACAGCGCCCATCCAAAATGGCGCGGCGATCCCGCTCTGGCTACTTGCTCGATGGACGGTAAAGGCAACCATGACCGAATTCGAATTTGCGAACCCGCACTGCCGGCGGTACGCGGAGGCAGGGACTTTTCATTTCGACCCAATGGTCTCCCGATGCTCTTCTCGGCCGCCCTGGCATGCACCTCTCCTCGTGTGGTAGACTTTACACGTAACTAGGACCCTGACAAGACAGCTCTTCCATGAGAACGTCCAGCCAATTCAAACAGAAGCATCTGCCGGCGGGATTGAAGCTCGATTCGGGCGATGATCGTCGCCGCCGCATGATCAACTGGATGCGTGCTCACCGGGTCCCGATCCGGGGAGGCGAGTTGGCGCAACGCTTTCAAGTGAGCCGGCAGTGCGTCGTGCAGGACATGGCCATTTTGCGAGCCAGTGGAAAGGAAGTGCTGGCCACGCCGAGAGGCTACCGGCTTCCCGAGGGTCCGAAGCGTTCCCATCAGGCGATCCTCGCGTGCCGGCACGAACCCGAGCGAACTGAGGAGGAGCTTCAGATTCTGGTCGATCACGGCGTCAAGGTTCTCGACGTCATCGTCGAACATCCCTTCTATGGAGAACTTCGCGGGTCTCTGATGATCGAGTCGCGTGCAGACGTGCAAGATTTTCTCCGGCAAATGCGAACCTTGCGGGCGACTCTACTTTCTTCTCTCACCTCCGGAGTCCATTTGCACACGGTCGAGGCTTCTCGGGCGGAAATGATCGCGCAGGCGCGGGCGCGGCTGCGAGCGCGGGGGTTCCTCCTTCGCTAGGGCAAGGACCAAGAGCTGAAATGACCGCGACACGCGAGCAACGACTCGAGCAAGCCCTCTACCGGGGCAGCGTTCTCACTCTGGAGAGCCCCGAATACCTCCAAATGGTCCGAACATTCACCGAAGCTCTTCTCCATGTCGACCTCACTCCAAAAGATTCGACCGTGGAAGCCTTGGGCATACGGGGCGAGCCCGCTGCGGCGATCATCGTGGCTGGCGAGGACGGCGTCGCCGCCGGGCTCGACGAAGTGGCTTTTATGCTGCGGCGCTTCGGAGTCCAGGTGACGCTCGAGGCGAGAGACGGCGATATTGTCGAGCGCGGTCGAACGGTGCTGCGGGCCGAAGGCGAACGAACGAAGCTGCTCTCTCTTGAGCGAGTAGGCCTCAATCTGCTGCAAAGGATGAGCGGCATCGCTACGGCGACTCGTTGCCTCCAGGGACGCGCTCGCAACCGATGCGCTTCCACTCGGATCGTGGCCACACGAAAAACGCCGTGGGGCCTTCTCGACAAGCGCGCCGTACATCTTGGAAAGGGGGGAACGCACCGGCTCGGTCTCGGCGATGCAATTGTGATCAAGAACAACCACCTGGCGCTGATCGCACACGACGAAGAGCAAGCGGCTCCCTTAGCCATTGCCAGGGCCTGGAGCTTTCGCCGTGACGCCGCCTTCATCGAAGTCGAGGTACGAGGCGCGGCCGCGGCCCTCGCCGCCGCCAAGACCTTTCGTCGTTTGCAGGACGAGGTGGTGGAGCGCTACCCCTGCTTGCTCATGCTCGATAACATGAGGACCGAAGATATCCGTTCAATACTCGATGCGCTTCGACGGGAGAATCTTTGGGACGATATTCTGATCGAGGCCAGCGGCGGGATTTCGGAAACGAATGTCGAGGCATATGCCGCCTCGGGCGTGGACGCGATTTCGATCGGCGCTCTGACGCATTCGCCGCGGGCCCTCGACTTCAGCCAGCGTATTTCATGATTCCATGAAAATGAGAGGGAAGACCTATGACGAATGCGGACGCCTTAGCAGACGCCTTTGAATCACGCTACACGTTGCCGGTGGTCGAGACGATCACCGACTCGCCCGATGAGATTCGCAGGAAGCAGCAGAGGGTGCGGGCGCTCTGCGCCGAGCGAAACGCAGTGCTTCTGGCTCATCACTATCAGCGGCCGGAAGTTCAGGAGGTCGCCGATGCCGTGGCAGACTCGCTCAAGCTTTCGCAGCAGGCGGCGAAGACCAATGCGGACGTCATCGTCTTTTGCGGTGTGCACTTCATGGCGGAGACCGCTGCGATTTTGTGCCCCGAAAAGAGGGTTCTCCTGCCGGATTTGCGGGCCGGCTGCTCACTCGCCGCTTCGGTTACGGTCGAGGAACTCCTGAAGTGGAAAGCGAAATTTCCAGATGCCGTCGTGGTTGCCTACATCAATACTTCGGCTGCCGTCAAAGCGGAGAGCGACTACTGCTGCACCTCCGCAAACGGCGCCAAAGTCGTGAGGGCAATTCCGGCCGATCGCCCCATTCTGTTTCTTCCCGATAAGTACTTGGCCGCGGTGGTCGCGCGGCAAACGCAGCGAAGCAACATCATCGCCTACCCGGGTCACTGCCACGTTCACAAGACCATCCGTCCCGAGCAGGTCGTTCGGCTTCTCGAGGAGCATCCGGATATAGAGCTGCTGCTTCACCCGGAGTGCGGTTGCGTAAGTTCCTGCATGGCCAAAGCCGTCGACGGCACGCTCCCGCAGGATCGCACGTTTTTCCTCTCGACCGAGGGGATGATCAGGCACATCGGCGAGTCTTCCGCGCGCGATTTCGCGGTAGGAACGGAGCTCGGCATCTTGCACCGGCTGAACAGGGGCTTTCCGGAAAAGAATTTCTACCCGGTCAACCCCAACGCCGTCTGCTCCTTCATGAAGACGATTACGCTCGACCGAGTCTTGCGGTCGCTGGAAACGATGGCGCCCCAGGTGCGGGTGCCGGAAGAAATTGCCCGCAAGGCGCGGCGTGCGATCGACCGCATGCTCGAACTGGCGTGAAAAGGACCGCTCATGCTGAAGATCGGGATTCTCGGTGTGGGTTCGATTGGGCAGTCCCTTGCGACGGCGCTTGACCAAAAGCGCATCGACGCCGAACTGGTCGCGCTATCGGATCAAGACCGAGAGAAGGCCGAAGCTTTTTCCGCCTCCCTTTCCAGTCACCCTCCCGTGGTTCCGGTCGCCGAGCTGATCGAGCGCGGGGATCTGGCCGTCGAGGCCGCAAGCCAGGCCGCTTTGTGCGATTTCGTTCCCAACGCTCTCGCGCGAGGACGGGATATGCTGATCATGAGCGTCGGCGGCCTGCTGGGCCACGATGACTGGTTTCGCGAAGCAGAAGAAAAGGGTTGTCATATCTACGTGCCCTCCGGAGCGATTGCAGGGCTCGACGGAATCAAATCGGCTTCGATCGGTCGCCTGGAGTCTGCCGTCCTTACGAGCCGCAAGCCACTCGAAGCGCTCAGGGGCACCCAATTCGTACTCGACCGCGGCATGCTACTCGACAGCTTCAAGGAGGAGACCGTCATATTCGAAGGCTCCGCCGAAGAAGCCGCTCGTGCATTTCCGACTACCTCAAATGTCGCAGCGTCCCTTCGGTTGGCTATCGACCGGGCTCTTCCGGTTCGCGTCCGCGTTGTGGCGGTTCCCGGCGGACGGAAGAACGTGCACGAGATCGATGTCCAAGGAGAATTTGGGCGACTCACGGTGAGCGTCGAGAACGTTCCTTCGAAAGCGAATCCTCGCACTTCGCAGCTTGCTGCATTTTCGGCCCTGGCAACTCTCGCGAACCTAACGCGCTCGGTTCGGGTCGGAACCTAGCGGCGCGCTCTGCCTCGGGCTCGGAGGGTAAGCGGGGTCGAGTCCTCCCGAGCAAGCATTTCGTAATGGTCGAACGCGCCGAGGATCTCCGAGCAGAAACATCGAAGAACGTTTTTTAGTCTTGGGTGTTCCTCTAGCCCTGACCTGCGTCAAGTCGGGCGATCTCAGTGAAGCAAGACCAATCGCGCTGGCCCATTCCTCGGGCCTGCGCGGCGAGACACTTGTCGCGAATGAGGCTCGCGTAGGGGAGCGGGGTCTGAGCTTCGGCGGCTGCATGGAGGATGAGCTCGACGTCCTTCAAGCCGCCGTCCAAGGTGAAACCGACATCGTCGAACCTCCGCGTGCGGATTCGCTCGGCATATTCTTGGAACCCGGGGTGCGGCAAGGCGGTGGCCAGCAGGGCATTGAAAACGGCGAGGTTGACTCCTCGCTTCTCGGCGAATACGTATGCCTGTCCGATGAGTTCGAGCAAGCCGGCGGCGAAAAAATTCGCCAGCAGCTTCATGCTCGCCGCGACCGCCGGGTCGGCGCCCATCACGATTACCTGCGCGGCATAGGTTTCAAGGACCGGCCGGCAGCGGTCAATCGCCGCCGGATTCGCCGCCACGAACGTATAGAGCTTCCCGGCTGCGGCGGCGTCGGGCCGGCCCGCGACCGGTGCCGCGACGTAGTCGCTGCCCTGGTCCCTATGCAGACCCAATAGGCGGCTACTGAGGTGCGGCGAGATGGTCGTCGTGCCAATGTGAATGGCGCCCGGACGCATCCCCGCAAGGATGCCCTCGCCGCCCATCATCACACCGAGAACCGAGGCGTCGTCCATGAGATTCGTCACGAGAATGTCCGCTGCACGAGCCGCCTCCGCCGGACTGCGTGCCAGCGTCGCGCCCGAGGCGACGAAAGGGTCGGCCTTCCCGGGCGTCCGGTTGTAAACCGTGAGGCGACATCCAGCCGCCTGGATGTTGTGGGCGATGCCGGCGCCCATTCGGCCAAGACCGATGCAGGCCACAGACAAGGAATCTAGAGTCATAGGAGTCTCCTTAACGAGGTTAAATTTAACGTCGTTAAATCTAGCCTGAACGATGTTAAGTTGTCTCGCGCCGAGCGAATCGATGCCGAGAGATTCCCGCTCGCACTGGCCGCCGGCGAGGAGGGGTTCTCGAGGTTCGATGAGCGCTTCGAGCAAGGCTCGCAGACGATAATCAGAGGGTTGCGTCCCTAGCGACCGCAAAAGGCCGCGTGTCAACTGGCGCGAGATGTCTCCGCCGCTCGCGCTGCTTCTGAAGGTCATCCCGGAACGGCTTGAATGTCGCCCGGGGCGAACGGAGGATCGCTCGCTGCGACCGGCTCAGGCCTCAGGCGACGTGCCAGAAAGAAAAGCCGGGCGAACATGGGTCGCCGAGCAAGTCTCGGACCGGTGAGCTGACGACGAGGAGAAGGTTTCGAGCATTACGGCGTAGCGCTATCTAGATATCAAGGCCGAGTTGCAACTTGGCTGCTTCGGACATTCTTGCAGGACCCCACGGCGGCTCAAACACGACCTCGACTTCTACCTGCTTCACTTCCGGAAGTCGCAAGAGCTTGTTCTGCACGTCGCTTTTGAGCACGTTGCCCATTCCGCAACCCGGGGCGGTCATCGACATCTGGATGTCGATCCTATACCCGCCTTGATCGAGAGGGGTGCTCACGCAGGAGTAGATCAAGCCCAGGTCGGCGATGTTGACCGGAATCTCAGGATCAAAGACGGTCTTCAACTGATCCCAGACCATCCGCTCGCTGAAGGTTCCTTCCTGGGCCGCCTGCGCCTCCTGCGGCGGCACGTTTGTGAGCCCGAGCGCATCGGCATCTTTGGCATCGATGCGGTACATGAGGCCGTAATCGCTGAAGACGGTGTAGCTCGTGCCCAGATTCTGCATGATTCTCACGATCGTGCCGGACGGTAGCTTGTTACCGATTCCGCTCGGAATCTCGACTACCTCGCACTCCCGGCGCAGCGTGATGGGTTCATTTGTGCTCATCGGAAATCCACCTCGTAGCGGATCGAGCGTCGAGCGCTGTGGGTCACTCCGTCGATACCGTTTGCGCTCCCTCGAGCGCCGCGTGCAACGCGTGCCAAGCGAGGGTGGCGCATTTTACCCGCACGGGAAATTCGGAAACGCCGGAAAACACAGTGAGCTTTCCGAGTTCGGTTTTGCTTCCATTGTCTGCTTGACCGGTGACGAGGCGGTGGAACCGCTCGAAGAGATCTTCCGCGTCGGCGCGCGTTTTGCCCTTCAAGCTTTGCGTCATCATCGAAGCTGAGGCCTTCGAAATGGCGCAGCCCGAGCCCAGAAACGCAATGTCGCGGATGCGGTCGCCTTGGAGATCCACATAGACCGTAAAGTGATCGCCGCAGAGCGGATTGAAGCCCTCGGCCTTGTGGTTCGCGGTGCCCAGCTCGCGATAATTGCGAGGAGCCTTGCAGTGTTCGAGGATTACATCCTGGTAGAGATCGCGCAGATCAGGCATTTAAGCGAACACCTCTCGCACCTTCTCGATCCCCCGGACCAGTGCGTGTATATCTTCCCTGTTGTTGTACAGTGCGAACGAAGCTCGCGCCGTCGCTGGTATGTCGAATCGCCGCATCACCGGCTGCGAACAGTGATGCCCGGTGCGGATCGCAATTCCTTCCTGGTCGAGCACCGTCCCGACATCGTGCGGATGAATTCCTTCCAGCACGAACGATAGAACGGCAGCCCGATCCTTGGCGGTTCCGATCAGGCGAACACCTGGAATTGCCGAGACTCTCTCGGTGGCATAGGCCAGCAGTTCGTGCTCATGAGCGGCTACGTTCTCGATTCCGAGGCCGGTCAGATATTGAATGGCGGCTCCGAGCGCAATGGCGCCGGCGATGTCCGGAGTGCCGGCCTCAAACTTGTACGGGAGCTTGTTGTAGATGGTCTTCTCAAACGTGACCGAACTGATCATGTCACCGCCGCCCTGGTAGGGAGGCATTCGATCGAGCAGGGCGGATTTGCCGTACAAAACGCCGATGCCCGTCGTTGCGTACAGCTTGTGGCCGGAGAAAGCATAGAAGTCACAATCGAGCGACTGCACGTCCACCTTCA
>DATMRE010000230.1:0-9426 GCA_035566475.1 Verrucomicrobiia bacterium | reverse complement strand
CGAATGCAGGCATTCGAGGTGGCACCCGACCGGAAGCGGGATCTCCTGAATCGATTGCTTGCGAAAGAAACGGGGCGCTGCCTCATCTTCGCCCGGACCAAGCACGGAACAGAGCGTCTTGCGAAGGATTTGCATCGCGGGGGATTCTCCGTCGCCATGATTCATGGCGGACGCTCGCAATTCCAGCGAACCGCGGCGCTCGCCGGATTCCAGCAGGGACTCTACCGAATACTCGTCGCGACGGACCTGGCTTCGCGCGGCATTCACGTCCAGGACATCCAACATGTCATCAACTACGATCTCCCCGAGCTTGCTGAGAACTTCATCCATCGGGTCGGGCGCACCGGACGCGCCGGGGGAAGCGGCGTAGCTTCTACTCTCTTCGCGAGAGAACAGCGATCGGACCTGCTGCAACTTGAGCACACGCTTGGTATCAAGATGGAAAGGATGCCAGCCGAAGATCTTTCTCAAGGACCGATGCCGGACCCGCAAGTCCATCGAGAGCGGGTTCGATCAACGCCGAGATATGCGCTCAAAATGGTTCGGCTCCCGGGAGAGGTTCTGCAAGCACACCTTGAGAGTTAGTTTGCGTCGTGGGAATAGGGGGCGGGGCCTTGACGGCCCGAGCGACAGCGGTCGGGTTCATCTCGGCTCTGTCGACGGGTTCAAAGGGCAGGCCGGGCAGATCGCCAGCCGAAACTAACTCTTTGTGCGTCGATAACAGCGCCCAGTTCGACGATGGCTCTTAGCTCTGGGCACCCACTCAAAGCGACCTTCCATTCCGCCCGGCAGCCATCGCGATCCTTGACCGATTCGCTCGAACCGAATCAGCTCGCCCGCGCCACCACGAAGCCAACCTCGCAAAATGTCCCTTCCTCGCCGCCACCTCAACAAAATCGAGCAGCAGAGCAAGCAGGAGCCAATAGGGCCACAGGCGCCGGCGTTCGCGCACCGATCGAACCTTGTCGTCGAGCAGTTGCGAGATGGTGGGGCGCAAACTGCCGCCCGTGACGCGGCTGATCTCGCTGAGCAGAGGCAGGTTGATTTCCTGGGGTTTTAGTTCGTTCGATTCACGATAAAAACCGGCATCGGGCACGAGGAGTTGAGCATTGTCGGACACAATGCGATACAGGCCGCGCTGGTTGGCTGGAATCCGGGCCTCATAATGACCCGGCGACGTCTCTTCTAGCGGCAGCGCGCGGGACACCTCATCCGGCGCTTCGATCAGAACGCGCGGCGACTGCGGAGTTCCGGCCTTCTGTTCGTCCGCGTCTCCCAAGACGTCGTAATACACGATCTCTTCGCCGTCGCTAGTTCCTGAACGGACCCCGGCACGCACGGTGCGGTCACGGTGCGAGACATCGCGCACCATCTGCGGCCACAGGGTTCCGAAAGACTCCCAGCTCACCCAGGGCGCCGACCACCGGCTCCGTGCGTCCGACATGAAGGCGATTACCCGTCCAAGACCGTATTGCCAGCGCACGAGCAGCGGCTCGCCGCTATCGACGCGCAGGATCGTTTCTGAGCCCTTCCTTGCCTTGGCCTTGACGAAGCCCAGCAGACGCGGCGCGTGGGTGAAATCGACTCCGTCGGTAAATTCTACCGGACGAACCCGTACGGCGCGCACCTTGCGCTCTTCAATGGCCGTGACCTCGAGATCCCGGGTCTCGCCACTGATGATCTGCGGAATCTTTTCCGGTTCGTCGACGAAATATGATTTGCCCCTGGTCTCGCGCGCCAGTTCTTCCAGCAGCTCGCGATTTACATCATTCCCGATACCGATGTCGGAGATGGTGACGTGAGAGGCGGCAGCAGTTTTCTCAAGCTGCGGCAAGTTCCCCGGCGGAGAAACGCCATCGGTCAGCAGGATGATGTGTCTGCGCGTCGCCCTCTCGTGGCGGATAGCGTCGAAACCGGCCTGCACAGCCGGATAAATCCGAGTGCTGCCATCGGCCTCGATGGAATCGATGAGGCTGTTGATGTGAGCAACGTCGGTGATGGGCCCGAGCGGTACGACCCAGCGGAAAGTCTCGTCAAAGGCGATGATTCCAATCTTGTCGATTGGCCGCAGCGTCGCCACGCTGGCCCGCGCCGCTTGGCGCACCATGGCAATTTTCGGGCCATCCATGCTCCGCGATTTGTCCAGTACGAGCACGAGCGCCGTCGGTTCCTTGGGGACCGGGGGCGGGTCGCCGCGGACCGGTAGAAGCTTCTCGAATGGAGTGTGTGGCTCCTCGGCGAGCTGTGAATTCTTGTCGCCGGCAATAAAAATCAGCCCGCCTCCGGTGCGCACGTACTGTTCGAGCGCTTCGTTTTCCTCCGGTGAGAGCGGCTGCTCGGGATAGTTGTCGAAAAGGACGGCATCCCAGTCTCGTCCGGGTGCGCTCGGGAAAACCGAGGCGGTTTCCACGTCCACTTCAGCCAGCTTGAGCGTTTCAAGCAGCGGAGCCGAAGGCGCGTCGGCGCCCGCAACATAGAGCACGCGAGGCCGGCGCACGGTAATGGCCTGCGAGAACAGCTCTTGTTCGCGGCCCTCGCCCGCAACATGCACCACCATCAATTTCACGCCGCTCCCGGTGATCCGCGCATCGAGATCGACCGGGTTGCTGCCGCTCCGCAGTTCGACGGCAGTCGCTCCGAGCTCGCGGTCCTGAGAGGTGATCCAGATGCGTGCAGCGAGGGCCCGTGAGCTATCGAGCCGCAGCGATAAGGTGAAGCGTTCGCCAGAAAATACCTGTTGAGGCGATGCGATGCTCCCTAGCAGCAGCGGCAGCCGCGCGGTTCCTCCGGACGGCAGGGTGAACACCTCGACGCCGCGCTCCCGCGCGTGCACGGCGTCGGTTAGCGCGTGTCCGCGATTCTCGTTGCCGTCGCTGATCAGCAGGACCCTCCGCGCGCCGCGCTCTGGAAACGTGCTGAGTGCCAGTTGCAGGGCACCTCCGACGTCCGTGGCCATTCCACCGCTCGCATCGAGTGCTTGAGAGATGGTCACCTTGCTCGCCTGATCCGGAACGTCGTGCAAGCGCGGGTGTTCGGCAAATGTGATCAGGCGGAGTTCTGCGCCCGACTTTCTTCGCACCAGCTCGCGCAGAAGGGTTTGGCCGCGCTCGATTGCCTCGCGGGGCATGCTCGCAGAGGTGTCCATCAAGACGGTGACGGCCAGCCTACGAATCAGCATCCAAGCCGACGGGTCGGCGAGGGCCACGACCAAGGACGCAAAGGAAGCGCACTTGAACGCGAGGCCCGCGCGGGATACGCCGGGTCGCCGGCCGAACCACATCCAGAGGACGGGCAGCAGCAGGAGCAACAGCAAGACCGCCGGACGATCAAAGGTCATCGAGTCGCCTACGTTATGAAATTCGGGTCGCGAATTTCAGTTTGTTGCAAACTGGGCTCTCGGGCCGCTCCCGGATTGCGCGCTTCGCTTCCCACGGTCATTCGCCCGGCGACCGCCGCCTGCCGATTCGCCCGGCTCGAATAAAACAGGACCCACTCGGCCCAAAGCGCGACCATGGCCAAGGCTACAAGCCACCGCCACAGATCGCGGCCCGCGGGCGGAATCACTTCCGGCTCGACCGCGGCTGATTCGGAGGAAGTCGGCGTCAAGCGCTCGGAAGGCAGCAGCGGCGGCGTGCTCACGGCGAGACTTGTCTCGCGATTTGGTCCGATCAGGCGATACAGCCCGGTCTCGAGCGCGAGAAAGTGCACGTCCGACCCACTGCGCGCGAAAAGCACATCTTTCCCGGAAGGGGCGATGATGCGGGTCGCCGGGCCGGGCACTTCCAATTCACCGGCGGCGGCCGAGCCGGAGACATCTTCAATCGTGTGGGTCATCCATTCCACGCCAGCAGCCATCAGCAGCGGGAAAGCCGACTGCTGCGGAAAATTCGAGTCGGCCGGATCGAAGCCGATGATCAGCGATCTTTGTCCGGCCCGCTCCCGAGCGAGGATCAACGGTGTGCGCCGGGTGCCTTCGGCTGAAGCCAGTACGGTGTCGGTGGGCAGCACCTCGAGGAGGGCCGGGTTGCGCACACTCACATCGCGCGTCCGAACCCAGCGCGTCACCGGGTGCTGCGGGTTCCAGCCCGTAAGACGAACCGCCTGCGAAGATGCCGAGGACCCTCCGCTTTCAAACCAGATCGAATTGACCGTAGGCCGAACCGTTGGGCTCACACCATCGTAAATCGCAACATCGGGCGCGGCCGCCGGGCTTGCCCCGGGGCGCACGAACTGGGTCCGCAAATAGGGATTTGTCGAGAGCACGGTACGCAACTCGCGCTCGAAGCTCGGACGAGAGGTGAACACGATCACCTCGACCGGGCGGAACGACGGAACTCGGACGATCGCCCGATTGTCGGCATCGAGCGAATCAGGCGGGCCGATCTCGGCGGTGAGCAAGCCGCCCTGCGCCCAGGTAAATTCGTCGTGCACGCCGGTCAGTTCGCCCGGTTCGAGCGAGAGAACCCTTTGCCCGAGCGGTGTGCCGCCGCCTGAGAGTTTCAGCAACACATTGGCCCGAGACCGGCCATAATTTTTCAGCTGCGTGAGCAAATGCCAACGGTCCGGTCGCGCCGCGTCTCGCTGCAGGGCGAGGCGGGTGATGCCGCGGTTCTCGATGGACGCCGATTCACTAACCAGTCGGATGAGAAATTGAGGCCGGTCCAGTCTGCTATTGGACGGCTCGATCGTGCGGCGAAACTCGCCCAGCCGGCGCATCTGCTGCTCATCGAGCATACCCGGTCCGATATAGACAAGCAGACCCTGTCGCGCTCCGTCCAAGGCCGCGCGTCCCGCTTCGAGCGAGCGCGGCACATCGGCGATGCTGCTTGATGCTCGCAATTCCCGAATCGCACTGCGCAGGGCTCGACGGTCGCGCGTGAAGGGCAGGACCGGCGAGGCGTCGGCTTCGGTCTGAAGAAGCAATACCTCGTCGCCCGGTGGCAACGCATCCAAGAATCGAGTGGTCTCATCGCGCGCCCGATCGATCCACCGGGACCCGCCCGGAGGCTCGACCTGCGACCAGATGGAAGTGTCGAGAATAATAGCGACGCGTCGACTCTCGACCGCTCTGCCCCAGCGAGGATTCGCGAGTGCCACGATCACGAGCAGCAGGAACAGAAGCTGAGCAAGAAAGGCCCAAGGTTCACGGAGCCACTCGGGCCGCCTATACCGGCTAGGCGGCAGCGAATCCCAGAAGCGAAGAGTGGAGACGCGTCGGCGCACAGGGTGGCGGTGGTGAAGATAGAGCCACAGCGCGAGGGCCCCGGCCGCCAGCCATAGCGAGAAGACCTGCCCGGCGCCGAGCGCAAGCCAGCTCATACCAACACCCGTGTACTTCGCAGGCTCCGAAGCACAAAATCCTGGTACGGGATGCTCGTTACGGCACGGGCATAACGCCCGCCGTTGCGCACAGCCAGGCGCTTCGCACGCGCGGAAAACTCGAGAAACGCTCGTTCGTAGAGCGCCGCGCTCTCGGGCGAGCATTCGACCGTGCGCTTGGTTCCCGTCTCGGCTTCCTCAAGCAGCAGCTCCCCCACGGCAGAGGGACGCTGTTCTTCGGCGCTGTGTACCTGAAGCACAACGAAATCATGGCCCGCCGAGCGCAACATCTCGACTCCCCGCTTACTTCCCTCTTCGTCGAAGAAGTCGGAGATCACGATGACAACCCCACGGGTGGGGAGCATGGCCACGAATTCCTTCACCGAGCGGTAGAGATCGGTGCCTCCCCCGCACGGCAACTCGCCCAAGAATTGGAGCACTGGCCAGAAATTTTCGCGCCCGCCGGAGACCGCGACCGGCTTGCCCAGCCGCTCGGCAAACGGCACGACCGTAGCCGTGTCCAAATGCAGCAGCGCCAAATAGGAGAACGTAGCCGCCAGCCGCCTCGCGTACAAGAATTTCGACTCGTCGGCCCCTTCGCAATCCATCGATTCACTACGGTCTAACAAAATCCGTACCGGTACGTGCCTCTCGGTTTCGAAAATCTTCAGGAAGAGCTTGCCCAGCCGGAGATATGCGTTCCAGTCTAGAAATCGCGGATCGTCGCCCGAACTGTAACGGCGATAATCGGAGAACTCGAGTCCCGGGCCGTGGCTGTGGGAACGGTGGTCGGCACCGATGAATCCGGTCGAGTCGGCGCCGCACAATAGCGTCACTTCTTCGAGCGTCTTCAGGAATTCGCGGTCAAGTAACAGGGGCGAAGCCATATCATCTTAGAGTCAAACGGAAGCAGAGCGTTGCCTGGTCGACCAAAAACCGAAGGCCGACGCCCGCAAACTCACGGGCTTCAGTTCTTGCTCGTCGTGCTGGCAATTTCTTCAAGCAGGTCGTCCGATGCCCGGCCATCCGCCTGTGCTTCAAAATTCAAGATGATGCGGTGGCGCAGAGCAGGCTTCAGCAGCGCGCGGATGTCCTCGAGGCTGACGTTGAATCTCCCGTTCAATAGAGCGCGCACCTTGCCGCCGAGGATCAGAGCCTGGGCTCCGCGGGGCGAGCTCCCGTAACGGACGTACTTGTTCGCCAAAGCGTTCTGGCGGCCGTCGGCGTGCGTCGCGAGGACCAGGTTGACGACGTACTCCTGAACGTGCGGTGCCAGCGGAACCGTCCGAACCACGCGGCGCATTTCGAGCACTTGCGGCCCGTTCAAAACCGAACGTACCGGTCCGCCGGGCTCGCTCGTCGTGCGGTCGAGTATTTCATGCAACTCCTCCCGACCTGGAAACGGTACGCGCAGTTTGAAAAGGAAGCGGTCCAACTGCGCCTCCGGCAGCGGATACGTGCCCTCCATCTCGAGAGGGTTTTGTGTGGCCATCACGAAGAATGGCTCTTCCAGCTGGTGCGAGGTGTGGCCTACCGTGACCTGTTTCTCCTGCATGGCCTCGAGCAGGGCCGACTGCGTCTTCGGGGTGGTACGATTGATCTCATCGGCCAGGACGAGGTTGGCGAAGATCGGACCGGGCTGGAAATCGAGGACTTTCCTCCCGTCGCCGTTTTCCTGCATGACGCTTGTGCCGATGACGTCGGCCGGCATGAGGTCGGGTGTGAACTGGATGCGCGAATACTTGAGCGCCACGGCCTGCGCGAGCGTGCGCACGAGCAGCGTCTTCCCCACCCCTGGTACACCTTCCAGCAGCACATGGGCGCCTGCCAGCAAAGCGATCAGTACGCCCTCGACCACCTCACTCTGCCCCACGATCGCCCTGGAAATTTCCTGGCGGACCTCCATCATCTTCTCAATCAGTCCTCCAATTTGCCGCTCGAGCGGTGCCTCGCCGTGTTCTGCTTTCATCCCTGCTAATCCTTCCATGAAACCATCCTTCTGCCCGGAGCCCGAGCCGCCCGCAGTGCAGTCCTAACGCTCTGTCTTGGTAGTGTGCTCAAAATAGCGCTTCACGTAAAGCCGATAGCGCAATGGAATGTTTTCCTGTTCGGCACCCTTGACGGCCGCCACCGGCTGGGGCGACACGTTTCGAAGAGGGACCTGGGCGTTGCCCGGACCAGCACTGGTGCGCTCGCGCGACTGCATCCGAAAATCCGTCGTGTCAAGTGTGACACGATCGGGCGTCATATTTCCCGCCGGGAGGGGTCGATTCTGCCCACTCTGCTGGCTCCCAGGCCGACTTCCGTTTGATTCGTCTCCGCTTCCAGAGCCCGCGTTTTGCGTCCCGTCCTGGGCTGAAGCGCCCCCGGCCCGCGGATCCATCCGCGGACGGGGGCCGTCTCCGCTTGATCCGTTGGGCTGGGACGGCTGGTTCGGCGAATTGCCACCCGGTGAACCGCCCTGCGCCTGACTCTGCGAGCCCTCTGAAGACCGCTCCGAGGAAGATTGAGAGGATTCGGACGGCTGGCGGCCCATCATGTCGTTCATGAGGTTTCTGAGCGACTGCATCATTTTCTGCGCCAAGGACTGCTGGGCGCTTTCTGAATCCGGTTGGTTGTCTCCGGCATGATCCGCGTCGCTTTTGTTGGCTTCGTCGCTGCTATGCCCGTTTTCCGGAGAGGGTCCGCCGGCCGCCGCCTGCCGTGAACCGCCGGACGGAGTACCGCCTCCCTGCGCGTTCTGGCCTTGAGATGCGGATGAATCCTCGAGCTGCTCGCCGGAATCCTCCTGTTGTAGGTCCCCCAGGTGAGCGGCGTCCTGGGCCGCTCCGCCTCTCTCGAGCCTTGGCGAAAAATCGTCGACACTTTGGACCTGGGACGGATCGGGAGGCTGTTTCTCGCCCCTCAGGGCGTCGACTAAGGCTTCCGGCGCAAGACGCTTCAGCAGATCCTTGGCGCGCTCGAAGGGGGACAAAATAGCCTGCTCAAGATGGGCTCGTGATGCCCTTTGTAGAAGCGCCGTCAGCGGCGCGCTGTAATGCATGCGATAGGTGAAGATTCCAGCGACGGCCACAGCCAGCAGCAGGGTGCGCCGGGCCGCCCGAGGGGTGCGGATGGGGAACAGAGCTCGTGGATCCACCTGCGCGAGGCGCTCCAAGGCGTCACGGCGTTGGCACAGGACCATTCCCCCGGGTTCCTCAACTGCCCCGAAATGCAGAGCCGTCGAGAACCGATCGTAAAGACCGCCGGCCGAATCAAGCTGACGCGCCGCGTCGTAGGCAGACAGTCGCATCCGCCAGTTCCGGACAACCGAAACGAGCCCTCCCGTGACCAAGAGAACTGCAGCTGCAATCACGGCGACCCTCAAACGCGAGCTGAACGCAGCAGCGAGGAATAGGCCGGAGAGGATCCAGCTCAACCAGATGGTCCAGTCGAGGAGCAAACGATTGGCCAGAGTCCTTCTGCTAACTACCCCGACCGCGCTCAGCAGGCCGTCGAGTTCGGTCGCATAAGCCTGCCTCTCGGATTTCGGGGTTCCGAGGATCGAAGGAAGGCTCGCTCCCTCGACCGCCACGCCGGGTCTGGACGGGAGGCTCCCTGGGACGGAAAGGAAGCTCCGTCCGGATATGCCGTCAGAATTGATCGATCGCATCGTCCTCTACGCTCTCGGCAGCTCTCCGAAGACGTTCGGCCGGGCGCATCTCAATAGCTTACTACATGCTCGCCGATATTTGATTGAGACGCTAAAGCAAGTAACCTAGCAATTCTAAGTCCACCGCCGATGATGAGCGTGCGCTCCGTCGATGCAGCCCTCAGAACCAGTATAATTTAGTTAGGTTGCCTGCCAGATTGATTTTGCTGATCGCATCGTTCGCATTCCTTGATCGGCGGCTCGCAACCCCTGACGGCGGCTGCGCGGGCAATCCGGGTAGGGAGTGCGCACGTTCTCGTCTGCTGCCCGTGAACGCTTCGCCCGGCATCCTCGCTTGGTGATCGACGGACCTCCTACCCGCTTCCCATGCCGCGCGGGCGCGAACGCTCGAGCGCGTACTTGACCAGTGCGGCAGAACGATAGACGCCATGGATGAATTTTCCGTAAGGCAAGCT
>DATMRE010000229.1:0-2439 GCA_035566475.1 Verrucomicrobiia bacterium | reverse complement strand
GTAGCGCTCGACGGTCTGCCGGAAAACGGCCTGTCCCGCGCCACGATCCGTCGTGAGGCAGACCGGGATCGCAGCGACGATCTCGAAGCCATCCATGCTCTTCCCCGCTTTCTGCCGACCGGCTGTTACCGCGGGGACCACGTGGTCGCGGATGTACGCCGGCGAGCACATCCAGAGGATGACGCCGTCGGCTTTCTCACCTGCCAGCTCCAACATGCGCGGGCCGAGAGCCGAGATCATGACCGGCATCTCCTCTCGGCGCGGACCCGAGTAAGCCCAGTGGGCCGAGAAATGCTTCCCGTCGATTGAACAACCGCCGTCGCGGAGGCTCGTGCGCACTATGTCGAGGTACTCGCGCATCGCTGCCGCCGGATGCTCTAGGTTCAAGCCCCACATCGATTCGACTGTGACTTTGTGGCTGACGCCGAGGCCGAGGAAGAATCGCCCACCGGACATCTCATCGAGCGTGGCGGCCATCTGCACCATCGCGGTCGGGTGCCTCGTGTAGATCGGCAGCACCGCTGTGCCAAAGCCGACGCGCTGCGTCGCATTCGCATAAGCGGCAAGGACGAGCGCCGCGTCGCGAGAGTTGGGCAGCTGAGTGATCCACACGGATTCGACGCCAAGCCTTTCTGCGGTTTTGACCCTCGAGACGGACTCGTCGAGAGTCCTCACTGCATCGATGGCGACGGCAAGACGGGCCAAGGCTTCAGCAATATATTCGTTGTGAATCTTTGGCAGGCGCTCTTCATGGGTCTGCTGCAGGGCGCCACCGAGCTGTTCCCGGTCTCGTCGCTCGGACACGCCGTGTTGATCCCGAGCCTGCTGCACTGGAGCTTCAAGCAGTCCGATCCCTCTTTCCTGCCCTTCCTGGTGCTGCTCCACATCGGAACCGCCACCGCTTTGCTTGTCCTCTACCGGCAGGAGTGGGTCGCCCTCATCCGAGGCTTTGTCACGGCTGCGATCCGCGGACAGATTCAGACTGACACCGAACGACTCTCCATGCTGCTGCTGGTGGGTACGATCCCGGCAGCGATTCTCGGCGTTTTTCTCGAGTCGAAGATCAAGACTCTGTTCGCGAGCCCCTCCGTAGCAGCTGTATTCCTTGTGGTCAACGGCCTGCTCATGATCGGTTTCGAGCTGTTGAGGCGGCGCGCCGAACGCCGATCGGCCGTCATGGCCTCCTCCCGCGTCGAGCAGGAGGAGCATTTCGCGCAGGCGGAGCGGATCAGCTTTCGCGCCGCTGCCGTTGTCGGCGCGTGCCAGGCGCTGGCTTTTCTGCCCGGCATCTCGCGTTCCGGAGTCACCATCGGGGGCGGCCTGCTCGCGGGCCTGCGACACGAGGAAGCCGCTCGTTTTTCGTTCCTTTTGGCGACGCCTACGATCCTCGGCGCGGGTTTGGTTGAGGTTCCCCAACTCTTTGCGGGCGGGGTACCGGTCGGCGAGTATCTCGCGGGCGCTGTCCTCTCGGGCATCGCGGCCTATGCGAGCGCGCGGTTTCTTCTGCGCTACTTTCGGTCCGGCCGCCTCGACCCCTACGGCGTCTACTGCGTCGGCGCCGGGCTCGTGAGCCTGGCTTTGTTACATTTCAACGTGTGATGAAATCAAACGGGTTGGCGATCGGCTTGGGAGTTCTTGGTGTCGTTTTCCTGATTGTCGCCGCGCTCTACGCGCTAGGCGTGCTCCAATTCCTCGCATCCACCTCGGGCCCGCACTACAAGCACGCAATTCTGTTTGTGGTGCTCGCGGTGGCAAGCTTCGTGGCCGCCAATTTCGCGCGTCCCAAGGGGACGATTTACATGACCGACCCGAGGCGCTAGCCGGCAGCGATCTTCTGAGGCACCAGGCGGCCCGTCAGGTCGCGCTCGCCGGCACGGATGTCTTCGTGATAGACCGCGTCGGCGTTGACCTTCCATGGATCGAAGGTCGAGTCGGTCGCGATGTTTCGCGCCACCAGGAGAGCGGTCATCATCGAGTGGTCCTGATTGTTGTACTTGTGCATCCCGTTGCGGCCGACGAGGTGAAGGTTGGGCAGGTGTGACTGCAGGTATCCGCGAATGACATCTACCCGCGACTGGTAAGCATCGTCGTAAACGGGATAGGCCTTCTGCTGGCGAACGACCACTCCGTCGAAGATATGGTCCGGCGTGCAGATGCCGAGGTGGGCCAGCTCTTCACCGGCCAGCTTGACGAGAGCGGCGTCGTCTGAGGTCCAGAGCCCGTCGCCTTCGAAACAGAAGTACTCGAGCCCGAGGCACGTCTTGCTCTGGTCCGGCACCATGTCAGGACTCCAGTTCTTGAAGTTCTGGATGCGGCCGACGCGAACGCTCGGGTCGTGGATGTAGATCCAGTTGTCCGGAAACACGTCAGCCTTGTCGATCATCAGCGCGACGCTGACGAAATCGCGGTAGGAGAGTTGATTCGCCGCCCGCCGCACTG
>DATMRE010000228.1:0-3797 GCA_035566475.1 Verrucomicrobiia bacterium | reverse complement strand
ATTCGATTTCGATGGCCACACGAACCCGCGACGCGATCTGCGCGGATTACTGGAGCTCGCCGCGCAGGCGGGTCTGAAATTGATCGCGCGGCCGGGGCCGGAAATTCTGAACGAATGGCGCCACGGCGGTTATCCCGGATGGCTACTCGAACGCCCCGAATTCAAAATGGATCCGCGGGATATCGCCGAAGGGCGATATGCGCCGCTCGACGATCTGAATCCGCGCGACGCCGATGCGGCCGCTCGGGGCTGGCTCGACAATTCGACGCACATGACCCAGGCGCGAGAGTGGCTTCTAGCGGTTGCGAAGCAGCTCGCGCCCTATAGTTCGCGCCGCGCCTTCCGCGCGCCCGCCGACGGTCCCTCCCGCGATACCAGCGGTCCTCTTCTGTTCGTGCAACTCGGCGACGATTTCGCGAGCGGGAGCTCGAATCGGGCCGGTCCGGACTTCTGGCGCTATGCCGGCAAGCTGTGCGAAATGCTCGACGCGGGCGGACTCGACGTGCCCGTGTTCATTAATCCGACCGACATGCGAGTGTCGGCGGCCGGCTCGGATTCCGACCCTCCGATCGGCGTAGCGGGCCAGTGGTATCTGTGGCCCGATGGGTCGCCTTCTGATCGATCGGAGCGCTCGCTGACGGCCCGTGATGCCGGCGAGATAGAGTTCCTTACCGAGGAACTGAAGACGCAGCCGGCGTTTCCGCCGGTGATGATCGAATATCAGGCGGGATGGTACGCTCCGGCCGATGACGACCGCCCGCCGAAGAGTTTTCCGCAAAACACGCTGCTTGGTTCGCGGCTCCTGATCGGCAACGGGATTCACGGGCTCAACTATTTTCCGTTGCAGGACACGTTCACGCCGGCTGGCTACTCCGTGCCGTGGGCCAATCGCTCCTATCGCTGGGACGCCGCTCTTGGCCCCGATGGCGATCCGCAGCCCCGACTCGCGGCGGTTCTGCGGAACTCGCGATTGCTCGCGCGCTGGGGCAGCCAGCTGGCGGCCTCGCACAAACGCGCCGACTTCGGTGTCATCGACCCGCTCGGTGCATACCCGCAGGAGATTCTTACGACTCCGGACATCGAGCATGTTCGGGAGTCGGTGAAGCGCATCGAGCGGCTGGGCGCGCTGGCCATGTTTTCAAGCGAGCTTCTCGACCCCGAGCATCAGACGACCGACCAGCTCCTGCGCAACCCGTTGGTGTTGCTGCCGGTGTTTGATCCCGACGAGCCGCAATTTCAACTGTCGGAGCGGGCGCAGCGCAAGCTGGTTGAATACGTCCGCCGAGGGGGAACGCTCGTGGTGTTTCCCGAAGAGCCCGCGGGGGATGTCCTCGACGAGCTCTGGGCGGCGGCGCCCGATTCATCTGAGCGTGCCTCGGATTCGGTCGTTCGGGCACGCTGGAACTTCGGAGACGGCGAACTGATCGAGTCATCGATCGACTTCTTCTCCTGGCTCGCGCTCGACCGCTCGTTGACGGAGAATCGAGCGCAGTTTGAATCCGGAGGGGCGATCAGCGTGCTCAGTGAATTCGTCCGGGCTGCCCGCGTGCGACCAACGGTCAAGAGATCCTCGCCAAGCCGGGAATCGGACAATCTCATTGTCTCCGAAATGGTCACGAACGAAGGCACCGGCTTGCTTGGCGAGCGGCAGGCCGGCCGCGGGTTTCTGAGCGTTACGAATCTCGCCGGGGGCGATCCGGTGCACGCAGAACTTGAAATTCTTTCGCCAACCGCATCGGCGCGGGGATCGGCCGATGATTATGTTTCAGTTCCCGTCCTGGTCCCGCCGGGCGAATCGCTGCTGCTCCCCCTCGAAGAGCCCATCTGCTTGGCCAGCGCGGCCAACGCTCCATGCCCAGACGCGGTTACGGCCGCGGGCGCGGAGTTCCTCGATGCGCGGCGCGAAGAGAAAACGCTGGAGTTGCTTTTTTACGTTCCGGCGCGCGCAGAGATTCGCGTCCGGCTCGCGGAGCAGCCCTCGCACGTCACCCTCGACGAAACAGCCGTCATGGAAAGCAACTGGGACGCCCCGAGCAAGGAGTTGCAGGTCAACATTCCACGCGGCGCGGCGCCTGATTTTCTGCGCACCCTGAAGATCGACCTGCAGCATACGCCTCAGGTCCCCGAGCGGGAGGCACCCGGCAAGCCACAGAAGGCTTCGGCAAAGAATCTCGAATACTTTGTCGAGAACGCGGTTCGATTGCCCACGAGCGAGAATGCCTTCCTGAGGACTTATCCGCCGCTCGTCGTTCCCGGTCCCGGTCAGACGATGAGGGTTGTGGTCCGGGGAGAGAATCACGACCCGGCGGGGGATCGCGATGTGGAAATTTCGCTGCCATCACCGCTGCAACACTCGCGAGGCTTCCTGATCCCGCGCGGCGGCACGTCGATGGTAGCGATGCAGCTTAGGCCCGCGGAGCAGGAGGCCATCGCGAGTCGCGTCTCTGTGGATGGTTTGTTTCACTCGACCATCGAACTCCGTTCCGGGCAGGACCGGCGCACTCTACCCATCGCATTCCTTCCGTCGCGGCCAGGAAGCACGAGCCACTATCGCTACGATTTCGACCGTGACGGCGCCGATGAATGGGTGCTCGAGAATGAAAAGCTGCGGCTGATCGTTTCGCCCGAATCGGGCGGGCAGGCGATCGCACTCGTGGATAAGTCAACCGGAGCGAACCTTTCGACGAGCGTGGGCCTTCTCGGAGACAAGTTCTCGTACTGGGAGGATCCGCCGGATGCCACCCAAGCCCGCGCGCGCGGCCGCTACGGCCTTTCCAACCGGCCCTACGGCGCGGAATGGTTGCCCGTCCAAGAAAATTCTGCGCTGAGGCTCGCCTACAAGGCGTCCGATGTTTATCCCGCCGGAGCCGCGATCGAAAAGACGGTTCAATTTGAGAGCGCCGATACACTGCGGGTGGATTATCGGGTCAGCCTCGATCCACTCGGGAACAAGTCGGGCGCACCGCCCGATCACCTGCAGTCGTTTGTCGCTGTGAATTCGTTCCCCATGGCCGTGTCACCGGATTCTCCGCCAAGCCTGTGCTGGTCAGGGGAAGCTGTTGCGAGGGGGCCCGCCGACGCCTCCGGATCCGCGAGAGGTGAGGGGGACCTGCACTGCGAAGACTACGCGCCCGGCGGGGCGATGGTCGAACTGCCGCCCGGGACGGCGCATGTCGAGGCGCGGTCGGCCGGCCGGCCTACGATGGCCATCGAATGGGATTGCGCGAGCACCTGCGCGCAAATGACTGTCGAGCCGAAGAACCACTCGGCGCTCTTCCAACTCGTCTATCCACCGCTCGCTCCCGGGGCCGTCCGATCGGAGTACACGATGCGCATCCGGGCACTCGGCTCGCCGTGAACTCTTGGGCGGTGACCGGGAATGCCGACCCTGGGCCGCACCTGCCGAGGATTCGAACTCTACTCCCAAGCTTTCGGATCGCTCGTCGCGCCAGGTGCGCTATGTTTCGCAGGCAGCGGTTCGTCGAACGTTCAACGCCAGCGGCGTTTGCTGCATCTAATCGGGTTGAGTGAGTCCAGGGATGCGGCGACACCTGATGATCGAGGTTCTGCTTGCGACGCTGCTGTTCTCAGGCTCGGTCCCGGCGCTCTCGCAAGATCAGGGGCCCTTGGCTCCTCCGCCGAAATTCGAAGTGAAGCGCCTCCCCTCGGTGCCGCATCCCGGTCCGCCGCCGATGCCCGAGCAGGAGATCGTCCGGAAATTTGCGGAAAACGAGGAGGTGATGAAGAAGGCCTACGACACCTACAATTTCACGCAGGCCATTCGCATTGAGGAGCTA
>DATMRE010000227.1:0-33946 GCA_035566475.1 Verrucomicrobiia bacterium | reverse complement strand
ACGGATTCTCGGTGTCGGGTTTCGGGTTTGCCCAGTCGTTCGGCGATCGCCCAGGCTTGCCTCGAAAAAAGTTTCGGAGGAGCACTGTGGAGGCCAGTATTGCCGCGCCGGCCATGACCAGCGTCACGACGACGATACCGGCGCTCAGGGAGGGCATGGTCGGCAAATGCGTGGGGAGCGGTGCCATTATGCGAAAGTCTCTCGCGCCATCATCGGACGGGCAGGAGTGATTGATACCAGTTCACGACTGGCGTGCCAAAAAGGAATACGGCGATTCCCGCGAGCCCCAGATAGGTTCCGAAGGGCAGCTGGTAGCGCTGCACGAGCACGCATCGTAACGTCTCGACACTGCCAAGACCCATGCGATGGGCCCGCGCCGCCACTCTAGATTTCCACCCTGCGAGATAAAGAAACCCGACAATCGACAAGCCCAGCACGCTGCCCAAAAGGGAGCCTGTAAGGATGGTCAGCAGAGTTCGCTTGGTTCCGAGAAATGCGCCCGCCATCAGCATCATCTTCACGTCGCCGCGACCCATCCCTTCGCGCCCGCGCAGCCGGAAATAGGCTTCCGACACGAGCCATAGCAGGCCGCTGCCGAGTGCGGCGCCGAGGGCTGCATCGGCAACCGACAGCACAGGCGTCGGGGGAGAGAGGTCGAGCAGACGGCTCGCCAGCCACTCGGCCGCACCATCGGTCGGATTCGTCACCAGGCTGAGAGCCAGGCCCAGCCCCAACCCCGTGTAGTTCACGACATCGGGCAGAATCCGGGCGCGCAAATCGGTGAACACGAGCACCGTGATCAGCGCCGAAAAGATGGCCCATTTCAGCCCTTCCGCGGTCAGGCCAAACGAGCGATAGCAGGCGAAAAACAGCAGCGCGGTCAGGAGCTCGACCAGGGGATACATCGCCGAGATGCGCGCCTTGCAAGCACGGCAGTTCCCGCCCAGCAGCAGGTAGCTCACGACCGGGATATTGTCGGAGGAGCGGATCGGGGTGCCGCAGTTGGGGCAGGCCGACCGCGGCAGCACGATTGATTTGCGGTTCGGAATGCGAACGATGCAGACGTTCAAAAAGCTGCCAATGATCAGTCCGAAAACGAACACGAACGCGCCGATCGCCGCCGCGGGAGTCACGACTCAAATTTGCCACATCCGTCGCGGCCTCTCAAGCCACTCCGCTCCTACCGTGCCCCATTGCTAACCGAGCGAGTGCGTGTCGACCGGTTCGCCCGGCCGGTCGAGGGGCCCATCGACTTCTCAGGGCCGGGAGATTCGCAGGCGATATCGTCGATCTCGGCGTCGGCACCCGAGGGCCCCGTGGCGAAGCGACGCCGAGCGGCCATGTACGGAGGCCGGTCTTCGAGTGCTTAGAACCCCGTCCGCGTTTCGACGACGAGGTTTGGGCACCCGATGAAGCGCTCCGGCCAGAGGCGCTACTCGGGGGCGCTCTCGCTCCATTTCCTTCATTCCGCGAGCCTCCGAGCGTTCAGCTGGAGATGTCGTTTTCTTCATAGACCGTCGAAGATGGCCGCTTGGAAGGGCCGTCGTCGCTCGGATATATTCGTAGGTTCGTTTTCTTATGGACTGGCTTGAGAGAACCATCCGTCGCTACGAGCATCGGCGCTGGGCCCAGGAGCCCAACCGGATAACGCTGCCGTTCGCCTGGGGCCTCCGACACGTCGGCGGTGATGCGCACGACTCCGAACCTCGTGCGTTCCTCGAGCGGTTCGTCCAGACAACTCTGGCACAAAGCGATGAATGGTACGCTGCGTCTCCAGCCGACGATTACTCATTCGACGGGAAGGTCCTCACGTTTACAAGCGCGATCGACTCTCCCTGGCCCGAAAATAATCGCGTGCACGCACAAGTATTTTGCGCTCGGCGCCGGGGACCGGCAGTCGTCGTCCTGGCCCAGTGGAATGCGCGCTGGGAGGAGCAGCAGGACGTCTGTCGCTGGTTGAACCGCCTGGGAATCACCGCGATCAAGATGAGCCTCCCCTATCATGACCGCCGGGCCATTCCAGGCCATCCCCGCGGCGATCATCTGGTCGGGCCCAACATCGGACTCACTCTGCAGGCCAATCGCCAGGCCGTCGTTGACGTCCGAGTGACCCTCCGCTGGCTCGAGCGGCAGGGATACGACCGCTTGGGCATTCTCGGGACCAGTATCGGGTCGTCGATAGCCTTCATCGCCATGTGCCACGAGCCTGCGCTGAGGGCCGGAGCATTCCTTCACGTCGCCAACTATTTTGGCGACGTCGTCGCGAGCGGTCTCACGACCATGAACGTTTGGGAACCGCTGCAGGCGAAACTTTCCTCCGATGATCTGCGCCGCTATTGGTCGCCCATCAGCCCGTTTCCCTACATCTCGAAGCTTCACGGCGCAGGCAAAAAACTTCTGGCTATCAGCGGCCGCTATGACCCGACGTTTTGGCCCGAGTTCACGAATACATTTTTTGACGCGATTCGCCACGATGACGTGCACTTCGAGAGGCTTTGCTTGCCGTGCGGCCACTATTCTCTCGGCGTCGCGCCCTTCAAATACGCCGCCGGGTACCGCTTCGGCACATTTCTGCGTCGGGCCCTCGCCTAGCTCGCCGAGAGGCCGAGTAGAGGTAATCCCCATGGCGAATCCGGTGTGCCGAACGCGCGGGCGGCGGCCAGTGTAGAAGAATCGCAGGCGCCTCAGGCAGCGAAGAAATCCGCCGCGAACGAGGCCGGCCGAGCGGAGGACACCGTCAACATCGGCGGGATGAGCCGCGAGCCGGGCCCGAGGTCCCGACGAACGGCCAGAAGGTGGTTCGCGATGCCGATCACTACAGCCACGAATGCATCTCCCGACCGCGCGGGTAGATTCCCAGACGGCGCGGCGGGGCAGTCCTCGCCATGGTCGCCTTTCGCATTTGACCGGTCGAAGTTCACCGCCTCCCGTCGACTCGCTCGTTGAGCGATTAAGATTCGTGGGCAGCGCCGATTCCACGCCGGTACCGAAATTCCCTTGAGGACTAGCGGAGCAGCTCGCTGAAGGTGCCGTCGAAGATCGCCCGGGCAACGGCTTCGATGTCTGGCGCGAGCGATCGGTCGGCATCGACTCGACTCGATATCGATCGAACGATGTCGTAGGCCTTGCGCGTTTCCGGTCCGGTGCGCAATGGAGCGAGAAGATCGATTCCCTGGCAGGCGGCCAGCAGTTCAATCGCGAGGATGTTCCGCAGGTTCAGGAGCATGGGCTCGATTCGCCGTGCCGCCCCCATGCCCATCGACACGTAATCTTCCTGGTTCGCCGAGGTAGGAATCGAATCGATCGAGTGCGGCGTTGCCAGCGCCTTCATCTCGCTCGCGAGCGCAGCGGCGGTGACCTGCAGTATCATGAACCCGGAATGCAGTCCGGCCTCCCGCACCAGGAACGCCGGCAACTGGCTGGTTTGCGGATTCGTCATCTGCTCGATGCGCCGCTCGGAAATTCCTCCGAGCGTCGCGAGGGCGATGGCCATGTGGTCGGCTGCCATCGCGAGCGGCTGCCCGTGGAAATTCCCGCCGCTGATCACTTCTCCCTCTGGGGCGAACACCAGCGGATTGTCCGTCGCGCTATTGAGCTCGGTCACGATGATCGCACCCACGTAGGCGAGCGCATCGCGCACCGCTCCGTGCACTTGCGGAGCGCAGCGCAGGCTGTAGGGGTCCTGTACGCGCGGGTCCCTCTCCCGCGACCGGTGCGATTCGCGGATCTCGCTGCCGCGGTTGAGCCGTTCGAGGTTGCGCGCTGTTGTCGCATGCCCTGCATAAGGGCGGACCACTGCGATTTTCCGATCGAATGCCGCCGGGCTCCCGCGGAGGGCGTCGAGCGAGAGGGCCGTGGCGAGGTCCGCCGTATTCACCGCGATTTCCGCTTCGCGCCAGCCAAGCGCGAGCAGCGCCAGCATCGCTTGCGTGCCGTTGAGCAGCGCAAGGCCCTCTTTGGCTTCGAGCGCAAGCGGGGTGATGTCGGCGGCGCGCATGGCCTCTGCGCCAGTCATTTTCTGGCCCCGATAAACTGCCTGGCCCTCGCCGACCGCCACTTGCGCGAGATGCGCGAGCGGGGCCAGATCGCCCGAAGCACCGACCGAGCCCTGCGACAAAATCACGGGATGCACGCCGCGATTGAGCATGGCGACGAGCGTTTCGACAACGATCGGCCGCACGCCCGAGAATCCCTTGGCGATGGCGTTGGCGCGGAGAACCAGCATGGCCCGCGTGGCGTGTTCGCTGAGCGCTCGGCCCACGCCGCAGGCGTGGCTCCTCACCAGGTTGATCTGCACTTGGCGGATTTCATTCCTCGAAATCCGCGCTGTGGCCATCTTTCCGAAGCCTGTATTCACTCCATAGACGGGGGTATTTGACTCGGCCAGCCGCTCGATCAGAGCCCGCGATTCGTTCATCCGCTCTCGGGCCGCCGGAGCGATCTCGGCCTGAGCGCCATCGAACACGACACGGTAGAGTTCCTCGAGCGTCAGGTTTTCGCCATCGATTTGAATTCGGTTCATCGCTAGGTGCTCGCGGGATCGTTCGCGGGCGAAACAAGAGGCAGCGCTTCCTCCCGTTCTCGACGCGACGTCCTGCCGGCCGTGTTCGGGAACTTCACCATCGAGTTCCCGATCGCGAGCCAGGGGCGGATCGTGTCATTCGGAGTCCGGTCGGGGAGTCCGCCGGACCCGGCCAGCCGAGGAATCGCGATCCCTGGTTCCCTCGAGGGTCGTGCTCGGCGGAAAGAACTGCCTGTATTTCTGCGGCAGCGACTTCGTTCGGCCCTGGTGGTCGCAAATCACATGCAGCGTCTCGCCCGTCGCGAGCAATTCGCCCGAGTCCTGCCTGAGAACTTCGTATCCGAAGCGCAGGGTCCGTCGTTGCGATTCGGTCAGTCGTGTTCGAATCGTGAGCAGGTCATCGAATCGAGCGGGCCGCTTGTAACGGCAGCGGGCCTCGACGACCACGATAAAGCTGTCGTCCTCGATCTCCATCCGCTGGTATGCGAATCCGGATTGGCGGCACAGCTCGACGCGACCGACCTCGAACCAGGTGAAGTAATTGCCGTAATAGACGACGCCCATCTGGTCCGTCTCGGCATACCGCACGCGAATCGTTGTCTCCGCGTAGTCTTTCATCGGATCAAGGTCATCGCCCGGCCCATCGCGGCTCTCTTTTTTCAAGAAACGAGGAAAGACCCTCGCGGAAGTCGGCCGTCGTCCGAATCTCGGCGTTTTCTCGGACGGCCAACTCGATCTCCCCCCGCAGGGCTAGGTCGTCGTAGGCGAGCAGGAGCCGCTTCGTGCGGGCAACACTCGTGGGGCTCGCCGCTATCAGGACTCCTGCAACTTCGCGCGCTCGGGCCAGGAGACTCTCAAGAGGGACCACTTCGGTCACCAGTCCGAGCCCATACGCCTCCCGGGCATCGAATATCCGGCCGCTCAGCAAGAGGTCCCGCGTCCTTTTCTCCCCGATCTGGCGCCGAAGGAAAACGGAAACCAGCGCAGGAATGAATCCGATCCTTACTTCCGTGTATCCGAATTTCGCTTCGGGCGCGGCGAGAGTGAAATCCGCAAGCGTCGCGATACCGCACCCCCCTGCAATGGCCGGGCCGTTCACGGCTGTAATCAACGGCTTGGGAAAGCTGTGGATGCGATAGAACAGGTCTGCCAAGCGCCGTGAATCCTCGAGATTCTTGTCCAGGGACTGTCCCGCCAAAGCGCGCAGTGCCTCAAGGTCCATTCCAGAACAGAAGACCCGCCCGGACCCCGTGATGATGATGACGCGCGCCGAACTCGATTCCGCCTCGCTGAGCGCTCCGAGCAAATCCTCAATCATGAGCGTCGAGATCGCGTTGCGCTTCTCCGGACGGTCGAGGGTGATCGTAGCGATCTCGCCGGCTTGCTCGAACTGTAGGGTGCGGTAGCTCATGGCTGTTTGGCCGCCCGGGCTAATCCGGCCTCCCGGCTTCGGGCGCGGAGGTGTGCGCGTATCGTTCACGGAGCTCGCCGGTCAGGGCACAGCCCACCACGAGCGAGTTCGCGTCAATCCCGGTCGAAACGCCGCGCGCCGCGAGCGTCGTCACCACAGTCTCGGTCGGAATGTTCCCAACCAGTTCATCGCTTGCAAAGGGGCAGCCTCCGAGACCGGTGAGCGCGCCGTCAAACCTGCGACATCCGGCCTCATAGGCTGCCAGAACTTTTTCCGTCGCGTTCTCCGGCCGGCTGTGCAGATGCACCCCCATTTCGACGTCGGCAACGCAGTCCTTCACCGCCCGGTACAGATTCGCGACGTCCTCGGGCGAAGCCGTCCCGGCAGTGTCCGCGAGCGACACCGTCCGCACGCCGACATCTTTCAACCATACGAGAGTGTCTTCGACAATCTCCGGCCCCCAGGGCTCGTCGTAAGGGTTTCCGAACGCCATGGAGATGTAGATCACCAGGTTTCGTCCCGCCCGCTTGGTATCACGCTGCAATTTCTCGACCAGATCTCTCGATTCCGCCCGCGACATCCTGGCATTCGCGCGCCGGAAATAAGCCGAAATCGAGTAGGGGTATCCGAGCGTCGTGACGCCCGGCACAGAAAGCGCCCGCTCGAGCCCCTGGGAGTTCACAACGATGCCTATGATTTCCGGCGATTCTCCGGAAGGAGGTTCGACCAGGCTGAGCTGCCGCATGACGGCTTCGCTGTCGGCCATCTGGGGCACGTGCTTCGACGACACAAAGCTTACCGCGTCGATATGACGGAACCCGAGAGAGACCAGGCTGCTCAGGTATTTCACCTTTTCTTCGGTCGGGATGATCTGCCGCAGACCTTGCCACGCGTCCCGCGGGCATTCGACGATGGTTGCGCTGTCCAATAAACGTTCGACCCTTGACTCCCAGCTGTGCTCAGGTCTGCAGGACCCCGGTCTTGAACTCCGCCACCGCTGGGTTCAAGGCAGCGTACTCGAGAGCTTCAATCAGCGCCTCACGCGTATGCGCTGGATCTATAATCGCGTCGACCCAGAGACGCGCAGCGGCATAGCGCGGATCGGTCTGATGGTCATAGGTCGCGCGAATCGAATCATGCAGGTCCCGTCTTTCCGCCTCGGTCAGCCGTTTCCCCTCGCGCTCGAGCTGCTTAATCTTGATCTCGACCAGCGTACCGGCCGCCGAATCACCGCTCATCACAGCGTACCGCGCCGTCGGCCAGGCAAAGACAAATCGCGGATCGTACGCCTTGCCGCACATCGCATAATGGCCTGCTCCGAAGCTACCGCCGCAGATGACGGCTATCTTCGGAACCACACTGTTCGCCACCGCGTTAACCATCTTCGCGCCCGCGCGAATAATCCCGCTCCATTCCGCTTCCTTGCCAACCATGAATCCGTTCACGTCGTGCAGGAAAACCAGCGGCACAAGGTTCTGATTGCAGTCGAGGATGAAGCGCGCCGCCTTGTCTGCCGATTCCGTGTAAATCACTCCCCCGAACTCGAGGCGTTTATCTCCCGTCCCGGGCGCCTTCACGGTCACACTCTTTTTCTGGTTGGCAACGATTCCGACCGCCCATCCGCCGATCCTCGCATAGCCGCACAGCAGCGTTTGCCCGTATTCAGCGCGGTATTCCTCGAATTCACTTCCGTCCACGATGCGCGCGATGATGTCCCGCATGTCGTACTGCTTCGATGGCTCGCCGGGGAAAATTCCGGAAATCTCGGCGCCTGGGTGTTCCGGAGTGGCTTCCTTCTTGTGATCAAACGGCGCACGCCGGCCGTGACCGATCTTGTCGACGAGCGCGCGAATCCGGCGAATGCAGGCGGCGTCATCCGGCTCGCGAAAATCAATCGTCCCGCTGATCTGGGCGTGCATCGCCGCACCGCCCAGTTCTTCGGCCGAGGTCCTCTGGCCAATCGCCGCCTGCACCAGCGCCGGCCCCGCGAGGAACAGGCCGCTGCCTTCGGTCATCAGGATGTGGTCGCACATCACCGGCAGGTAGGCGCCGCCGGCCACGCACATGCCCATGATCGCCGTGATCTGCGGAATTCCCTGCGCGCTCATTACCGCGTTGTTACGGAAAACGCGCCCGAAGTCGTCCGTGTCGGGGAAGACATCCTCTTGCAGGGGCAGAAACACGCCCGCCGAATCGACAAGGTAAATCGTCGGAATGTGATTTTCGATGGCGATATTCTGCGCGCGGATTACTTTCTTCGCGGTCATCGGGAAGAAGGCGCCCGCCTTCACGGTCGCGTCGTTCGCGATGACCATCACGCGTCGCCCGGACACCCGCGCAAGTCCGGTCACCGCTCCCGCCGCCGGCGCGCCGCCCCATTCCTGGTACATCTCGTAGGCGGCGAACAGGCCGAGCTCGAAGAATTCCGTATTCGGATCGATCAGCTTGGCGATCCGCTCTCGCGCCGTGAGCCGGCCCTTTCCATGTTGCGACTCGATGGCCTTCGGTCCGCCTCCCTGACGAATTCGCTCCTCCTCGTTCTTGAGTTCCGTCAGGCGGTCCACCATGTGCCGGCTGTTCTTCAGAAAATCCGGAGACTTTGGATCGACGCGTGTGTCAATGACCGTGCCGCTCACCCAGCTTCCTCTTCCGGCGGCCTCGGCCGCCTGCCCCGGTTGCCCCTCGCCTCTGTGCGTGCTGCCTCACGGCGCTCGAACACGAAGCGCCGATTGTATCACCGGCCCTGGTTTTTGAGTTCCGATCGAGATCCGAGGATGTGCGCGTCCTCGAGCGCTACACCGTCGATCGGTGCTCGCTCGTGGCTTCGTCCTCCGAATGAGGTCGTCCGCAAGTGAATGGGCGTGTATCGGGCACGTCCGGCGACCCCTCCGGCGAGTACTCTTCAAGCTCCGCGCGAGGCGGTCGCGAGACGCTGGCGGATGAAATCGACGATGGCTTGCGTTGTTGTCCCCGGGGGAAAGACTTCCGTGATCCCGACCTGCTTCAATCGGGGGATATCCGCCTCGGGGATGATCCCGCCGATCAGTACGACAACGTCGCTCATGCCCCGTTCGCCGAGCAGCTCCATCAGTCGCGGGCAGAGCGTGTTGTGGGCCCCCGAGAGGATCGATAGACCGATGACGTCGACATCCTCCTGCGCCGCAGCCGATGCGATCATCTCGGGCGTCTGCCGCAAACCCGTGTAGATCACCTCCATTCCGGCATCGCGCAAGGCCCGCGCGATCACTTTCGCGCCGCGATCGTGCCCGTCAAGCCCGGGCTTAGCGATGAGCACTCGTAGCTTCTTCTCTGGCATTCGCTCCCTCGGTGCCTTCTCAGGGACCTCTGGATTCGAGATTCGGGTCTAAGGGCTCTTGCCGCATCGGCCCCCTTGGGCGTCATGGGAGCCGAGGGTAGGTTAGCACGATCGCATGCTCGATCGGGGCAATGGCCGGTTCGGTCCATCCCCTCGCGAGGCCACCGCCCGTGCGCAAACGGAAGAAGGCCAGGGCCGGTCGGATCTTGATTGGCCGACCGATCGCACCGTCGTTTGCGCCGCGTTCTCGACCGCGGCCTTCGAGTAGGGAGGCTTCTGGCTGGCTAGGTGACCGCTACTTCTTCGTAAACACCAAACACTTCGCGCATCGCGTCCGAGATCTCCCCGAGCGTGGCGTAGACCTTTACAGCATCGTAGAGGTAAGGCATCAAGTTCTCGCGGCCCGATGCGGCTTTCTGAAGCGCTTTCAACCGGCGCTCGACTTCTTCGCTCGAACGCTCGGCGCGGAGTTTCCGCAGCCGTCCGGTCTGCGCGTGTGCCACCGTCTCGTCAACCTGCAGAATCTCAAGTGGCTCCCGCTCAGTCACGAACTCGTTGACGCCCACGATGATCTTCTCTTTGCGGTCGACGGCCAGCTGATACTGATATGCCGCGTCGGCAATCTGAAGCTGCGGGTACGCTTTTTCGATTGCTCGGACCATCCCGCCGAGGGCGTCGATTTTTTCGATATAGTCCCGGGCGCCGCGCTCGATCTCATCGGTTAGCGATTCGACGAAGTACGACCCCCCGAGGGGATCGGCCGTGGCCGTCACGCCGCTTTCGTGCGCGATGATCTGCTGTGTCCGCAGGGCGATGGTTGCGGCCTGTTCGGTTGGCAGGGCCCAGGCCTCATCGAGCGAATTCGTGTGCAGCGACTGTGTCCCGCCCATCACGGCCGCAAGTGCTTGCAGAGCCGTGCGGACCACATTGTTGTGTGGCTGCTGCGCGGTGAGCGAGCATCCCGCCGTCTGCGCGTGGAATCGCAGGGCCCAGGAGCGCTCGTTCTTTGCGCCGAATCGCTCCCGCATCTCCTTGTACCAGATTCGCCGAGCGGCGCGATATTTGGCGATCTCCTCGAAGAAATCATTGTGCGCGTTGAAGAAAAATGAGAGGCGCGGCGCAAAGTCATCGACCTCGAGCCCGCGCCGTAAGAACCACTCGACATACTCGATTGCGTCGCGCAGGGTGAACGCCAGTTCCTGAATCGCCGTTGATCCAGCTTCCCGGATATGGTAACCGCTGATCGAAATCGAGTTGAATTTTGGAGTGTGCTTCACGCCGAATTCGACCGTGTCGGTCACCAGCCGCATCGACGGCTCGGGCGGATAGATATATTCCTTTTGAGCGATGTATTCCTTCAAAATATCGTTCTGCAGCGTTCCCGAAATTCTCTTCCAATCGGCACCCTGCTTTTCGGCCACCGCCAGATACATGGCCCAGATCGCCGCCGCCGGGGAATTGATGGTCATCGAGGTTGTGACGTCGGCGAGCGGGATCTGCTCGAACAGCACTTCCATATCCGCGAGCGAGCTGATCGCGACGCCACATTTGCCAACCTCCCCATCCGAGAGCGGGTGGTCGGAGTCATATCCCATGAGGGTTGGCAGATCGAATGCGACCGACAGCCCCGTCTGACCCTGCGAAAGCAGGTAGCGAAAGCGCTCGTTCGTGTCCTGGGCCGTGCCGAATCCCGCAAACTGCCGCATCGTCCAGAGTCGCTCGCGATACATCGCCGGGTGGATTCCACGCGTGTAGGGAGGTTTGCCGGGGTAACCGAGATCGCGTTCCGGCCTCCAACGGGCGAGGTCGACCTGCGTGTAGAGCCTGCGGATGGGGTGGCCCGAGACCGTTGTAAACTCCGCTGCTCGCTCCGGTGCTTGTTCGAGGGCTGGACCGAGAGTGCTCTCAATCCAGCGGCGCTCGGCCGGCGATCGATCCCGCTCGGTCTCGGATGGCACGAGCCGATGAGTCGTCAGATCTGTTCCGGTCTTCTCGTCCATGGAGTGGGAACCTCGATCGGTGCGCTCGGTTTGAATCTGCTGCGTGCCTTTATTCTATGGCAACGTGAATATCGCAGCAACCGACCGCGCGGCGCCCGGCCCGCGGACCGTGTCCGGTCGGACGGTCGAGGCGAGCGCCTCGAGTTCGTTTCTTCGCCTGCCTTACCGGCCCTGGGAGGTGCTCGTGTCCGGCGCCCCGGGGATATTCGGCGCGGCAGAGAGCTTGCCCCTCCTCGCGTCGGCCACCGTGATGCGATTCACGTCGAGTGTACGGCCCATGGCCTGATTGAAGTTCACCTCCGCCTCAACCAGGTTCGTCCTGGCGCGCAGCAGCGTTCCTTCTGCCGCCGTGAGGTCTCGGGACCTTAGCACGACGTTATAGCTCGTCGACGATCCGAGCTGGTATTTCTTCTGCTCGTCGTCAAGCGTTTGGGCCGCCAGATCCTGTGCTTTTTGCGCGGCCCCGACCTGAGCGCGGTCCTGCTGCAACGCGATCAACGCGTTGCGTACATTGAGCACGATGGTGTTCTCGGTCTGCCGGTACTGCACCTCCTGCTGTCGCTGAACGAGCGTGGCTTGGGCGTTATCGGCTTCAGCCGCCCGGTTGCGAATCGGCAGAGTGAAATTGATCCCCGCCTCGTAGGTCGGATATTTGGCCCTGAAGAGGCGATCAAAGTCATCGACGATCCCGCTCGGGTGGGCGATTTTTACGGAGTTTTCGATTGGAGTCGCCGGGAAACCGAAGGGCAAAACCCCGGCTGGGACAATTCCGTTCGGGCCGGCCGAACCGGCAGGAAACACCAGGTCGCCTGTTTCCGCAAACGTTCCGGTCGGCGTCGATGTCGTAGAATGCGAGACCCCCCCGATGCCGGTCGAGGTGAAAAGCCCGAACAGATTGAGAGCCGGCAGAAGTTCATTCTTTGTGAACCTCACCTCGATGCCGGCGTTCTTCAGGTTCAGCTCCGCCTGCTGGAGTTCCGGCCGCTTTTGCCACGCCTCCTTCACCGCCTCCTGGAGTGGGATATTCTCGACCGTGTCCGGCGCCGGTATCGACGTCGTGGGGACAATTTCGATGCCTGCGAGCGACCCAGCGAGCGGGTCTTTCGTAATCGCCACCAGCAGGGTCGTTTCATCCTGCAGTTGGGTTGAATGCGCGACGATCAGGTTCTGTTGGTCGGTAGCGAGTTGGGATTCCGCCGTTAGAACGTCGAGCGGCGCCATGGTGCCGATCTCGAGCTGCTTTTTGTTGTCCTCATAGAGCTTTTGGGACACCCCCACCGCCGCTTCCTGCACCTTTACGTTCTCGCGCGCGTACACCAGTTCCCAGAAGTCGGTCGATACCTGCGTCACCGTACTGATCACTTGCTGCGCAAACAGCAATTCGCCCACCTTGACGGTATTCTTGGCCTCCAGGATGAAGCGCGTGTTGGGAAGCCGTCCGAAACCGTTTAGCAGCGGTTGCGTGAGCTGGATCGACAGCGCCGACTGCACATAGGGATTGAGCAGATACGAACCCAGATTGATTGATGAGCGAGTGTTCGTGAGGGTCGCCTGAAGCTGGGTACCGGTTGGGAATCCTTCTGTGTAGGTGAAGTTGGCGGTTCCATTGTGAGCGACGAGGCCAGCTGGCACAGGCACTGCGCCTGAACCTGTGGTCGTGCCCACCCCGGCCAGGAACGGGTTGTTGATCGGGGTCGACGATTTGTCGATGTTCAGTTGGCCGGTGAGGGTCGGATCGAAAAGAAGCCGGCCATTGACGCCGCTTTCGGCCCGGAGCAAAGCCACCTGATCAAGCGAGGGTGTGAGACGCTGAACGGCGATATCCAAATTGTTTTCGAGCGCAAGCGAGATCGCATCTTCGAGACTCAGCATCAGCTTGCCGTTTTGGACCAACTGTTCAATTCCGGGCGAATTCGTGAGCAGAGGTTCGGGTATCTTGATGGGCTTGTAGGGCGAAACGAACGGCGGCCACCAGGGATTGCCCTTCGAGTAGTCCGGTCCCGACATCAATTTCAGATTCCGGGCTTGATCCGCGGAAAGGGCAGGTGGGGCCTGTACTTGCGCCTGCTGAGCATAGACCGGTGAGACAACCAGCGAAGCGACCATCGAGAACACGGCCGCCGTATGCGAAAGCCTTCCACTCATCGTAAGTAGTCCTCTCCATGGGATCAGAATGGCTCAATGGCGCGAAGAATGCCAAGCTATTGAAACGCGCAGGAGCGGCGATTTGTTACAACTAGAATCCCATCGTGTACCGTGGCAGCGTATCATCCGTCCAGTGGACCGGTGATTGTTCCGGGCTAAGGGCCTCTGCGAGGTTCGTTGTCGGTGAGACTGCCACGCCTGGGCGGACCTGTCATCGTAGCATTGCGCCCGGGCGGTGACAATTGCGGCAGTGTCCGCCACGCCCTCGCCTCGTTGACACTCTCATCCGGGGGCTCTACCATGATTACGGCCCTATCCCATCCCTCATGTGCCTCGACTCCTCTCTGATTCCGACATCCGCAGGGCGCTCCTGTCGGCGCGCGCTTTCCGGACAGGGCCTCGGCGCCAGGCGAGCGGCCCGGCTCGTCGCCCTGCTGTTCGGCTTGCTCCTCTGGGCGTCGAACACAGGGGCTCAGGGCCCCCATGAGCTCAACTCCCAAGGCTACGTCCGCGATCTCGCCAATGTTTTAGGTCCGTCCGCCCGCGACCAACTCGCCGCACTCTCGGCCGAACTCGATCAGAAGGCGCAGGCGCAGATCGCCGTTGTCACCGTGAAATCCCTGGGCGGCCGTCCGATTGAAGACTACTCGATTGAACTCGCGACGCGGCTGGGCGTGGGACCGAAGGGCTCGAACCGCGGAGTCCTGATCCTGCTCGCCGTCGACGACCACCGCTACCGTTTCGAGGTGGGATACGGACTGGAAGCGATTCTCCCCGACGGACGGGTCGGCGGCTTCGGCCGGGAAGCGCTTCCCTACCTCCGTCAAAACAACTACGACGCAGCTCTGCTCCTAATGACTCGCCGCGTAGCCGAAGTGATCGCGGCCGATCGGGGCATCCGCTTGAGCGGTGCTCCGCTCCTACCGCCGGGTTCCGAACAGGGCGAGGGTCGCTCGAGGTTCGGTTCCACGCTCCCGCTCTTATTTATTCTCTTCATCGTCTATGGAATCATTCGCGCGACGAGCAGGGGTGTCGGCTCGCCGCGCGGCGGCTCGTGGATGGGGCCGATGTACGGCACAGGATTTCGGCAGAGCGGTTGGGGCGGGGGATTTGGCGGCGGTGGAGGATCGGGCGGGTTCGGTGGAGGGTCGTTCGGGGGGGGCGGTGCGAGCGGGAGTTGGTAGGCTTCGCCCCTTGGGGTGGGCGGCTCGGCGGGCGCGGGCCAGGCTCGGATCATCGTCCCGGGCCCGAGAGGAGCGCCAGTTTTCTCAACTTGGGGCACTCTGAAGTATGGAAGCAAAACTGAGCGAACTTGTAGAACGTCTGAAGGACTCGGCGGCCGGTGACCTGAGAGCCGTCGTTCTCTACGGTTCTGCCGTGACCGGCGAATTCCTGGCCAAGCATTCGGACCTGAACATTCTTTGTGTCGTCGGGCGCGCCGGCGCTCGGGAGCTCGAACGACTCCATTCGGTTGCGGAATGGTGGAGGCGCCAGGGCCATCCGGCACCACTGGTGTTCACCTTCGACGACCTCCGCCGCTCAGCCGATATCTTCGCGATCGAGCTTCTCGATATGAAGCAGCGGCATCGCATGCTCTTCGGCGAGGATTTTCTTGAGAGCTTCGAGGTTCCGCTCGAGCTGCACCGGCTCCAGGTGGAGCGCGAGCTCCGGACCAACTGGGTGCGTCTTCGTCAGGCGATTCTTCGGGCGCCGCGGAAGGAAAACGACCATCTGGACATCATGGTCGCCTCCCATTCCGCCTTCTGCTCGCTCTTTCGACATGCTCTCGTCGCCCTCGGGCAGGCCATGCCGTGTAGCAAACGCGAAGCCGTGGAAGCCGTTGCGTCGCTCACGGGCGGCAACCCATCGGCATTCCAGAGTATTCTCGATTTGCGGGAAGGGAAGCGCAAGAAGAAGGAAATCGACATTGAACCTGCGCTCGACGCCTACCTGGAGTTCGTCGAGGTCGTAACGAACGAGGTCGATCGTCGCCTGGATCGCAGCTAGCCTTGCCTTTGGCAGCCACGCTCTGGCCGGACCGTCCCTTCGTGTCACGCCGCAGGTGGCGCGCATAACCCGGAAGTTGGAGGCATTCGATGAAGCAGGCCGGTGTGGTTCTGGTCGTTCTCGTGATCGTCGGGCTCCTGTTCGGCGGCTTGTACGTCTCGCGCCGCAATCAAATGGTTGTGCTAAACGAAGCCGTCAAATCGGACTGGGCGCAAGTGGACGTCGTGCTCCAACGCCGCGCCGACTTGATCCCCAACCTCGTCGAGACCGTGAAGGGCTTCGCCGCCCAGGAGCAAACCGTTTTCAACGACATCGCCAGGGCCCGCTCGGCCCTCCTCGGTGCCCAAACGCCTCAAGACAAGATCGCGGCGAACGGCCAGCTCGATTCTGCGCTTGGCCGGCTTCTCGTCGTCGTTGAAAACTATCCCCAGCTCAGGTCGAATGAAAACTTCCTGCGCCTTCAGGATGAGCTTGCCGGCACTGAAAACCGCATTGCCGTCGAGCGCAAGCGCTACGACGACGCCGTAGAGGCCTATAACGCCTACATTGCCCTATTTCCCAACAATGTCGTCGCCGGCTGGGCCGGATTCGCGCGCAACAACGCCTACTTCGCGGCCTCACCGGCCTCGCGCGAGGCGCCCAAAGTTCAGTTTCCGGCCCCGAATCGGTAAGCGGGCCAAGGAGGGCGGACCGGTCGCCGGGTTGAGCGAATGTTACACGTGCATGAAACCTGTCGGCGGTCGCTTGACCGCCTCTTCTGGCCGCGCTACGCTGGTCTCAGGCATTTGGGGTCCCTGCCGTACGGGGTTTTGCGGCCGCGAAAATTGATGAAACAAACGGTACGAATCGCCGGAGGTATCAACGAACTCTTCGGCACCCTCGATGAAAACCTGAAGTACTTCGAATCCGCGCTCAAGGTCAGGACGCACCTGAACGACGGCGATCTGGCAATCGAGGGTGAGCCCGCCCAGGTCGAGCGTGCTGCCCGCCTGCTCGATGCCTACAATCAGCGCATCCGCGATGGGCACATCCCCAGCAGCCAGGAGGTAAAGGCCTTGCTCCGCACGGCCGCTGAGGAGCCCGCGTCCTCGCTTCACGCTGCGTTTTCGCCGTCTCGCACGCGGACGTTCGGCAAGAAGAGCATCGCGCCGAAGAGCCCGAACCAGCGCCGTTACATCGAAGCCCTGGAAACCTACGATATGGTTTTCGCGATCGGCCCGGGCGGCACAGGGAAAACCTACCTGGCGGTGGCCATGGCCGTCTCGGCCCTACTTTCGAAGCAGGTGAACCGGATCATACTAGCGCGCCCGGCGGTTGAAGCGGGCGAACGCCTCGGTTTTCTGCCGGGCACGCTGCAGGAAAAGGTGGACCCCTACATGCGGCCGCTCTACGACGCGCTCCATGATCTGCTGGAAGCCGACAATCTCGAGCGCCTTCTCGATAAGGACACGATCGAGGTCGCGCCTCTCGCCTTCATGCGCGGACGCACGCTCAACGACTCCTTCGTCATCCTCGACGAGGCCCAGAACACCACGAGCGAGCAGATGAAAATGTTCCTCACACGCCTGGGTTTCAATTCGAAGGCGGTCATCACCGGCGACGTGACGCAAATCGATCTTCCGAACGACCGGCGCTCCGGCCTGGTCGAGGCCATCGATGTGGTCGGCAAGATCGAAGGCATCGCTCTCATCTATTTCGATGAGCGCGACGTCGTCCGCCACAGCCTCGTGCAGCGCATCATCAAGGCCTACGACGAATATGGCGGAGCCCAGCCGGGCAGTTCCGGCCGGTCGAGAAGCTCCCGCCAGAATCATCCGCGTGCCTGACCGCATGATATCGTCGTCTGCCGAGTGAGGCCACCTCATCCATGATCGTCAATCGCCAGCGACAGGTGCAGGTTCCCGTTCGCGCTCTTGATCGATTCCTCGTTCGCGCGCGCCGGGCCCTCTCGCTTCCCGCCGAGGCTCTAACCGTCTGTTTTGTCACCGATCGGGAGATCGCCCGCTGGAACCGTGACTATCGTGGCAAAATCGGCCCGACCGATGTACTGTCGTTTCCAAGCGATGAGAAGCCGGCGAATCAACCGACGCGCAGGACGCCCCGGAACGCCGGCCCACGTGAGGAACGCCGTCTTTTTTCCCCGGCCTGCGCTTCCTACCTTGGCGATATCGCCATCGCTCCGGCCATCGCCCGCCGCAACGCGCGCCGACTGGGCCGTTCCTTCCATGACGAGATGCGTATTCTGATTCTCCATGGCATGCTTCACCTCCTGGGCTACGATCATGACGCCGACAGCGGTCAAATGGATCGCCGCGAGCGCGAGCTTCGCCGTGGCCTGGGACTGGCCTAGCCCATGGCGATATTCCTCTACACGCTGGGTGTACTCGCTCTAACGGCCGGCCTGGTTGTCTTCTCCTACCTCGATCGGGTCTATCGCGAGCTGGGCCGCCTCGCGACAGGACGCATTCATGAACACCTCGGAACCTTCGAATCGGAGATCGAGCCGCGCTTCAAGATGACCCGCCGCCGGGCCGCGCTTTCCTTCAGCCTGCTCGCGCGTCTCTGGCTTGTCCTCGTCGCAGCCGTCACCGCGCGTGGCATTATTTTCTTCGTTCCCGGCACCTGGCAATCAGCCGTCGAGATGACCTTCTTCCTCGGTGGGGAAGTGTTTGTCGCCATGCAGTTTCTACCGTCGCTCCTTTTGGCCGGCTTGCCCGGAAACTGGATCGGGCCCCTGGTTCCGGTCGTGCGCTTGTTTGTATGGTTGGTCAAGCCCGTCCAGGGAATTCTCGAACTTCTTGTCTCCGTCCTCCACCTTTCCGAAGAAGAGGTGGGCGCCCCGGCGAGCGACCAACAGACCATCGAAGCATTTGTCGACGCCGCCACCGAGGAGGGAATTATCGAACAGGACGAGGCGCGCTGGATTGAGCAGGTTGTCGAATTCGGAGACAAGCGCGTCCGAGACGTCATGACGCCGCGTCCAGACGTTGTCGCGATCCCCGCTTCGGCCACTCTCGAGCAGCTCGGGGAGCTCGTCGTGGAAACGAAATTTTCCCGCCTGCCGGTCTACGAAAAGTCGCTCGACGATATCGTAGGCATCGTCATGGCTCGCGACATGCTCGAAGTCTCCGATCGCGACGCAGCGCATCGTACCGTCCGCGAGCTCATGCGCCCGGCTATATTTGTTCCCGTGATGAAATTCGGTTCCGAGCTGCTCAAGGAGATGCAGCGCAAGAATCAGCAAATGGCTATGGTCATCGACGAGTACGGTCTCATGGCTGGCATCGTTACGGTCGAAGACTTGGTCGAGGAGATCGTCGGCGAAATCGGCGAGGAGGACCGGCGCCCGGCCCCCGATGTCATCCGCGAAGCCGGCGGCGCGATGGTCCTCCGGGGCAGCGTGCCGGTCGACAAGATCGTTGAACTGTTCGGCGTGCAGCTCGACGCCGTGTCAGCGCACCCGAACGCCACGACCGTCGCCGGACTTCTCAATGGCATCGCGGGCCACGTTCCGCGAACCGGCGAAGCGATTGAAGTCGACGGCCTGCGCTTCGAAGTCCTGGAAGCCAATCAGCGAAAGGTCCTCCGCGTTCGCGCGCGGAAATCGACCGGCTCGGCCTCATCGGCCCGCTTGGTGTAAGGCCCTGCCTGACAGGTCGAACCGTCTTCAGTCGGTCGCAGGATCGAGCTTGGCCCGCAATCGTGCGACTTCGGCGCGCAATTCTCTGAGTTCGGTTTGCAGTTCCGGCAGTCGGTTGAACACCGCGACGGATTTTCTCCAGGCGAGATTGTCCATCGCGGGATATCCGGAGTACACCGCCCCGGGTGGAATGTCGGTGGGCACGCCGCTTTGGGCAGTCAGTGTGGCGCCGTCGCCGATCGTCAGATGCCCCGCCACGCCAACCTGACCCGCAAGAATGCAGCGGTTCCCGACTCGCGTAGTTCCGGCAAGCCCAACCTGTCCGCAGAGCACCGTGTCCTCGCCGACCTCGCATGCGTGGCCGACCTGCACGAAGTTGTCGATCTTCGTTCCTCGCCCGATGCGGGTCTGGCCGACCGTGGCGCGGTCAATCGCGCTGTGCGCCTGAATCTCGACATCATCCTCCACCACGCTGATCCCTGCCTGCCGCATCTTGTACCACCGCCCGTCTTCCTGTCGGGCAAACCCAAACCCGTCGCTTCCCACGACGACGCCGTTCTGTAGCAGCACGCGGTCGCCGATTCGGCACTGCTCCCGCACACAGGCATGTGCGTGCGCAAAAAAATCATCTCCAATCCGAGCGCCGCGATAAATTGTCACAAAGCTGTGCAGCACGGCCCTCCGCCCGATCTCCACATCGTCGTCAACATAGCAGTAAGGCCCGACGTGCGCCCCTGATCCGACCCGGGCGGATTTCGCGACCACGGCTGTCGGATGGATCCCCGGCGAATAATCCGGCGTGGGATGAAACAATTCGATCGCGCGCGCAAAATCCAGGTACGGATTCGGTGAGCGCAGCAGCGCCATCTCGACTGCCTCGGCGTCGCGGTCGACCAGAACTGCCGAAGCGTGCGTACGCGCAAGTGCCGGGCGATATTTGCGGTTCACGAGAAAGGTTAACTCACCCGCCGACGCCTCCTCGATTCCGGCGACGCCTGTGATTTCAAGCGTCGCATCGCCCTCGAGCTTGCAGCCGAGTCTTTCGGCTATCTCTCCCAGTCTCATGGCCGATTCTCCCCGTGCGTTCGAAGATTCCTGTATCGCGCGACTGCGCCCAATCTACGACCATCGATTCAACTCTGTAGTGCGGGCCTCCCGAGCTCGCCCCGGCTTCGCTCGACCGAGAGTGCCCCTCCCCAGCAAGCGCGGCAATGGCGGGATCGAGCGTAGGTTCGATGATGGATTCTCGCACCAAACGTCGGCCTGCGATACGGGCCGGTTCCTCTGCACATGCGGTTCGGGCTCCAGAGGGCGGGAGCGGCTCGAAGGGAACCCATCGACACGGCCGCCCGGGCCGAAGGCCCTGGCTCTAGGGTATGGGCGCTTAGGGGAGGTTTGCGGCTTATTCACCGAAGAGTTTCGATTGCGCCCCGACCGCCGCTCGTGGGGCTCTCGCCTGGCGGCGCGACCCGCCCACAACGCCCAGAACTTTCATCTCGACCAGCGCCGAACGCGGGACGAACATGTGTAGCGTATTACCGTTCAGATCAGGCGGCGTCAGCCGCACTCCGGAATCGAGCAGGTCGACCAGATTATTCGAGACAATTCCTTCCATCACGTCCTCATCCCGGAAGACGAGCCGCACCCAGAGCCCATCCAGTTTTGGCCGGCTGAGGAATGTCTTCCGCTCCGGTTCAAACGGGTCCGCGAACTCGCGCACAAAGTAGACGGCCTTGGTGTCCTCGATGTTGATCGAAAGATGCTCCCCGCCGGAGGTCAACAGATCGATCTTATCGATCCGCCCGAGTCGCGCCGGGTTCAAGTATCCTTTGACAGGAACGTGGTTGAGAAGCAGGACGACGACCTTCTTGTGCGTCGAGGCTGAGTCTGGATTTCTCACCGCCGGGCCTTTTCGGGCAACTGTGTTGCTATGAGCGCAGAAGGTATGTTATCTTTGTCGAAGTTTTTGTCAACTTGTTGTTGCTTAAAGGGTTAGCACTGGAGAGACCGCCGATTGACCGTCCAAGGAAAGATCCTCAGATCGGCGTCGGTCGTAACACTCGTTACCCTTATCAGCCGGATTTGCGGATACTTGCGAGATCAGCGAGTCGCGCTCCTTCTCGGGACCTCGTCGGCTGCCGACTCCTTCGTCCTGGCCTACCGGATTCCCGGGCTGATCAGGAGAATGTCCTCCGAGGGGTCGTTCGGCGCGTCCTTCGTTCCGGTTTTCGCGGCTTACCTGCGCGACCGCCCGCGCGCACATGCCTGGGCCTTCGCCCAGAAGGCCTTCTGGGACATGGCTGCGATTCTCGCCCTCGTCGCCCTTCTCGGGGCCATCTTCTCCCGGCAGTTGATCGCTTTCATGACCGTTTTTGGCGGACCTGGTATGCAGCGGGACCTCGCCGTGTACCTGAACCGGATCATATTTCCCGCCGTCTTTTTCATCGGTCTGGCAGCGGTGGCAGGAGCCATTCTCAACAGCTTTCACAGGTTCGCCATCTCGGCTTCGACATCGGTCTTCTTCAATCTGGTTTTCATACTATTCTCTCTCGGGGCCGTGTACCGGCCGATTCTGCGCTGGACTCCGGAAGCCTACCGGACCCCGGCGGTCGCGCTTGCCCTCGGGATTCTGGTTGGCGGGGTGGCCATGCTGGCCGTGCAGATTCCTGCACTTGTCGGTCGCGGGATGCGCTTCCCGGTCTCGTTTTCGGTGACCGATCCGGGCGTTCGCAAAGTCGGGCGTTTGCTAGGCCCGAGCTTTTTCGGCATGGGCGTGTATCAGATCAATGTCTTCGTGGACACGATCTTTGCCACCTCGTCCCGCATGCCCTCGGGCAGCGTCACGTCGCTCTACGTAGCGGACCGCGTGATGCAGCTAGCGCTCGGAAGCTACGCGATGGCCATCTCGACGGTACTGTTGCCCACGATGTCGCACCAGGCGGCGGCGGGGAAATTCGACGAAATGAAGCATGCCTTCAGTTTTTCGCTGCGCATCGTTTCGTTCATCACCATCCCGGCCGCCGTGGGCCTTGTTCTGCTGTGCCGGCCCATCGTTCAAGTTCTGTTCCAGCACGGGCAATTTATCGGACGGTCCACTTCGCTCACGGCTCACGCTCTTTTCTACTATTCCCTCGGCCTTCCCGCCTACGCGGCCATCAAACTCATCACCTCGATGTACTATGCAACGCAGGACACCATGACTCCCGCGCGTGTCGGCGCATACGCACTCGGCACGAATATCTTTCTCAATGGTCTGTTTCTGCAGTTCTTTTTTCGCCGTCTCTCGAACGGCGGCCCGGCGCTGGCAAGTTCGCTTTCGGCTTATTTTCATTTTGTCCTGCTGTTCCTGATCTTCCGCAGGCGCTACGGTCGGCTCGGCGCGCGTGGTGTCGCCGGATCGATCAGCAAGATGGCCGTTTGTGCGTTGGCGATGGCCGTGCTGTCGTACGCGGCGCTGCGGTTTGCAGATTTCGGGTCCATCGAGCACTTGCCGGCGCAGGCCGGAATGCTCGCCGCCATCATCCTGGCGGCGATGGCAGTCTATTTTGGCTTGGCCAAGCTCCTGCGCTCGGAGGAGCTTGCGGAATTGTTTCTTCTTCTTCGGCGCGCCGAGCCCGAAACGGCTGGCGTGGCCGCAATTCGGCCCTGAACGATTGGAACCGTGGGGGGATGGCTCAGTGGAAGCGCAGATTCGCACATTTCTGAACTATCTGCGGGTCGAACGGGGCCTTTCGGCCAACACCATCCACGCCTATCGCTGCGACGCTCTGAAATTCGCCGCGTATGCGGCTGCGCACAAGCTCGGGACGGGCGATGTCCGCCGCGACGACATCGTTGGTTTCCTGGCCAAACTGTATCGCGAGAATCTTGACAGCCGCTCGGTGGCGCGCCATCTGGCGACCATCCGCCATTTTTTCCGTTTTGCGCTCACCGAAGGATGGATCGACGACGATCCGGCAGCCAACATCGAATCCCCGAAGTTTCGCCGGAGTTTGCCGGATTTCCTGAGCCTCGAAGAGGTGAACCGCCTTCTCCGCGAGCCGGATGAGAAGGAGACGCTCGGCGCGCGAGACAAGGCCATGATCGAGCTGATGTACTCGACCGGCCTGCGCGTCTCCGAGCTCTGTGGACTCCGCGTCCAGGACCTGCAGATGGATCCAGGCTGCCTCCGCTCGATGGGCAAGGGCCAAAAGGAGCGCCTCGTTCCGGTCGGTCGCCAGGCGCTCGGCTCGATCATGAACTATCTCCGGGACGCGCGCCCGAAGCTGCTGCGCAAGGGCGGCTCCCCGTATCTATTCGTCAACCAGAGGGGCCACAAGATCGATCGCATTACATTCTGGAAAATCTTGAGCGAATATGGCCGCAGAGCCGGACTCCGCAAATCTCTGAAGCCGCACATGCTTCGCCACAGCTTCGCCACGCACCTGCTGGACCGCGGCGCGGACCTTCGCTCGGTCCAGCTGATGCTCGGCCATTCGGACATCTCGACGACGCAGATCTACACTCACGTCATCGAGGAACGGTTGAAGCAAGTTTACAAGGCGCATCACCCGCGCGCCTGACGGTCGGCGCGGCAAATCGAGGAGGGATACAGGCTCATGCCCGACTATATGTTCTTGCTCGAAAGCAGGCTCTCCCCGGAACAGCGCGCGGTGCTTGAGCGCGTGCAGGAGTTGGCTCGGTCGCAAGAGCTGAACATATACCTCACGGGCGGCGCCGTTCGCGACCTCATCTCTGGCCAGCCGATCCGCGATCTCGATTTCACTGCGGAGGGGAATCCCGTTCGCATGGTACGCGAGCTTGAAAAGGGCGGTGCGCGCGTCGCCTGGGAGAGTGAGCGCCTGCGGCATCACGAGATGATCTTCGCCGGCGATGTAGAAGGCTCGATCTCCGCCGCACGCGACGACGCCTACGAGCGGCCGGGTGCGAAGCCTGATTATCATTTTGCGGGCATCATGGAAGACCTCCGCCGGCGCGATTTCTCGATCAACGCCATCGCGATTTCTCTCAACGCGCAATCTCGCGGCCTGCTCCTTGATCCGACCAACGGCCTGGCCGATCTTGAACGACAAGAGGTCCGCGCCCTCTCGATCCACGCGTTCACGAATCAGCCGATCCGTTTGTTGCGCATCCTCCGCTACGGCGCCAGGATGGGCTTCAAAATGGAGGCGCGCACGCAGGAATGGTTCGACCTGGCGATCGAACGGAACCTCCACCAGAGCCTCGAAGGCTCGACCGTTGGGGATGAACTTCGCGCTCTCTCGCGCGAGGACAATCCAGCCGCTACGCTCAAGCAGTGGGAATCTCAGGATCTGCTCGCTTCGGTTTACTCGCAGCTGCAGCGGCGCAAGCCCGACTACGACAGCCTCAACAAGTTGGCGCGGGTGCGCGCGGCTCTTTTCTCCGCCGGAATCCGCTCGCGCCTTCAGTTTCCTGTCCTCTACTACGTCTTCGGCCGTCTGAAACCACGCGAGGCGGCTACGGCCATGCGCCAGATGGAATTTCGATCCCAGGAGATAGACGCCGTCATGCATCTTGTTTCCGAGGCGCAGAAGATCGTTCAGGTGTTGAAGGGGCGCAGGACGAATACCCCCCGCGACGCTTACGCCTATATCTCATCCTTGCCTGCGGAAATGTTGGCCTTCATCGAGGTCGAATTCCCAAACCCGCGGGCCCTCTCGAAACTTCGTAATTACCTTCAGAAGTGGCGTCCGCTGCGACTGGCTCTTCCCTCCAGCGAGCTCGATACGCTCGGCATCCCTCGTGGCCCGAAATTCGACAAGATACTTGAACAACTGTTCGAAGCGCAGCTTCGCGGGAGGGCCCGAACGCCTGAGGATCGAACAAAGATGCTCCGTCAGCTTGCGGGTATCAAGGAGGAGCCGAAAAAGGTTGAAAAGGAGAAAAAGAAGCGCAAGGGCGCCGAAGCGAGCCAGCCCGCTCTGAAGCCGCCGGATGCCAAGCCGAGTGCTCCGAAACCGCGCGGTGGGGCCGGACACGGGCAGTCGGCGGCTGCTTTGATTGGCGCGAAAGCGCAGGCCAAGCACGAGGAGGCGACCAATCACTCGGCAATCAAAGGTCCCGCGGCACCGGGCCGCAAGACCAAGGCGCACTCGGCGAAGGAGTCGCGCTCGCGGTAACGAGCGGGGCGGCTTCGGCCGGCCGCCAATCACTAGAAGCGGAAGATGATTCCGAGATTCGCTTCTCCCTGCTCGGCCTTATTGGCCACCTTGGCCTGATAGCAGCCGAAAAAGGGATCGCAATAGAGCGCTTGTCCTGTTGTGGTGTGAGAAGGAGACCATCGCGCCTCCATCCGCAGGCCGATCGTTCGGGTGAAGAAATATTTCACGCCTCCCCCGAGGTTGTAGGAAAATCGATTGCTGAATCCGAGAAGCCCGTGGGAATCGAAGTGCGTGAAACCGAGGCCGCCTGCGATGTAAGGCGCGATCCGGGCCTCCGGTGGCCGAAGCGAGTAGAGAAATCCCCACTGATACATATCCAGGCTCGCGCTCGTCAGATCTGTGTTCGTTCCAAACGCGATACTGTGTCCGGATAGCTCTGTCGGCTGACGGTTGAAGGTGAACTCGGCCTGAAGGTTCGGCCAAATATCCAGGTCAGCCATCACCCCGTAGTCCCAGCTGCTTTTTATGCGAATGTTGTCGAAAGACGAAGAGCTTGCTTCAATCGTGCCTCCAAACCGGGAGCCCCCGAAGGGCGTGACCTCAAATCGCCTCTGCGCGTGCGCACACACGACCCCGGCCGTCGAGAAGAAAAGGGCCACAAGAGCCATTTTTCGCCACCGCATGTTCCGCCTCCCTCCCTGTGAATTTATCCCGCTCAGCCAATCGAAGCCGCTACCGCGAACGGAGGAATGCCCGGGCTCGGGAGTGCCAACCGTCCTCTCTTTAGTGTGAACACCATTTTCTCCTGACGGTTGCCTCCCATTTCAGATGACCTTGTGGTTCGGACCGCAGCTTCGATAGAAAGGCGCGCCGTATTGCCGGTATCCGATTTTTCGAAGCTGGTTTAGAATGGTCTTCGCATGGCTTCTTCGAACTTCGTTCATCTTCATCTCCACACGGATTATTCTCTTCTCGACGGTGCCTGCGAGATCGGCGAACTGACGACCGAGGCCGCCCGCCGCGGGATGCCGGCTGTAGCCGTCACCGATCACGGCAATCTTTTCGCCGCCGCGAATTTCTATCACCAGGCCACAACCCACGGCGTAAAGCCGATCATCGGCTGCGAAGTCTATGTCGCCCCGGATAGTCACAAGAACCGCGGCAGCGAAGCCGACCGCTCGAACCATCTGATTCTCCTGTGCGAGAACGACGAGGGTTACCGCAACCTGATTCAGCTCGTCTCCACTGGGTTTCTCGACGGCTTCTATTACAAGCCCCGCGTCGATCACGACCTCCTCGCCAAGCACAGCAAAGGCTTGATCGCGTTATCGGCCTGCCTTCGTGGGGAGGTTGCGGCCGCGATTCTTTCCGAGAAATATGAGCAGGCGCGAGCGAATGCCTATCGGCTTCGCGATATTTTCGGCAAGGGCAATTTCTTCCTCGAGGTTCAGGACCAGGGCCTGGAAGCCGACGTGCGCGTCAATCGCGACTTGGTCCGGCTGGCGCGCGAAACCGGGATTCCGCTCGTGGCCACCAATGATTGCCACTACCTCACCCGCTCCGACGCACACGCCCAGGAAGTCCTGATGTGCGTCCAGACCGGCAAGACGATGAGCGACAGTCAGCGGATGAAATTCCCGACCGACCAGTTTTATTTCAAGACCGCGGAGGAAATGGGGCAGGTTTTCCGGGAGATTCCCGAATCCCTCTCTCGCACGCTGGCAATCGCCGAGCGTTGCAACGTGAAAATCCAGCGGGTGACCAACCCCTTCCCGGAGTTCAGGGTCCCCGAAGGACACACCACCGACTCATATTTCGAAAGAGTTGTCCGCGAAGGTTTCGGGTCGCGCTTAGAGCAGCTCGAGCGTGCCGCCGGGGAAAGCCGTCTGCGCCGTCCCCTGGCCGAGTATGAGAGCCGTCTCTCGACCGAGATTGAAATCATCAAGAAGATGCGCTTTGCGGGCTACTTCCTGATCGTTTGGGACTTCATCCGTTATGCCCGCGCGCAGCAGGTCCCTGTGGGCCCGGGCCGTGGCTCGGCCGCCGGCAGTCTGGTGAGCTATGCTCTGCGGATCACCGATGTAGACCCGCTCCAGTACGATCTGCTCTTTGAGCGTTTTCTGAACCCCGAGCGCATCTCCATGCCGGATATCGACATTGATTTCTGCATGCGGCGCCGCGGGGAAGTAATCGAGTACGTCCGCCAGACATACGGCGAGAAGAGCGTCGCGCAGATCATTACCTTCGGCACGATGGCCGCGAAAGCCGTTCTGAAGGATGCTGGCCGCGCCCTCGATATGCCTTACGGGGAGGTGGATCGGCTGGCGAAACTCGTTCCCAACCAGCTGAACATTTCCCTCGAAGAGGCGCTGAAGCAGTCTCCTCAGCTCGACTCGATGCGTGAAAAGGACGAGCGCGTGAGGGAGCTCATCGAGATCGCGCTGCGCCTCGAGGGGCTCGTGCGCCACGCGTCCACGCACGCCGCCGGAGTCGTCATCTCTCCCCAGCCGCTCACCGAGATCGTCCCGCTCTACAAGTCGAACAAGGACGAAATCACGACCCAGTACGACATGAACGCTCTCGAGCGCATCGGCCTGTTGAAGATGGATTTCCTCGGCCTCACGACTCTCACCGTGCTCTCGGACGCGGTCCGCCTGATCAAACTGAATCGCGACGTGGAGATCGATCTTTCGACTCTCGCACTCGACGACACGGCCACCTACGCGCTCTTCGCTCGCGGCGATACCACCGGCATTTTCCAGTTCGAGTCCCACGGCATGCGCGACATCCTGAAGCGCTATCAGCCCACGCGCCTGGAAGACCTCACGGCTCTGAACGCGCTCTACCGCCCCGGCCCGATCCAGGGAGGCATGATCGACGATTTCATCGCCCGCAAGCACGGTAAGAAGAAAGTGACCTACGATCTCCCGGAGCTTGTGGAAATTCTTTCGGAGACCTGGGGGGTCATCCTCTATCAGGAACAGGTCATGCAGATCGCCAACCGCCTGGCCGGTTTTTCTCTTGGCGATGCCGATCTCCTGCGCCGCGCGATGGGCAAGAAGAAGCCCGAAGAAATGGCCGCGCAGCGCGAAAAATTCCTCACCGGCTGCTCGGCGCGCAAGGTGCCGCCGAAGAAAGCCGAAAAAATTTTCGACCTCATGGCCGAATTCGCCGGCTATGGCTTCAACAAATCACATTCGTGCGCCTACGCGCTGCTCGCCTATCAGACCGCCTGGCTCAAAACGCACTATCCGGTCGAGTTCATGGCCGCCATGCTCACATCGGAAACGGGCAATACCGAAAAAGTTGTGAAGTACATCAACGAAGCACGCAGTATGGGCATCACAGTCCTTCCACCCCATGTGAATTCGAGCGACCTCAATTTCACGCCCGTCGGCGATCAGATTCGCTTCGGCCTCTGCGCCATCAAGAATGTCGGCGAGACGACGGTCAAGGGAATTCTCGCGGCGCGCGAGAGCCTCGGTCTCTTTACCGCCTTGTTCCAGTTCGTCGAATCCGTGGATACGCGCCTGCTCAATAAGCGTGTCCTCGAAAGCCTCATCCGCTCTGGTGCCACCGACGGGCTCGCTGCCCATCGCGCGCAGATGATCGCCGTGATCGACCGCGCCATCGATCGCGCCCAGAGGCGACAGCGCGCCTTCGAGAGTGGCCAGCATGGCCTGTTTGGCGGCGGTCGGGCGGCCGCAACGGCTCCTGCGCTCGATCCCGAACCGCTTCCCGACGTCGACGAGTGGCCCGAGCATGAACTTCTCGCCGCAGAATATTCCACTCTCGGCTTCTACATTTCTGGCCATCCGCTCGATAAATATGCCGGCCGCCTGAAGGAGCTCTCGGCCGTCGAGATTTCCTCGATCGAAGGGCGACGCAACAATGAAGACATCGTCGTCGCCGGCATCGTCGTCCAGGCGCGCCCGATGCGTTCCCGAGGCGGCGCGCGCTGGGCCATCCTCACGCTCCAGGACCGAACCGGCGTCATCGAAGCACTGGCATTTCCCGAGGCGTTTCAGAAGCTCGAGCCGGTCTTCAAGGCAGCCACTCCGCTGCTCGTCAAGGGGCGCGTCGCCGTCGAAGACGTTGGCACGCGAGTCATCATCTCCGATGCCCGCCTGCTCGAACACGCCGCCGACCGTCCCCCTAGCCTCCTGCGCGTTCGCGTGGACCTGAATGCGCTCGACACCGGCTCGCTCGATCGCCTGCAGGAATTGTTCTCGAGCCGCCCGGGCCGCTGTCGCGTCGCCTTCGAGCTAGTGAAAGAGGATGGTAGCGAAGCCACGCTCGAAGCCTCCAGCGAGGTCCGGGCCGACAAAGAGCTCGTCGAACGAGTGCGGGAAATTTGCGGCGCGGATTCCGTAGCGGTGGTCCAGTGAAGGACAAGGACCGGAAGCGTAACCGTGAGAAGCGCAAGCTCGCCCGCGAACGGCTTCGTCGTCTGCGCGCCTTGGTCAAAAACCGCCAGTTGCAGGCGGAGAAGGAGCGGGCCCGCGAGGACCGACCCGCCGATCTGCCCCTCGCAATGGCACGGCCGGACCGCCGAGCCATGCCGAGAGAGCCGTCGACGGAGTCCCAAGAAAGACAGAAACAGCGCCAGATCGAAATCCAAGCGCTCGAGCGTGACGTGGCCGAACTCAGCCGCCTCAGCGATCCCTCCGACGCCACGGCCGCCGACATCGGCCGCATCCGACGCGAAGTCGAGGGGCTGAAGCGCGACGTCTCCTTGCATTTGAGCGCGTGGCAGCGTCTTCAGCTCGCGCGTCATCCGCAGCGGCCCTATACGGGCGACTTCATCGGCCTGCTCTTCGAAAATTTCAGCGAGATTCACGGCGATCGCCGTTTCGCCGACGATCCCGCACTGATCACCGGCATGGCCTGGTTCCACGGCAAGCCGGTCATGATCGTCGGAAGCCAGAAGGGGCGCGATACCAAGCAGCGCGTCGCTCGCAACTTCGGTCAAGGGAAGCCCGAGGGCTACCGCAAGGCCCTTCGCGCGATGCAGCTTGCGGCGAAATTCAGGCGCCCGATTGTCGTGTTCGTCGACACGCCCGGCGCGTATCCCGGCGTTGATGCCGAGGAGCGCGGTCAGGCCGAGGCCATCGCCCATAATCTGCGCGAGATGTCGCGCCTTCCGGTGCCGATCGTCATCACGATCACCGGCGAGGGCGGCTCGGGCGGCGCCCTGGCCATCGCCGTCGGCGACCGCGTCTACATGCTCGAAAACTCGATCTATTCGGTGATCTCGCCCGAGGGCTGCGCCTCCATCATGTGGCGCGATTCATCGAAGGCTGAACTTGCCGCCGAAGCGCTCAAGATTACGGCGCCAGATCTCCTCGAACTCAAACTCATCGATGAAATCGTTCCCGAACCCGACGGGGGCGCCCATCACGACCATGCCGCGGCCGCGAAGCTGCTCGAGCCTGTTCTCTCCCGCTCGCTCGATGATCTCTCGCGCCTCTCCCCCCGACAACTGGTCGACCAACGCTACGAGAAATTCCGCCGAATGGGTCAGTTCTTTGCGTGATGGCGCGCCAGCCCTCGGTTCGGCCGATACTCTCGACGCGCGGCTTCGACCGCGGCTCTGATCTCGAGGGCCTGCCGCTACGCCACTTGGGCCTTGTCTCCCGTTCCCTTCAGGTGGACCTCCAGGAACTCGAGCGAGAGATTCCAGGCAAGCTTCGCGGCCGTTGGGTTATAGCTTGCGCGCGCATCGCAGAAAAACCCGTGGTCGGCATCCGAGATATCGACGCTCACGTACGGTTTTTCTAGACGCTTCAGCTCATCCATAAGTGCGCGAATCTGATCCTGGCCGATGTGTTTGTCCAGACCGCCCCAGAACAGAAGCATCGGAGATGAGAGCCTGGCTGCTCGCGGGAGAAGCGCGGGCGCGATGCCGCCACCATAGAATGAAATTGCGGCGCGCAATGTCACGACGGAGCTGGCGAGAAATGACATCCGGCCCCCCATGCAGAAACCGATCGACGCGATTCGATCGGACCGGGCCTGTGAATGGCCGCGCACCCATTCGTACGCGGCGCGGATGTCCTCGGCCGAACTCTCGTCTTTCATCGCTTGCATATGCGGCATCGCAGCCGGAAAGTCGTCGTACCTTCCCTCGAATCCCGGTCCGGTTCGATGAAACAACTCGGGGGCCACAGCCACATACCCTTCTCGCGCCACCCGCTCGGTAATGTCGCGGATATGCGCGTTCACTCCAAACGCCTCTTGGAAGACAATCATTCCCGGAAACTTTCCTTCTTCCGCCGGACGTGCCACATACGCGTTCATGGATGTCCCGTCGGCGACCTCCAGGGTCACTCTCTGCGTCGCGAGCTTCTTGTCCACCATCTTCTTCTCCCCTCCTGTGGGTTTTTCGAAGCGGCCATAGCATAATCGTTTTGGCCCAAACCCGAAAACACCGATCATAGACCTGGGCTCGCGATCGGGGTATGGAATTGTTCGGGGGATCGCGTCCGAGCGAGGAGACCGGGCTCGTCGCTGGGTTCGATATGGTTCGCGACCCCTCGGTGTGCCAATCGATCGGTTGGTGATGGCGCTTGCTTTGGCATTGCTTGTGCCCTCGCCACGCGCCTCCATCCCACGAACATCCCTTGATCGCGCATGGACACCCCGGAGAGCGGACCGGTGAGTCTTCGCTCCGACCTGTTCGCGACAAGCGCGTCCGTCCCGGTCCACGTGACCCTCGCCGTCCAGGATTCCCTTTGCCGAATAAAAAGCGAAGCGCGTGATGCGAATCAGCCGCTGGCGGAAGGCTCGAGCGCATCGGGAGGCTCATGTATTGAATCTAAACAGGAGAGAGTTATGGTAGGATTTTGCGCCTCGCAAATCTCTCTAGGGAGCGATCCGAATGACTGGATGGAACGACAGGAAGTGGGTACCGTGGCTCAGACGCGGACCGGGAATTCTTGCAGTCCTGATGGTGCTGGCTTTGGCGGGAGCGCGCGTCGCCGCGGCCCAGCAGACCGAGCCCAATCCGCCTTGGCCGGTACCGGAGGACGCGAAGAAGGTAAAAAATCCGCTCAAGCCGACCCCGGAGGGTCTTACGGCTGCCGCCCAGCGCTTCCGGGAAAATTGTGCACTCTGCCACGGGAAGGACGGTTCGGGCGATGGTCCGGCGGCGAAGTCACTGAACCGGAAGCCTGCCAACTTCACCGACTCGAAAACCATGAAGAAGGCTACCGACGGCGAACTCTTCTGGAAGATCACGACGGGCCGTTTGCCGATGCCGACTTGGTCGCAATTCTCCGAAACGGAGCGCTGGGAGCTGGTGAATTACATCCGCACGCTCGCCGGGAAAGCAGCGGCAGATAAGAAAGAAGAATAGGTTCGCTTCGGAGAGTGCCTTCCGGGTTGTATTCGGAGACGGGCGGGGTTCTTGGGCCTGGGGTTTTTCCTGCCGCCGCGGGGTTGCTTGGGTACCTCGATCTGCTCTTCCGGTCTCGCGCCCGTTCGGGCCCGAATGCTCTGTTTCTACTCAGTTCCGACTTTGGCAGGGGCCAGTGACCGGGCGAGAGAGGCTTCGCAGCTTGAAGGTCGAGAGGAAACTAGAAATGTATGGATCGGCAATGATTGCTGTCGTTCTGGTCCACGACCTCCGGATGGCGAGCGAATAGAACCAGAGTGTCGGGCAGGTGCGTACCGCGACCTAGAGATCGCGGCGGCCTTCCATCGCTTTCATCATCGTGACTTCGTCGGCGTATTCGAGCTCTGAACCCACGGGGATGCCCATGGCGATGCGCGTGACGCGAACGCCGAGCGGTTTGATCAGCTTCGAGAGATAAACCGCCGTGGCTTCCCCTTCGGCGGTCGGGTTCGTCGCGATGATGATTTCTTCGACAGTACTGCCCTTCAGGCGTTCGATCAGGCTTTTAATCTTCAATTGATCCGGGCCGATTCCTTGCAGCGGCGAGAGCGCGCCGTCGAGAACATGATAAAGCCCGTTAAACTGCCGCGTTTTTTCCACCGCTTGGATATTTGTTGCTTCTTCGACCACGCAAATTATGGCCTTATTGCGCGTGGCGCTCGAACAGAAAAGGCAGGGGTCGGCGTCGGTGATGTTGTTGCAGATCGAACACTCGCGCACACTCTCCTTTGCCTCGCGGATCGCATCGGAGAGTCCGAGCGCCTGTTCGCGATCGGAACGCAACAGATAAAACGCGAGCCGCTGAGCCGTCTTCTGCCCGATGCCGGGCAGCCGCTTCAGCTCGTCGATTAGTCGCGTAACAGAAGGCGCAAAATCAGCCATGCAGTCCTGCCCCCGCTGGGGGAGCGCCCTGGTTGGATGGGAGGCGAGAAGGGAAGTGGAACGATTGCTGACGGTCTCCGGTCCCCCAAGCAAATTCGGGACGAATATCTCGGGCTCAGAACAAACCCGGGATTTTCATGCCCATGATTCCGGGCATGCCGCCGGTGATGTCCTTCACCTGCTTGGACAGCTCTTCATCCACGCGCCGGGTAGCCTCGTTCACCGCGGCGAGGACAAGCTCCTGCAGCATCTCCTGGTCTTTGCTCTTGAAGACTTCCGGCTCGATGTGCATCTGGGTCAGTTGCTTTTGCCCGTTCATCCTGACCGTAACCATCCCGCCGCCGGCCGACGCCTCTACGGAAATTTCATCGATCTGCTTCTCGAGCTTTTCTTGTACCTGACGGAATTGAGCCAGCATTTGCTGCAGTGCTTTGACTTCCATGGTTATTCCTCGCCCGGGCGCTTGATTTTTGAAATCTGGCCGCCAAACTTTTCAAGCATAGCC
>DATMRE010000226.1:0-11071 GCA_035566475.1 Verrucomicrobiia bacterium | reverse complement strand
GCCGGAGATGACGCTGCGTTCGATCGGTTACGGCGCAGGGACTCTCGATCTGCTGGAGAAGCCCAATGTGCTCCGCCTTCTGATCGGCGAGAACGGCGCGAGTGAGGCAGGCGAGTATTGGGACGCGTCGGTCACGGTCATCGAGACGAATGTGGACGACATGACCCCGCAGATTTACGGCTATTTCGTCGAGCGGGCGCTCTTGGCCGGAGCGCTTGACGTCTTCTCGACCGCGGCTCAGATGAAAAAGAACCGCCCCGGCCTGCTGGTCACGTTGCTTTCTGAGCCGGAGAATGTGGCCCGCCTGATCGACCTCGTCTTTCGCGAGACTACGACGGTCGGCGTGCGCACCTATGAGGTACGCCGCAAGACGCTCGACCGCGAGCTCGTACCGGTCGAGACGGCGTTCGGTGAAGTGCGGATGAAAATTTCACACCTGAACGGATCGATCCTGAACGCGACTCCGGAATACGAAGACTGCCAGCGGATCGCAGTCGAACAGGGGATTCCACTCAAAGTGGTCATCGCTGCGGCGTCGTTTCAGTTCCTGAAGCAGAGTGAGAGGCATGAATAGTCGCGGCGTGACTCATAAACGGATCTGCTCGTTCAATTCAAAGGAATCAAATCAGCGTCAATGTCAGATGCTGTTCGATGCTTCCGGAAGCCGTTGCGGTTAGACTGATCTCTCATGGACAGGGCCAAAGAGTTCTACCTCACCACGCCGATTTACTATGCGAATTCACGCCCGCACGTCGGTTCGGCGTACACGACGATCGTGTGCGACGTAATCGCGCGCTATAAGCGGATGTGCGGTTATGACGTGGCCTACCTGACGGGCACCGACGAGCACGGCGTGAACATCGAGCGCGCCGCCGAGAAGCTTGGCATCAATCCCGCCGAGCTCGTGGACCGCAACCAGAAGATTTTTCATGAGCTGTGGAGGCTGCTTGATATTCGCTACACGCATTTCATTCGCACGACTTCGACGCAGCATGCCCTGGCTGTTCAAAAACTGGTTCGGCGCACGATACGAAATTCGCCGGACTCGATCTACAAGAAGAAGTACGAGGGCCGCTACTGCATTTACGATAACCTGTACGTGAGCGACACGCCCGAGCCTGCCAACTGTCCCACCTGCGGCCGCCCCGCCGAACTCGTCTCCGAGGAAAACTACTTCTTCCGGCTTTCGGCCTATCAGGAGCAGCTGCTGAGGCTCTATCGCGATAGCCCGAATTTCGTCCAGCCGGATTTTCGCCGGAACGAAGTCGTGGCCTTCGTCGAGAGCGGCCTCAAGGATGTTTCCATCAGCCGCAAGTCCATCAAGTGGGGCATCCCGTGGCCGGACGACCCGGAACACGTCTTCTACGTGTGGTACGACGCGCTCACCAGCTACATGAGCGGGATCGGGTTTGCAGAAGGGGACAAGGGCAGCGCTGAATTTCAGAAGTACTGGCCCCCTGACGTGCACATGATCGGCAAGGAAATCATCCGATTTCACGCGGTGTACTGGCCGGCGTTTCTGATGTCGGCGGGCCTGCCGCTTCCGAAGCAAATCTTTGCGCACGGCTGGCTCCTGTTCGAGCAGGAGAAGATGAGCAAGTCGAAGGGCAACGTCGCCTATCCCGAGCCCATCGTGAAAACACTTGGCAACGACGCGCTGCGCTACTACCTGCTGCGCGAAGTCGTCTTCGGACAGGACGGAAATTTCGGCCGCGACGCGCTGATCACGCGGTACAACGCGGACCTCGCTAACGGTCTCGGGAACTTGGCCAGCCGCACGCTGGCCATGATCGAACGCTACGAGCAAGGCGAGGTCAAGAACAGGAATTGGCCTCGATCGCCGTCCGGCTCCGGCAGCCTGTCGGAGGCGTTCGAAAGGGCTCGGAGCGAAGCTGTGGCGAAGTTCGAGTCCTTCGATTTCGCCCGGGCGGTTGAAGCAATCTGGGGCCTGGTTGGCGAAACGGATCTGTTTTTGACAGAGCACCAGCCGTGGGCAATCGCTACCGACCCGAGCAAATCGGAGGAGCTTGAAGCTGTCCTCTACGCTGCGTGCGAGACACTCCGCTGTATCTGTGTATTGGCTCATCCGGTCATACCCGACGCGACCGAGAAGATCTGGGGGCAAATGAGCCAGGCGGGAAAACTCGGAAGCGTGCGGATCGACCAGTTGCGATGGGGAGAGTTGAAGCCGGGAACGCGGATCGGAGGGCTCGAAGCCGTCTTCCCCCGCGTGGATAAGAAGGAAGCATCGGAGAGGATCGAAGCCATGGAACAGGAAATTCGAAATCCGGGGAGCACGCAGCCGGCTCCGCAGGCGACGCAAACCTCCGCCGTCGGAGCTCCCCCAACCGGCGCCGGGGCTGGCGGCGTTACCAAGATCGGGATCGAGGATTTCGCGAAAGTCGAGATGCGCGTGGGGGTCGTACAGTCGGCCGAAAAGGTCGCGGGGGCGGACAAGCTCCTCAGGGTCATGGTGGATATCGGCGACGAAGTGCGGCAAATCGTGGCGGGAATCGCCACGGCCTACCGGCCGGAGGAATTGGTCGGCCGCAGGGTGGTGATCGTTGCCAATCTGGCGCCGCGCAAATTACGCGGTGTCGAGTCGAACGGAATGATTGTCGCCGCGTCGGCGCCCGACGGCAAGCCGGTGCTCTGCACGTTTACCGAAGATGTGCCCGTGGGCGCCCGGTTGAAGTAGTGCCGGCGAGGCCGGAGCCGGTTCGGCTTCGCTTCGCCTCCGGCCGATCCCGCACCGCTCCTTCAAAAAGTGTGTCGGCTTCCTAACGGCCGAGAGGATCCTGCTTGGAAATCATCGACTCCCACGTGCATCTGGAATTTGAGCAGTTTGACGAAGATCGCCCGGCCATGCTCGAACGTGCGCGCACGGCAGGGGTCCGGGCGCTGCTCGCGATCGGAAGCGGCACGGGCCCCGACCGCCTGGATGCCGCGATTCCATTCGCCGAGGAGCATGACTGGATCCATGCGACAGTCGGAATTCATCCGCACGACGCACCTCTTGCCAGGGAGGCGCATTTCGAGCGGCTCGACGAGTTGAGCCGGCATCCGCGCGTGGTCGGCTGGGGCGAGATGGGTCTCGACTACCACTACGACCATTCGCCGCGCGACGTGCAGCAGGACGTGTTTCGGCGACAACTCGGACAAGCGCGCTCGGCGAAGCTTGCGGCGATCATCCACTGCCGCGATGCCTGGCCGGACATGCTCGCAATACTCGAGCAGGACTGGAGGTCGAGCGGCCTCGGCGGGATTTTTCACTGCTTCACGGGGACACTCGACGACGCCCGGCGCGGCCTCGACATGGGCTTTGTGATTTCCTTCGCCGGGAACGTGACCTATCCGAAGATGGTCGATCTGCGCGAGGTCGCGCGCCAACTTCCTCTCGACCGCCTGCTCACGGAGACGGATTCGCCGTTCCTGCCTCCGCAGGGGCGTCGCGGAAAACGCAACGAGCCCGCCTTCGTCGTGGAGGTAGCGCAAGCATTGGCGAATGTGAGAAACTTACCGACCGAAGAACTCGCAGCCGTGACGGCGGCGAATTTTCGACAGTTTTTTCGACTCGTCGTCGGCATCGGGCCGCCGGGTAACCAGGGAGCGGATGACTTTCGCTGTCCAAATGGCTAAGGGGATTTTCGATCTGGTCCGCGACGACCTGGTGCTCGTCGAGCGGGAGATCGTCGCTCAGAACGGGGCGGCGATCAGGCCAGTCGACGAAATTTCGAGTTATTTGCGCGAAGGAGGAGGAAAACGGCTCCGGCCGGCACTCCTCCTGCTGGCGGCGGGGGCCGCCGGCTACCGCGGACCGAGCGCGATTCGGCTGGGCGCGGTTGTTGAGATGATTCACAGCGCCACGCTGGTCCATGACGACGTGATCGACGGCGCGAACACGCGCCGCGGACGCCCGAGCACCAATGCGCGCTGGGGAAATCACATGAGCGTTCTGGCCGGCGACTGGCTTTACATGCAGTCGTTTGAGATGGCGCTGCGAGAGAGAAACTTCTCGATCCTCGATATCCTGATTGACCTTACGCAAAACATGGTCGAAGGCGAGTTGCTGCAGCTCTCCTGCCTCGGGAGGATGGATTTAACCGAAGCCGAAGCGAGCGAGCTCGCCTACCGCAAGACGGCCTGCCTGTTCAGCGGTTGTTCGCGGCTCGGAGCCGTGTTGGGCCAGCAGCCGAAGCATGTGGAAGAGGCCCTCGCAGACTACGGCCGCAATGCGGGCCTCGCGTTTCAGCTGGTGGACGACTTACTGGATTTCACGGCTTCGCCCGAGCAACTCGGAAAGCCGGTGCTGAGCGATCTGAAGGAGGGAAAGGTCACGCTGCCGCTGATTTTCGCGCTCCAAGCGGGACTCCCACCGGGCGGTGATGGAAACGGCCGCTCGTGCGGCGAAGGCTGGCGCCTGGTTGCGAAGGTGCTCGAAGAGCGCGGATTTGTGAGCGTGGGCCCGGAGGAGATTACGAGGCTTGTGCGCGAAACGGGCGCCCTGGTTCGCGCGGCAAATCTCGCGAGCGAGTACGTGAGACGGGCCAAGGCTTCTCTCGAGGAGCTGCCGGATAGCGAATACCGTCGCGCGCTTTCCGCTGTTCCCGATTACATTCTCGAGCGCGAAAACTGAGTTTCAGCTGGACGGCCCCAAGCCGCGAGCCCCAAGGCCCGCCCGGGCGGCATGCGCCCCCTTCTCCTGTTCGAGAATTCGGGTGGCGTCTCGAATCAGGTCCTCCGGCTTCCAGTCATTGTCGGCATACCACTTGTAAATCGTGCCTTCCGGAGAGATGACGCTCGTGCTCTGGGAATGAGTGAGCGGTTGCTCGGTTGAATCGCGGTACACGCCGAAAAAGTTGACAATCCGGTCGAGCTCGATTGGCCGCACGCTGGCGAGCTCCCATCGATCAAAAGCGCTCGTCCGAATGGATGGCGCAAAGGAGGCGGCATATCGACGCAGGACGTCCGGGCTGTCATAAGCGGGATCAAAACTAAGACTGAGAAGGTGTGTTTTTGAATAGAGCGACCGGTCGGCTCGAAGAGCGGCGTAAATATTCGCAAAATTCTTCGAAACGCGAGGGCAGTAGTCGGAGAACGGACAGCGCGTGTAGATGAACGTCACGAGCACCACGCTCCCTCTGAGCGAACTAAAATGAATGCGCTTCCCGTCCTGATTCGTGAAGGCGAAATCCGGAACTCGTTCGCCCGGCTGCGGCTGGTGAAGATGGCCCGCGGGCGGGGTCTTGCTGCCTGCGCCCTTCTTTGTGATCACGATATTTTCAAGATGAGCGCCATCGTCGGTCACCACAACATCGGCCGTGATCTCATCACCGGGGCCCAACTTTCCGAGCTCAGCCCGCTCGCCGACCGGGTACGGCATGGCCATGGCGTCCATAAACCCCGGTATGGCCTCGGCGTCGACGACGACGGAACCTGAATCCTGATTGATGGAGACGACTTTCCCTTTCAGGTGATACCGGCGGGCTGCTTGTTTCGGCTTCGAAGAGCAACCTCCGAGCGTCAAGGTAAACACCAGCAAAGCAATGAAGCAGGCAATACCGCCCCACACTGGATGACTCAGGTCCTGCGCTCCGACTCGCTTCATGATCGCCTCCCGGGGGCCGTTCCCATCCCCGCTTCCTCGACTCCCCGCCGCCCTCCTAGTAGTGAAACCGATAGCGAAATTCGACGTAGATCTCCCGCGGATCATTATAGTGAAATCCGCCGAACGTCAGGCTGTTATCCAACAAGACGCGGCGATTGGCAACGTTGAGGCCGGTCACCGCCACCGTGTACCTTTCGCCAAAGGACCGTCCGAGCGAGAGGTCGAACGTTGTGTGTTGCGGCAGGTGCGAGCCAGGAAACTGTGCGTTCGGCGAGCCGTTGCTGAAACCGGAGCCGTAATACACGTTCGCCGAAGCGTAGGCCTGCCAGGGAAGGTTTGCATCAAACCCCAGGGTTAAGGTGTTCCTCTGGTCGTGGTCGAGTGGACGGTACTCGGGATTGGGCCGGCAATTCGGGTCCGTCGGCGGGAAGCAAATCAACCCTCCGGTTACGGCTCCCCGCGACTCGGCGAGCTGATTCGAGTAGGCCAGATGGACCTGGCCGCGGCGCCAGAGCCGCGGAGACCGCAGGGTCAGTTCCCAGGCTTCGATCTTGGCCCCGTCGATGGTGACCGGGAAGAAAATATTCGATTCTCCGATATTATTGTGGTCGAAGAAGTTCTTGGCGCGGGTTTCGAACGTATCGGCGTCGAGCGCCCAGCCGTGAAACGGAATCGTGACACCGAATTGATGCTCTTCATCCCGCTCACCGTGCAGAGGAACGAAGCTCAGGTTCGAATTGCTCGCGAACGCCAAAAGCGGACCGGACGTGGTCAATAGCGGCGGCGCCTGGTAGTAGCGGCCGTAGAAGGCGCGGAACACCCAGTCGAGATGCGGGATCTCGAAGGCCACTCCGAATCGGGGGCTCACGGCGTTCTCCGCAATATTCCCTGAAAAGTGGGTTTGCCGCATCCCGGCCATGAGCGTGAGCCATGGAGTCAGTTTGAATTTGTCATTTACGAACACCTCTTCGAGCCCGCCCGTTCGAGACTCCCGGTCGTGGAAATTCGGGTTGCTTCGGTCGTTGAAGATGCCGCCGAAGAGCTGGTTGTCGCTTTGACCGAATCCGTAGACGCCGGCATCGACGTTGTTTTTTCGGAAACTCGCACTGACGGTTGCCTCCAGTCCGCCATACTTCGAGGCTCGGTCATCAGTCGTGCTCACCGGCAGGTCATTTCGGCCGCCATTATAATTGGCGCTGTTGTAGTGAAAGAACGGCGAAATCGTCAGAAACATGTCGGGATTGACGGTCCGGACCCAGGAGACGATGACGTATCCGTCGCCCTCCGACTCTCCATCGCGAAGGCCGCTGCTATTAAATTGGGTGTTCGGGGCCGGGTCGTACGGGATTTGATAGTAATCGCTTCGCAACGATGTCACGAGCCTGATTTGATCCCGGGGATTGGCATTGTACAGAAAGGAGGCGAAGCCGCCGTATCCATTTTCCGCGTCATGGAAGGTGCCCTCGATCGGGGTCTGTAGGCCGAGATTGCTCCGATTGCCGTTCAAACTGGTGAAATAGGCAAAATGGCTCGTGTGCCCGCCGAAGTTGATCTGATCGTTTGTCTGATAGAAGTTTCCAAGACTCATGACAAGCTCGGCTTCGTTGTTTCGCTCAAAGCCGTTCCTCGGGACGACGTCGAACACCCCAAAGGTGCGATCTCCGTACGAGGCCCCGTAGCTGCCCCTTTGTACTTCGAGATACTCGATGTCCTTGGGGTCAATTTGCGGACCCAGATTGCTCGCGATGTTGGTGTTGGGAATCTCGACCCCGTCAATGAGCCAGCTGACCTGATGTCCTCCGCGAATATGCAGCTGGTCGTGCGTGTAGTAGGACCCCGGAACGTAGTCGGTGATCATTTGCAGGCTGTTCGTGCGATTCGCGCCCGGCGTGCGCGCGATGTCCTGACGGTCGAGGAGCGTCGTGGGGGTCACCGAATCGACCCTCGTCGCTTCGGCCTGGGCGGAGACCACTTCGGTCTGATTCACGGCCGAGATTCTGAGCGGGAGATGAAGTAGCGGCGAGGTGTCGGAGGCGATTGTGATCGTTTGCTTGGAACTCTCAAACCCCGCGTGGTCGACCGTGAGCTCGTAGTCGCCGAGAGGCACAGGGTTGAACGTGAAACCGCCATCGTCTGCCGTTTGTGTTATTTCAGACCAACTCGAGGCTGCCGATTTCAACGTGACCGTCGCGCCAGCAATCGGCCGGTGCCCGGGATCGTGGACGATCCCTCGAACGCTTCCGAATATAGTCGCACGCGCAAGCGGTGCCGACACCCCCAGCGCCACGGCAAGCAAAAAGAATAAGACCAAGGCCCGCATAGTGCCTCCATTCCAGCTCGACTCTCTCAATCAATGGAATGAGGCTAGGCCCGCGGTGGTTCGAAAGGTGCGGCAAGGAACCCCGAAGAAGGAGATGCTGCTGGGGGCCTGCTCAGGGGGCCGGCAAGATCCGGCGCGACGAGTTCGACACGCGAGGCGAGGAACGTGGGTGCAATCGGGGCGATCGGTCCATAGTCAGGCTGATGACGATCGGAGCGAACCGTGCAATCGAGCGCGTGCCCGGCAGGGCCGTGATGACACGACATCCGCTCCGCTTGCTCGGTTGAATGCGGGCTCCGAGAGAGGCAGCACGTCCGATTACATGCCGTCTGATCGGCTGGGATGGCCCGGGCAAGCAGCGCGAGCGGCGTTGCCGCGAGAGCGGTGATCAGCAGGATCGCTTGCGCGCGGCGCATGCCCAAGAGCTTACCACGATTTCTGGAGGAGCCATCAAAAACCCACCTTCGATCGAACCATCCGGCAAGAGTCGATAAGAGAGCGCTCGCGGCAGATGCCCCTGACTACGCCTGATCTTGATTGGCTTGGCGCGGGGCAAGCATGTGTCCGGCCGGGCCTCGCTCGGCGCCCGCGTTTGCGTTCGAAAAACGTTCGCGATACGCTGTCGAAATCATGCTCCCCCTCAAGCTTATCTACGATGCGGGATACGACTTGAATCTCGGCACGCACATCTTCCCATCCCTGAAATATCGCATGGTACATGACCAGCTCCTCGCGCGCGGCATCGCCTCGGCGGGCGATTTTCTATCGCCCGCGCCTGCGACCGATGAAGATATTCTCCGAGTTCATTCCCAGGACTACGTGTACAAGCTCAAGACAGGTTCGTTGACGTACGCCGAGATCCTTCGTATGGAGGTCCCTTACTCGCGCGAACTCATCGACGCATGCTGGCTCGCCGCCGGCGGCTCGATTCTCGCCGGCAGGAGGGCCCTCGAGGATGGGTGGGCCCTGAATGTCGGAGGTGGATTTCATCACGCCTACCCGGACCATGGCGAGGGTTTCTGCGTGATCCACGATGTGGCTGTCGCCGTCCGCCATCTCCAGTTCAAGGCTGCGATCGAGAATGTCATGGTCGTGGACACCGACGTGCATCAAGGGAACGGAACGGCCGCAATTTTTGGAGGCGATGCGACCGTTTTCACGCTCTCGATTCATCAGGAAAACAATTATCCCTACCCCAAGCCGCCTTCGACGGTTGACATAAATCTGCCCGACGGGCTCGGTGACGAGGACTACCTGGCCATCCTCGAAAAGCATTTGCATCTGGCTCTGCGCGATTTTTCGCCGCAAATTCTGTTTTATGTGGCCGGCGCCGACCCGTACTGCGAGGATCAATTGGGCGGGCTCGCACTGACGATGGAGGGTCTCGGTCGACGCGATGCTCTGGTGTTTGATTATGCACGACGAAATGGCGTTCCGGTGGCGACCACTCTGGCGGGCGGTTACGCGCGTCGCCTCGCGGATACGGTCGGGATCCATATCGGGACGATCCTCGCGGCGCGCGATGCCGCGCAGGAGCGAACGACAAGCACGCGATCGAGCGAGCGCTGAGGGTCCGGCGTCGCGAACGGTCGTGAGCGCACCGAGAGCGCTCTCTCGCTCAACGCAGGGAAATGTCGCCCGAGGAGGTTTCAATCTCTACGCGGGCCCTGCCGTCGGCGATTCGCCCCTCGAAGTCATGCCTCCCGGGCGTGCCTTCGGTGAGGAAGGGAATCGCGGTGTGAATGTCGCCGGACCTCGTTCGCGCATAGATCCGAAAACTGGCTGCCGAGGGAACGCGCAGATTGATGTCACCTGAGCTCGCACGGAGATCCCAGTAGTTTGTCGCGCCCGGATCGCCCTCGACGGCAATGTCGCCCGATCCGGTTTGCAAGCGCAAGTCTTGGGTGGCCCCGATCACGCCTATGTCCCCGCTGCCGGCCGAGACTACGACGCTGCCGCCCGGATGATCGATGCGGACGTCGGCTGAGCCCGTGCGGACGCGGACTTCTCCGCTCGCCGAGTTGATTTCAATGTCTCCGGAATGGGTCACGACCTCGATCGGGCCGGTGAGATGTTCGAGCTTGACGTCTCCGCTGCCCGCCCGCAATTGAAGAGCGCCCGCGAGGGCCGATGCAAAGATGTTTCCCGAACCCGTCTGGAGATCGGTCGGGCCCTTGATTCCCTCGACCGCGAGATCTCCTGAACCGGCGCGGCCGCGGATCTCGGTCTCTGGCGGCACTCCGATGGTGTAGTTCACACTGAGGCCGCTAGGTTCGTGCGAGCCGAAGGAGCCGACGCGGATCAGATCGCCATCCTGCGCAAGCGGGGGATTCGACTGGATTTCAACGAGCCGGCGATTGGCGCTTTGCCATGGCCAGGCGCGCACGCGGAATTGGGCATGGATGCGAACCTCGCCGGGTGGGCCCGCTTCGACGCGCGAATCGCCGCTGCCAGAGGTCAATTCGAGGCGCACAGGGCCGCTCACGTGAAAGGTCCGGGTAAACGTTCCTGAGGGGCCGGATCGTGACCCGCAGGCCCCGAGCGAGGTCGCCACGACGAACATCGCCGCCAAGCAGGTTTGCTTCGTCGCTCGCGTCATGTCTTTCTCGCGAAGGTGTCCGTCCCGGCGAACGACCTTCTACCAGAGTCATACGAGATCGCGCAAGCGGAAGTTCCCCGGCGGAAGTTCCCCGGCCTTTTAAGCCATCCGGAGCACCCTACCGGGATTGCCCCAACCTGCCAAGCCGCGCCATTTCAAAGAGATGGGAAATATTTGGTTGGCTACGCGACGCCGCAATTCGCCTTTGACACTCCAAGTGCTACCAGACGTGACACGAGAAGATCCCAGGCGACAGCCAGTCCGTGACAACGCCGGGTCGGAGGAAACGCTCCTGCCTTGGGCGCAGGAGGCCCGCGGTTCAAATCCGCGCGCCCCGACCAAATCTCTTAAAGTCAGTGACTTGTAAGCGGCCAGTTTCGGCTCTGCTGCATTTTGGTGCAGGTTCGGAACAACAGGGAAAATTCGCGCCGAAAATCGGATTCAAATATCGCGTAAACAATTACGAACATTGAGAGCTGGAACGGGCCGCCTGTGTATCGAGTAGGCGGTCTTCGGCCACTCCGACCAGACGCGAACGCGCCTC
>DATMRE010000225.1:0-10835 GCA_035566475.1 Verrucomicrobiia bacterium | reverse complement strand
ATGCACGGGCCGCTCGTTGTCCTGCCCCGCGTCGCTCCCCATGAGAAACCACGCCTCAGGGATTCGCACCATCGGCGGCTCGACGAACCCGTCGGGCCTACCGGAATCGGCCGGCACGGTCTCACTCATGCTGTCTTGCGTGCAGCGTCTGGCTCAGCAGATTGATGAACAGGCGGTAGGCTCCCGGCACCCCGGCCGGTAACTGGCGGAAGAACGACAGGCCCGTATAGATATAAACGCCCTTGCCATCGCGCGCGTACACGAGCCCTCCCGTCACCTCCGGCTCGCCGAAATCGCTCAGCCCGAGCGCGCGCCGGTAGCGCGAGTCAAACGTGCTCCAGAAATAGAGCCCGCGCTCCTGCACCCAACCCTGAAAATCAGCGAGCGAAATCTTGTTCGGCGAATTCAGCAGCGGACTATCGGGCACAAGAAACCGCACCGGGGAATCTGAATCCGTCACCCGAGAGGCCTGGTCCGCCATTTTCGCCGAGAATGGCGCGGGAAGGAGACGGTTCCAGGCAAAGTCGCGCTGGTATTGAACGACGAGGGTCCCGCCGTCGGCGACGTAATTGAGCAAGCGCCAGTTCATGCGCGTCAAATCGGGACGCAGCTCATAGGCCCGGATACCGACAACCACAGCGTCAAAACGGCTGAGGTCCCCGAACGCGAGCGCCACTTCGTCGAGCAGATCCACCTGGACGCCGATCTGCCGCAGTGTTTCGGGAAGTGGATCGTTCTCGGCAGCGATATAGCCGACCTCGAGCGTTGCCGGCACAACCAGATCCAGGACGTGCACGCTCGCGTCGTCTGGCTCGCTCCAGTCGCGCGTCGGCAGGGTCGGAATAGGCTCGAGTGAAGTACGGAATGTTTCCCCTCCGATTTGCGCGTATGGATGCAACCGATACGCTCCCGGAGCCACCTGCGCAGGCGGGACGACGACGCACGGGGTGAGTTGATCGCCCGCCGCTGAAAAATCAAGTGGCCGGAGGGCCTGCGCCTGCCAGCCTGGCGGCGCATCTAGCCCGACCGATACCCGGGCAGGCTTGGCACCGTGGTAGCGCACGCGGGCCAGCAGCTTGACGGGCGCTTGAGCATTCTTCTCAGGCACCATGATCTCGGGCGGTTCAACCGTCAGCGTGACCGCCGGTACAAGCTCAAGCGGATACGTCTCGAGGCCCCTGGTCGTTGCGGCGATCGACTCGACCGGTTTCTCAAGCCTGAACTCGTAGCCCTCGAACGAGACACCGAGCGATAGCCGTACGAGTGCAGGCGGAAACGGCAGAATTCGATCGCCCGGAGAAGAAGGGACCGTCGCGCCCGGGGGAATCAAGACATGGAACCGCGACCGACCGCTGTCGGCCTTCGATTCTCCCGGCGTCGCATTCCAGCCCGAAGGCAGGATCAGGCTCGACTTGTCGAGGGTCCACTCGACCGGCACGGCCGGCTTGCCAGTAAAGAGCACGTCCACAGAAAAACCTTCGCCGGCCACGAGCTCGTGTCGATCCGCCTGGGTTCGAACCGGCAGCGCGATGTCGGTGGCCAGAGCTCGATCGATCCTCTCGTGCACGCGGTTGATTTCCCACCGGGCGGCCGCGGCTTCGCCATCGTTCGCTGTCCGAAGGCTGGCCTCTAGACCCGCGATTTCTTTTCCAGCCGCGGCGAGCGATTTCGCCGTCGCCACGCGGTCGAGCTGAAGCGCAAACTTCCCGGCCGCTAGGAGATCCCGCTCCGTCGACGCGACTGCCGGTCTGATCTGCGCGTCAAGCTCGGAAAAACGTCCTGCGAGCGATGCGATCGGCTCGGCCAAAAGCCTCACATCGAATGCGCCGGCGTCGCCGCCTTCATCGTTGTCCCTAACCAGGTACACGGGCCTGCGGAAGAACGCGTTTCCGAAGAACGCCGGGGTCCCCTGCGAACGGTGTTCCGCATGCCCCTCGGTCCCGATTTCGGTGTAGCTCTCGCCCCAAAGGGGCGACACATCATCGACGGACAGCCCGACGGCGTTCCCGGGAGGTGCGGGCGGCGGGGTCCCGAGCAGGGTGCCTGCCGCGAAACGCAGCTCGAGCGTCACCTTCCAGGGCAGGAGCCCTTCGGAACGCTGTTCTGGAAAGGCCTTCGGATCGGCCGCAGCCTGAACGGCTCGCGGCGTCAGGATCCCGCTCGCCTGATGCTGACCGTGTCCGGCATGCACGCCGCCCCACCCGTTGATGACAACCTGTGGGCGATAGGTGCGAATGACGCGTACCATGTCTTCGAGCGGCAGGTCGCCCCATATCTTCATGGTCTGCGCGGCGGATTTCGAAAAACCGGTGTCGACCGCCCGCGTGAAATATTGATGCACGCCGTAGTGCCTGCCGGCTGCCAGCAGTTCGGCCGTGCGGATGGTTCCAAGCTGGCCGTCCTGCTCCGGCCCGATGGCATTCTGCCCGCCCTCGCCGCGCGTGATGGTGAGAAGTGCGACATCGGCACTGAGGCCGCGAGACAGATACGGCAACAGGCTCGACATTTCGTCGTCCGGATGCGCCGTGATGAAGAGGATTCGGGTCACGATGCGTGCCTGATTGATCGCCTCGACGGTTTCAGGCATTGTTTGCGCCGACACCGCGGCGGTCCAACCCAGGGCGGCCAGGCCCGCCGGAAGGGCCGCAAGCAAGATCAGACTCCACTGCTTCATCGCTCGATTCACCGGGCCACCTCCTCGAATGGCCACTGCCGCAAACACCGCGCACGCCCCAGATATACAAGAATACCCAAACCCGCCGCAGCGAGCGAGGCGAGCATCTGCCTCCGGCCTGTCGAAATGAATATGGCAACCCAGCCGGCCATGGCCATGACCACGGGCGCAGGATACAGCCACATGCGGAAAGGCCAGCGTTCGGCGGTCCAGCGGCGGTGCAGCAGAATGAGCCCGAAGGCCTGACCGACGAATTGGACGAGGCAGCGCATGGCCAGGATGGCGCGGATCACCGAGGAGAGACTGAAGAAGATGCATATGAACATGGAGGTGGCGCCCAGCGCGATCAGGGATATGTGCGGGAAGTGCTTGGTCGGGTGAACGCGCCCGAACACGGAGAAGAAATTGCCATCCAGCGCCGCCGCATACGGCACGCGCGAGTAACCCAGCGTTGCTGAAAAAATCGAGCCGAACGCGATCACGAGAATAAGCGCTGTCCCTAGCGTCGCCCAGCTGATTCCGAAGGTACGTTCAACGAACAAGCTCACGACGTAAGGCGAGTTTTCCGCCTCCTGCCACGATACGACGGCCAGGATGCTCGTCTGCATCAGGAAATAAAGGACCGCGATGCCGGAAATCGAAAGGAAGATCGCGCGCGGTATGTTCCGTTCGGGATCCTTCATTTCTGCGCCAAGGTTGCAGACGTTGTAGTAGCCAAGATAACTGTAGATCGTCTCGACCGACGCACGACCCAGCCCCGCGAAGAAAACCCAGCTAAAACTCAGGGCCCCCGCCGGATAGGTAAAGACTCGGTGCATATCAAGATGCGCCGCAGCCCCGTAAATCAGCCAGAGGATTGTCCCGATCACGACCAGCGAGAAGGCGGTCGAAATCCTTCCGATCGTCGTGATGCGACGGTAGAGAAGCGCCACGGCGAGAACGATCAGGACAAGCGCCACGACACGGTTGTAGTTCAGAACGTGCACGTCATCCGCATGAAGCCAGGACATCACCTGCGGGATCTTCGCCGCAAGATACTTCGAATAGTCAGCGAAACCCAGGGCGCCGGAGGAAATGCTGAGGGGGGCCTGGAACAACGTCTGCCAGATATAGAGGAACGACAATAGCCGTCCCAGGCGAGCGGCGCCATAGGCTTCGCGCAGGAAAACGTAACTTCCCCCAGCCTGGGGCATCGCCGCTCCGAGCTCCGCCCAGACGCATCCATCGACGAGCGCGAGAGCCGCTCCGACGACCCAAGCAAGCAGGCACTGCGGCCCGCCCATCGCGCGAACGATGAAAGGAATGACGATAAACGGCCCGATGCCCACCATGAACGTCATGTTGAGCGACGTGGCCTCGATGAGACCCAGGCCGCGTTCGAGTTTTTCCGTCTCCTCCATAGTACCTGCCTATCCGGACGGGTCCGCCGAGCATAGCAAGAAAGGGCGGCCAGGTCCTAAAGCGGCGCTCACCTGCGCTACTATCAGGTGGCCATGCTCGCACTCGGAATCGGCATCACCGCGGCTACTGCGGCAGCTCTCATCGCTGGATTCTTCAGGAGTCGCCGCCGGCATTCGTTTCCCGCGCACGGCTGGCTCGGTATCGTCGCCCTCGTCGGTGCCGAGTGGCTGATGTTTCGCGGCGCCGAGCCTGTCGCGACATACTTCACGCCGATTGCCTGGAGCGCCTACATCCTGATCGCCGACGCTGCGGTGCTTGCGCTCACGGCCCGCTCGCGCCTCCACGATGCTCCGCTCACGGTCGCGCGCATGGCCTTGCTTTCCATTCCCCTCTGGTCGATTTTTGAGGCCTATAATCTGCGCCTCCGGATGTGGACATATGTCGGCGTCCCGCGCGGCTGGGCCGGCGCGCTGGCTGTCTACGGATGGTCGTTTGCCACCATTACACCGGCGATATTCGAGACTTCCGATCTGGTGCAGGCTATGCTGCCGCCGCTGCCCGGCGAGACCTGGAGGATTCGGCCGGCCATCGAAGCCGCGATCATGATCCTCGGCGCAGCGTGTTTGATCATTCCACTCGTCGTCCCGCAGCGGATCGCCGCCTATCTTTTCCTGCTCCTGTGGGTCGGAGTGGTATTGCTTCTCGATCCCGTAAACCGCCGCCTCGGACTCCCGTCCTTCCTGGGTGATCTTTCTGAAGGCTTCCGGCGGCGGCTTTATGGATTCGTCGCCGCGGGGTGGATTTGCGGCTGGCTATGGGAATTCTGGAACAATTGGGCAGCCGCGAAATGGCGCGATACGTTTCCGATATTCGAGCGGTGGAAAATCTTCCAGATTCCGGCGCCGGGATATCTCGGTTTTCCGCCCTTTGCGCTGGAATGCTTCGTGGTGTACGTTACGTCGGCTTGGCTGGTCGGCTGGCTCAAGAGGGTAAAATGACCCGAGCGCGTCGCGAACATTCATGGTTGCTTGCCGTTTCGATCTCCTTGCTGGCCACACTGCTGGCGACCCGGGCTTCGGCCGGCAATATCTCCCTGCCTCGAGAAGTGGTCGAAGGAATGGATAAGATCTATAGCGGCAATCCTGACGCGGCCATTGCCATCGCCCACAACCTCGAACAATCCGAGCCCGATCAGATGCTCGGCTATTTGCTCGAAGGCGAAGCAAGATGGTGGAACAGGTATTGCGCCGCCTGCGAACTCAAGTACGGAATTTTTGAGTCCTGGAAGCGCGAGCGGGATCCCGGGGACGAAGCGTATTTTCGGCTGGCCGACAAGGTGATCCATTTCTCCGAAGCACAGCTCGCCAAATCCAATACGGCCGAAATGCACGTTTACGCCGGCATCGGCTGGGCACTCAAAGTACGCGTTTACGGTTTGCGCGGCGAGAATCGCAACGCCGCGCGTGCCGGCGTGAGCGCCCGGGCGGAAATGCTCCGCGCCCTCGAGCTCGACCCGCAAATGACCGATGCCACCGCCGCCCTCGGAGTTTACAACTACTATGTGGATACGCTCTCGCCTGTCGTGAGGCTGATGCGTATCTTCATGGGAATTCCCGGGGGAAATAAAGAAGAGGGAATCAGACAGATGGAGCTGGGGATGAATCAGGGCGTCTTCCTCTCCGTCGACGCTCGGTTCATCCTCGCGAGAAGCCTGCGTACGTACGATCAAAATTACGAGCGGGCTCTTTCGATCGCGGAGCCTCTCGTCACGCGCTACCCGCAGAATCCAATTTTCCAGCTCCTGCTCGGCAACCTGAACGCCGAACTCGGCCGAAAAGAGAAAGCGTCGGAATATTTTAACGAAGCGCTGAGGTTAACGACCGCCGACGCGGCCTGCGGCGGTTGCGCCGGGTGCGACACGGACTGCAGCACGTGCCTCACCCGGCTTCGGGGACTCGCCAATTCGTCTCTCGCGGCGCTTCACTAGTTCTGCTGCCCGGCACAGGAGGTGCCGCCGGTCGCCATCAGGCAAACGATCGATCCCGTCCGAGTTCGGCTGGAGCGAAGGTCACAGGAAGCAGGGAGGAAGAGATCAGCTGTGAGCTGCCTCCTCCTGTTCAAACGCGTGGTAGGATGAGCGGACGAGCGGCCCGGCTTCAACATGCCTGAAACCCATTTGCTCGCCCAGTCGCTTGAACTCCGCGAACTCATCCGGATGGACGTAGCGCTCAAGCGGCAGATGCTCGGGTGTGGGCTGGAGATATTGCCCGAGCGTCAGAATGTGGGTCCCCTGCGCGACAATGTCTTCCATCGCCTTCAAAACCTCTTCGCGCGTCTCGCCAAGGCCAAGCATCATCCCGGTCTTCGTCGAGACTCCTTCGGCCATCACACCCGCACGGCGCAGGAGCTCGAGCGACCGCTCGTAAACCGCGCCCTTGCGCACACGGCGATAGAGCCGCGGAACGGTCTCCATGTTGTGGTTGAGGACGTCCGGCCTTTCGGCCATCACGCATTCGAGTGCTGTCCAAACTCCACGAAAATCGGGAATGAGGACCTCAACCTTGCAGCCGGGAACTCGCCGCCGAATCTCCGCAATCGTTCGCGCGAAGATCGCGGCGCCGCCATCGGGCTGGTCATCGCGGTTCACCGATGTCACCACCGCGTAGCGCAAGCCCATCCGCTCAACCGCCCGAGCAACCCGCTCCGGCTCGTCCTCCTCCGGCGGGCCCAACGGCCTGCCGCTCGGTACGGCGCAGAATCCGCAGGCGCGCGTGCAGATGTTACCAAGGATCATGAATGTCGCCGTGCGATGCTCCCAGCACTCACCCATGTTCGGGCAGCGGGCGCTCTCGCAAACCGTGTGCAACTCGAGCGAGCGCATGATGCGCTTCAGGTCCTGGTAGTTGGGTCCACCGAAGAATCGCACACGCAGCCAGGGTGGCCGGGGATGCGTCAAGCGGTCGGCCGAGGTGGAATTCGAGACGATGTTAAACTGGGAGGCCATCTGTCGACTCGACTTTCATCTTACGCGGATAGCACTCCTGACACAACCTCCCGAAAAAGCCTGCTCAAGTGATTTGCTCATCCTGCCGATAGGACTAAAGAGCCGCTTCTGCTCAACCTGCGGCCGGATGGGCCTCGAGAATCGAAGCAGTGCACTGGTCGCACAGCTCACTGATCCTAGGAGTCTTGCGGGGTTCGGGAGGAGAAAAAATGGGTACGATTTCCATTCACCTCGCACCCGAGTTGCAGCAAACTGCGGGGCTAAACTCATCCGCGCAGCGTACGCCCGCTGCGGCCCAGATTCATCCCCCACAGGCCGAGCACGTCCCTCTGTTGCAGGACACCGTTACGCTCTCGCCTCAAGATGCCGGTGCCGGGCAGCAGAGTCCGGAGGAGAGTCAGCGATTCCGCCCTCAGCTCATCGTGGCCGTCCAGACCCAGTCTCCCGTCAAGACAGTTGCACCGTTATTTCCAGGGGAGGCGCCGGCCCTCGGAGGGGCGCAGCTAGCTGCCGGCTCTCCGAGCGCGGCTGCCGTCCCGAGTGGGAGGACAGATATCGCGGGTAGCATCAATGCCGGTGGCACGGCAGCTGACCCCTCGACAGCCGGACAGGAGACACCTTCAGAAGCATTGATACAGCTCGATCACACTCTTCGGAGGCTCGGTATCAACCCGCAGAGCATCAGTCTTACCAATCGTCTCTCCATGCTGTCACAGGCGAACAGTCCGGCGGCTCTCCGAGCTGTGGTGAACGAGCTCCGACGACTCCAACAGCAGGGCGCGACAGCTGCAGTCAACAATCAGCCGACGCCAAGCAATGCAGTGCGGCTGCCGGTTCTGCCACCGATAACCTCCTCGCGCTGACGAACCTGCCGGTCTCCGCTGAAGGACGGCCGATCGCTTCCTCTAGGGGGTGCGCTACCTCTGTTAAAACTGAACCACATAGCAAGCCGCTAAAGTGTTGTATTTATCCCACACCATTTCCCATAGTTTCCGTTTGACTCCCGTAACCCTATGTAAATAAAGATGGAAAATAGCCTCCACCCGGCCAGCAGAATGCTCCAGAATAGGCGTATCTTTACGCAATGACCAATCAACTCACTACCAGGCGGCCGGTCGAGATCGTCGGTGCCGGGCTGCACACAGCTGTGCAATGCCGCGTGCGGCTGGTGCCCGCCCCTGCGGACACAGGCATCACGTTTCGCCGCGTCGACCTCGATGACTTCGAGATTGCCGCGCAAGTCGAGAACGTAGCCCGCGTCAGCTACGCGACGAGCCTGATGAAGCAGGGTGTTCTGATCTCAACCACCGAGCACCTCCTCGCGGCTCTCTATTCCTGCGGGGTGGACAATGTTTACGTCGAGATAGACGCTCTCGAGCTGCCAATCCTAGACGGATCGGCGAAACCCTTCATCGATCTCCTCGACCGCGCCGGAACGCGCCGCCTGCGGCGCCGGCGGCGGTATATCCGCGTGGTGAAGCCGCTCGAGTTCACCGAAGGCGACCGCCGGATCGGCATCTACCCGGCGGATGAATTCCGAGTGCATTGCGTGGTGGACTACAAGCACCCGTCCATCGGACCGCAGGAGGTCGAGATGACGGTCGATCGCGAGTCCTTCAGTCGTGAGCTGGCACCGGCGAGAACGTTTGGCTTTGTCAAGGACTTTGCCGGCCTTCAGGGAATGGGATTGATCCGCGGCGGCTCGCTTGCAAACGCCATCGTGCTTGACGAAACGACCGTCTTGAACGGACCGCTGCGCTTCCCCGATGAGTTCGGCCGCCACAAGGCGCTCGACCTGATCGGCGACCTCGCACTGATCGGCCGCCCCCTCAAGGCGCTCATCGTCGCGCACCGAGCTGGTCACGCGCTGCACACCCAGCTCGTTACCCGCCTGCTCCGGGATCGTTCGCTCTGGACTGAAACCACCGAGGACCGTGACGCAGGCGCAAGACCTACCCAGACGCCCATCTCAGTCACAGCTACGTCCTAATCCAAGCTAGGCCATCAAGCGCTCATCCGGGCTCCGCGCCATGGCCCGGCCGTTCGGCGAGTATTCGTTTCCGGCCACTCGCCCGGGAAACTCCGCCATCTCTGCCCTTCTCGTCTCCACGGGATCGCGGCTGTCTGGCGGCCCCTCACCGCCCCCGGCACAGAGGGCCGCCCGCCCTTCTCTCGCGCTCCCCGGCCAGCCAAGAACTGCCCCCAGCGCGCCGCTCGCGTCCCGATTCCGAGCCAACTCGGATACTCGGTTATCGTTTCCACAGCCGAAGGCCAATCATTCGTGCGTTTCGATTGCCAAAGGTTTCCCGGGAAGCGACAATATCTGCGCCATGGCACGGATCGACACCGCCATCGTCATACTGGCTGCCGGCAAGGGAACGCGCATGCGATCCGAGCTCGCGAAGGTACTTCATCTAGCGGGCGGGCGTCCGCTTCTCGCTCACGTCATCCACGCCTGCCGGCCCTGCAAGCCGGCGCAACTGCTCGTCGTCGTCGGCCATCAGGCGGAGGAAGTCGGCGCGCTCGCCTCTGAGCTGGGCGCCAAGACCATCTTGCAGAAACCGCAGCGCGGCACCGGACACGCGCTGCAAGTCGCGCGCCGCGCGATTCGCGCCCGCTCAAAACTTGCTATCGTTCTGCCCGGAGACGCCCCGCTGCTGCGCGCCGAAACACTCCAGGCGCTCGTCGAGACCCATTGCCGGGGAGAGGCCGCCGCGACCATCCTCACGGCGGAAGTCGACGATCCCACCGGCTACGGCCGCATCGTGCGTGATTCCGAAGGCCGCGTTCTGGCCATCGTCGAAGAAAGCAGCCTGACGCCCGAGCAACGAGCCATCCGCGAGGTAAATTCCAGCATCTACTGCTTCACACTCGGGAAGCTCTGGCCCTCGCTCAACGCCGTGCGTCCGGAAAATGCGCATCACGAGCTGTATCTCACCGACGCCATCGGCCTGCTTCGAGAGCGCAACGAGCGCGTGCTCGCAGAGGTCGTGCTTGATTCGGCCGAAATTCTCGGCTGCAATACGCGCGTCCATCTCGCGGAGGCGGACCGAGTTTTGCGGGCGCGAAAAGCGACGGAGCTCATGGAATCGGGTGTGACGATCTACTTGCCGGAAACCGTGGTGATCGATCCGGAGGTAACGGCCGGTTCGGACACGCTGGTCGAACCGGGGGTACGGCTGCTCGGCAAGACGCGCATCGGTGCGCGCTGTCGAATCCGCACCGGAAGCGTCCTCGACGATGCCCGAATCGACGACGACGCCGTCGTAGAGGCGTATTCGATTCTCGATTCATGCCGCGTCGGCAAACGGGCCCAAATCGGACCATTTGCGAGGCTGCGGCCTGCGACCGACGTACGCGCGGGAGCGCACGTCGGAAGTTTTGTCGAGATGAAGAATACCGTCCTGCACGAAGACGCCAAAGCGCCTCACCTCAGCTACCTCGGAGACGCCTCGATCGGGCGCGACACAAATATCGGCGCCGGTACGATCACCTGCAATTACGACGGCGTGGCCAAGCACGCGACCACGATCGGCAGGGGTGTTTTCATCGGAAGCGACACGGCGCTCGTTGCGCCCTTGCGCATCGGCGACGGCGCCTATATCGCCGCCGGCTCCGTCCTCACCGACAATGTTCCCCCCGATGCGCTCGCCATCGCGCGTGGTCGCCAGTCGAACAAACCCGGCTGGGCCGCCCGTCGCCGCAAAGAGATCAAGCGCACTCGAGGGTCGAGGGTATCGGGTCGAGGGCGCAAAC
>DATMRE010000224.1:0-10726 GCA_035566475.1 Verrucomicrobiia bacterium | reverse complement strand
GCGATGAACTCCACGGCCTCTCTTTAGCCTCGTTCGTCGAAGTGAGTTTGGAACAATAACGACCCAGAGTACCGCTCGTAAACAGATAATCCTCGGATGAGAAAACCGTGCCAGAAGGCACGTCGTGCGACGCCTCGGCGGACTTCGAGGTTGCCGAGGAAAGCTCCGCGCCACCACCAAGCAGATTCGCGTGCGAAAGATTGTAGCCGGCCACGTTCTGGCGGATTTCATCGAATGCCGCCTCGGGGGTGCGCAGTCGGATGGCCGAGCCGAGACCTAGCAAGGCGAGCTGGTGCGAGAGGATGCGGATCAAATCGAAATCGCTCCGCGGACCCTGCGGGTCGATCGAGCGGTGTGTCAACTGCACCTCTCCCGCCGTATTCGTGATCGTGCCGTCCTTTTCGTAGCCCGAAGCGGCCGGCAGGACGACGTGGGCGCGCGCGGAGGTTTCCGTCAGGAACAGATCGTGCACCACGAGCAGTTCGAGGCCCCCGAGTCGGTCGGGTTCCGCCACGCCGAACGTTTTGACCGGGTTTGCGCCGACCACGTAGAGGGCTTTCAGCCCTCCTTCGACGGCTCGGTCCATCATGGCGCGCGCCGTAAGTCCCGGCGTTTCCGGAATCGCGCCACCCCAGAGCTTGGCGAACCGGGCGCGCTCGCTCCGATCGGAGAGCGGAGAATAGCCTGGCAGGCGGTCCGGCAAGATGCCAAGGTCGGCAGCGCCTCGCGAATTCGAGTAGTCGCCGAGGGCCATAAAGCGGGTTTCGCCGCCGAGGCGCGCGCTGAAGGAGACAAGGTCGCGAATGGAGGCTCCCTGAACGTCGGCACCGAACAAAATCACTACATCCGACTCCGCCTCGAGCGCAGCTTTGAGCTGGACGAGCGCTTCGGTCGTTCCCGGGTCGAACCGGCCCTGTTCGGTTGCCAGCCACCGCAGGGCCTGGCGCACGCCGTCCCTCCGAAGCTCGACGAACTGCCTGGCCTGGCGATGAATCTTGCTTGGCTGGCCGTTGATCACGTAAAGGCGCGTGTTGTGGTGGCGCACGCCGCTGCGAATTTGCCAGGCGACGAGCGGGTTCTGATTCGTAACGTCGTTCGCGATCAGCCATACGACATTCGCATTGTACACATCCGCCATCGTCGCAAGCGTGCCCTTCGAGTTGGGCCCGAGCGCGGCCGCCAGACCCGCGTAGTCGGCAGTGCGATGGTGATCGAGATTGTTCGTGCCCAGCGTCACGCGCGCGAAACGGTTCAGCAGGTAATTTTCCTCGTTCGTTGTGTGGTTCGAACCGATCAGCCCGACCGCCGCGGGTCCGTGTGTTTGGTGCACCTGCTTCAGCCGGCGCGCGATTTCCTCGAGCGCATCCTCCCAGCTGGCTGGTTCGAGCTTCCCGTCACGGCGAACGAGCGGCTGGCGAATACGCTCGGCGTGATGCGTGAAGTCAAATCCGAAGCGGCCCTTGGCGCACAGGAATTCGCCGTTGATTCCAGAATGGTCGCGATTATTCGCGCGCAGGATTTCGTTGTTGCGAACGCTCAGGGTCGTTTTGCACCCGTTCGAGCAGTGCGTGCAGGGATTGCTGACGTAGGACATCTCCCAGGGTCGCGTCAGATAGCGGTAGGTGCCGCTCGTGAGCGCGCCGACCGGGCAGATATCGATGCAAGCCCCGCATTCCTCGCAAGCGAGCCGGCCCGATTTGTTGGGCAGGATGACCGACGCGACTCCGCGCGCGCCGACGCCGAGTGCCTTGACGTCCATGCCCTCGTCGCAGATGCGCACACAGCGGAAACAAAGGATGCAGCGCGGGGCATCGTAATAAACCAAGGGAGAAAATTGTTCCTCGGGATAGTGCAGTTTTTCTTCGACGAAACGGGTGTGATCGAGGCCGTACCGAAAGGTCATATCCTGCAACTCGCACTCGCCGCCCTTGTCACATACCGGGCAATCGAGCGGATGATTGGAGAGCAGGAACTCGAGCATGTCCTTGCGCGCGCCGTGCACCTGCACGGTATCGGTCCTGACGACCATGCCGTCGGTTGCGACCAGAGTGCACGCGGTCTGGAGCTTCGGCATCTTTTCAACTTCCACCAGACACATGCGGCATGCCGCCTGCAACGAGAGGCCCGGATAGTAGCAGAACGACGGGACCTCAATTCCCTGTCGTTTCGCCGCTTCGATAACGAGCGTTCCCTGATTCGTGGTGACCTGGCGGCCATCGAGCGAGAAGGTAATCGGCTTCTGTTCCGTCATGCGACCCCTAATGAGCCCCGGCAATCATCTCGGCGGGCTTGTAGGCACATTTCCCGTGCAGATGATCTTCGAATTCGTGCCGCCACTTCTTTACGATGCTGATCGTCGGCAGGGCCGCAGCGTCTCCGAGAGGGCAGAACGTCCGCCCGAGCATGTTTTTCGACAGCTCTTCGATCAGGGTGATATCTTCGGAGCGCCCGCCGCCTTCGTGAAAGCGGTCGAGCATCTTGCGCAGCCACGCGGTGCCTTCGCGGCAGGGGATGCACCAGCCGCAGGACTCATGTGCATAGAAATGCATGATCCGCCGCGCTAGGTCCACCATGCAGGTATCTTCGTCGAAAATGACGGTGCCGCCTGAGCCGAGCATCGAGCCAATCTTGGCGACCGAGTCATAGTCGAGCGCGACATCGATTTCCTCGGCCGAGAGCAGCGGGCAGGAGCTGCCACCCGGAATCACCGCTTTCAGTCGCTTTCCGCCCCGCATGCCGCCGGCAACATCTTCAATCAGGCGGCGCAGGGGAAAGCCCAATGGCAGCTCATATATCCCGGGCCGATTGACGTGTCCGGAAATGGAATAGAGGCGCGTCCCGCCGTTTTTCGGCGAGCCCAGGCCGGCATACCATTCGCCGCCCCCGCGGATGATGGCGGGCACCGTGCTCAGGGTTTCGACGTTGTTGATGATCGTCGGACACCCGTAGAGGCCCACAACAGCCGGGAAAGGCGGCTTGATTCGCGGGTAGCCGCGCTTACCCTCGAGCGACTCCATCAATGCCGATTCCTCGCCGCATTCGTAGGCCCCGGCGCCAGTGTGAGTCACGAGGTCAAAATCAAAGCCACTGCCGAGGATGTTTTTGCCGAGATAGCCCGCCCGATAGGCTTCGGTGATCGCCTTGTCCGTGATGTCGATGATGTAGCGATACTCGCCGCGAATGTAGATGTATCCCTGCTGTGAGCCGATCGCTCGCCCCGCGATCACCATTCCTTCGATCAACTGATGCGGGTCCATTTCCATCAACGGGCGGTCCTTCGAGGTACCCGGCTCGCTTTCATCGCCGTTGGCCAGAACGTATTTCGGTTTGCTGCTGCCCTTGGGGACGAAGCTCCATTTCAGGCCGGTCGGAAACCCGGCGCCGCCACGGCCCCGCAGGCTCGATTTCTTGACTTCATCAATGATCTGCTCAGGCGTCATTTGCTTGAGAGCCCGTTCGAGCGCCTGATAGCCTTCGTGTTTCAAGTAAACTTCGATCCTATGGACCCCCGGAATTCCGAAGTGCTTGCTCACGACAGCCACTTCGGCGGGATGGCGATCGTGAAGCGCGCCGCTAATAACGGGCACGGGCTCCGGCCTCTTGCCGTCCTGGAGCTGCTCAAGAATTGCGTCGACTTTGTCGGGATCCAGGTTCTCGTAGAAATCGTAATTCACTTGCATGGCCGGGGCTCCGGTGCAAGCGCCCATGCACTCGACTTCCTCGAGCGAAAACGTTCCGGTCTCCGAGACCTCCCGGTTCCCAATCGCGAGCCGCTTTTGAACATGCTGGAAAATTTCGCTCGCGCCCCGGGCCATGCAGGAGATGTTGGTGCAGACTTGAATGTGATAGCGCCCCGCCGGCCTGCGCCGAAGCATCGAGTAATAGGCGAGCGTTTCAGTGACTTGGAGAAGATTCAGGTCCAAGCGCTTGCCGATTTCCTCAAGCAGCTCATCGCTCAGGGAACCGAAATGGTCCTGCGCGTAGAGCATCATGGGAATGAGCGCCGAGCGCTTGACCGGGTAGCGGCCGACGAAATCATTAAATTTAGCTTCGAGAGCTGGGGGCAGTTGCATGGTTCAATTAGCGGTCCACTTCTCCGAGAACGATGTCGGTCGTGCCAATGCACGCGACGACGTCGGCGATCAACCGGCCTTCGCACAGCCGCGGCAAGGATTGTAAGTTTACGAACGACGGGGTGCGAAACTTCACGCGGTACGGCTTGGCGGAGCCGTCGCTGACCATAAAAACCCCCAATTCACCGCGAGGCGATTCAATCGCCTGGTAAACTTCTCCCGGAGGTGGTGCGAACCCTTCGGTGAAAATCTTGAAGTGATAGATGAGGCCCTCGATCGAGGTCTTCATCTCTTCACGGGACGGCGGGATAATACCGGGCGCCTCGGCACGGAACGGCCCCTGGGGAGGGATTTTCTCCATGGCCTGGCGAACGATCTTGATGCTCTCGCGCATCTCCGCCAACCGAACCAAATATCGCGCATAGCAGTCGCCCGCAGTCTGCGTCTGCACGTTGAAATCGAATTCATCGTAGCTGGAATACGGGAAGACCCTGCGGATGTCGTACGCCACGCCCGAGCCCCGCAGCAGCGGCCCGGAGGCGCCCATGGCGATCGCGTCGGCCGCGCTGATGATTCCGACCCCCTGCGTCCGGGCGATCCAAATGCGGTTTTCGGTCAGCAGGTCTTCGTATTCGTCAAGGTGACCCGGCAGGGATTCGACGACGCGGCGTACCCGGTCGAGCCATCCCGGAGGCGGCTCGAGCGCAAGTCCGCCGATGCGGAAGTAGCTCGTCATCATCCGCTGCCCGGAGACATACTCGAAGATCTTCATGATTTCTTCGCGCTCTCGGAAGCTATAGAGAAAGACAGACATCGCACCGAGATCGATCGCGTGCGTCCCGAGCCAAACCAAGTGCGAGGTGATACGCGTCAGCTCGGTGAGCAGTACGCGGATGTATTGCGCGCGCTTGGGAACTTCCAACCCGATCAGCCTCTCGGCGGCGAGGCAGTAGCACAGATTGTTAGAAAGGGGCGCGAGGTAGTCGATACGGTCGGTGAGCGTGATAGCCTGGGAATACGTCTTCGATTCACATGATTTTTCAATGCCCGTGTGCAAGTAGCCGATCTCCGGCAATGCCTTGACCACGATCTCGCCATCGAGTTCAAGGATCACCCGCAGAACGCCGTGGGTCGACGGGTGCTGAGGCCCCATATTGAGGACCATCGCCTTCGAAGCGCCGGCTGTGGTTTCGACCGTGGTCGTCATGTCTCGATCATCCCTCCTCTCTACGGTCAGCGAAACCCCTCGACGGGATAGTCCTTGCGAAGGGGGTTCCCCTCCCAGTCATCCGGCATCAGGATGCGGCGGAGGTCGGGATGACCCTCGAACCGGATACCCATGAGATCAAAACTTTCGCGCTCGTGCCAGTTGGCCGTCGGCCATACGGGAGTGAGGGAGGCAATGACCGGCTCATTTCCCGGCAGGCGAACCTTGAGCCGGAGCCGTTCGCGGCGCTCGAGCGATAGGAGATGGTAAATCACCTCAAAGCGCGGCTCGAGAGGGAATCGATCGACCGATGTAATATCAGAAAGAAATGTGAAGCCCAGCGAGGGCTCGGTTGCAAGGAACTCAGCAACGCGCCGGATGTACTCCCGCCGGATGAAAACGGTCGTTTCGCCCCTGGATTCAATCACTTCGGAGACAGCCTGTGCATCCCAGGACCGGAGCTTTCGCACAACCGAATCTTTGTCTAGTTCCTGTGATTCCACTATGAGCCCGATTCCCTATATGGGATCAACGCCAGTCGAGCGCGCCCTTCTTCCAGAGGAGAATATATCCGACAAGTAAAATCATAACGTAGAGCAGCATCTCCACGAAACCAAAGACTTTCAGTTCGCGGTAGATCAGCGCCCAGGGATAGAGAAAAATGGCCTCTATATCGAACAGAATGAACAGGAGCGCCACCATGTAGAAATGTACCGAGAACGGCTCGCGCGCGTCGCCGGTCGGGCGGATTCCGCATTCGTAGGGCTCGTCTTTCTCGCGCGTCTGCTTGTGTCTTCCCACAATCGTAGACGCCGCGATGAGCACACTCGCAAGCCCTGCCGACAGTACAAACATCAGCAAAAGCGGGCCATAGTTATCGAGGTAGTTAGTCTCCATTTTCGATGCGCTGCTATAATAACGTCCGCGCGCACGCCGGTCAAATGAACTCCCCAGGTTTTTCATGTGCCCGGCCTGGCCACCCGATGCCGAAAGCCGGGCAGGAGAATAGCCCCGTTCGATGAGCTCCGGGTTCAATACCGAGGTCCGCGTCGGCGAGCAGGTTTTTCACGTACAGACGGAGGACTACGGCCCGGCCCGCTCTACGATTGACACGGCGGTGTACCAAAACGGCAGGGTCTTGCACCGGCGTCTGTCAGATTACGGGGACTTCTCTCTCTCGAGCGCATTCAGCGAGAGCTCCTTGCGCGAGAAGGTCGAACAACAGCATCGCGCGGTGATCGAGGACCTTCGCTCGGGTCGACTCGAGGCGGAAATTTCCGCCGCCTTAAAAAAGGCCAACCGGGCCGGCTTCCTTCAGGTCGAGCTCCTTAATCCCGGGTCGTGGTTGTCCTCCCGAAAAGTGTCGCTCGATATTCAGATCATTCGGCGCTCGGACCGGCAGCCCCAGGCGGGGGCTCAAGTCGAGGCCAGCATTGAGGGTTCGGTCGATTGTGCCCGCCACATGGGCACAGGTGATCAGGGGGGCCGGGTGCGGATCGAATTTCCCTTGCCGCCACTCGGTGGCGACCCAGCTCTTGTGATTCGGGCCAGCTCGGATTCGGGCGAGGGGGAGATTCGTTTCGCCATGCGCCCGCGGCCGAAAACTCCGCCCGCAGGAACCCGGCGATGACGGTGACGATCAACGGAGAGCGCCGCGAGATACCGGATGGATTGACGGTCGCGGCGCTTGTCGAGCACCTGGGCCTGGCAGGCGATCGGTTGGCGATCGAGCGCAATCTCGATATCCTTCAGCGACAGCAGTGGAAACAGACGCAGGTGCTGTCAAACGACAGCTTCGAAATTGTCCACCTGGTGGGCGGCGGCACATTCTGCGATTGCGTCCCTCCGGCACTGGGCGGCCCGGAGAACATCGCTACCCGCGCTGCCGCTCGGATTTGCGCGCAAGACAATTTTTCTACCGCTTCGAGTACTATTCCGACTGGCCCTGCGGCAATGCTTCGTGCTCCGAACCCGGCAGGTCGATGTCGACGAGATCGATTTGCCCCTCCGCCTGTAGCTTTGCCGACCAGAGAGTCACATTTGCGGCAGGGTCGCCGCCAAACGGGCCGCCGGGGCTTACTCGGCGCGGTGGGAAGGGAATCCTGGGTCACAGCGCGGGCTACAGGTTGGCGAGTAAATGCCCGAGCTTGTTCTTCTTTGTGCGCATGTAGGCTCGCGAATGATGACTCGTCCGCGGCCGGCACGGGATGCGCCGGACGACGCGAATGCCTGCGCGCTGGAGTTGCTGGATCTTGTCAGGATTGTTCGAAAGCAGCCGGACCGTGCCGATGCCGAGCGCTTTCAACGCTTCTGCGGCAAATTCGTAGTCTCGCGAATCGGCCGGGAATCCGAGCCTGCGATTTGCTTCGACCGTGTCGAGACCCTGGTCCTGCAGTTCGTAAGCCTTCAGCTTATTGATCAAGCCGATACCGCGTCCTTCCTGCGGGAGATAGAGGACCACGCCGGCGGGTTCTTTGGCGATCTTGCGGAGGGAGAACTCGAGCTGCGCGCGGCAGTCGCATCGCTGCGATGTGAAAACGTCGCCGGTGAGGCATTGCGAGTGGATGCGCACGAGCGGCATCTTCGCGCCCCGAAGCTGGCCATGCTGGATCGCAACAGCCTCTCCGCCCTTGGTCCGGCCTTTGATGCCCAGGACCGTAAACTGTCCGAAGCGAGTGGGCAACCGAGCCGTGGCCACGATCTGCGCCTCCCCGGTTTGTTTCCGCGGTTTCATCGAATCCGTCATTATAGCAGGCTTCCTGAACTCGCCCAGCGGAGCAACACACCCGGTCTAGCTTCTCTTTACATCTGTGGCCGCTTTGGCTAACGTACCCCGAGGGATTTTCTTGCCGTGCTAGTGAGCGAAATAGGCACCCTCTCCGAGGGGAGGGACCTGCTATTCACGCTGGTCCTGAAGGTGGGTTGGGCGGCGGCGCTCGCGGCGTTGCTCGTCCGCTTCCGGTCTTTTCGCAAGCTTGTCTTCACGGAGAATCGCGACTCCGATCAAAAGGTAATGCTGCTGATTTTCCTGACCCCGCCTCTCGCCATCGGCGTGATGCTCCGCGTCTTCGGCTACCGCTTTTTCGATCTGACGCTTGAAGGTTCGTTTCTCCTGGGTCTGATCGGCGGCCGAATCGTCGGGCTGCTTGGCGGGTCGCTCATCAGCCTTCTCTCCTTCGGGTTCCACGAATGGTTTTCGAGCCCGATCGCAGCGCTCGTTGGGTTGTTTGCCGGGATGATCCGTGAAGCAATCCCGGAAAGAGAGGACGTCTGGCATTTCGGGCCATTTCTATTTCTGAGCATACCGCGGTGGATCTGGGGGCTCCTGCGTTATCGAAAGGGCAACTGGGCGATGCTGCCGCTGTTCGCCTGCGCGGCCTGCGAAGTGGGCTGGATTGAACTGGCCGACGCGATTCCCTCGCACTGGATTTTCTCGATTCACCCGAGCAACTGGGGCTACATGGCTCTCGTGGTGCTGTCCTCGGTGATGTGCGTGGCCATGGCCGTCAAGATTTGGAACAACACGCGCATCGAGATGAATCTCGAACAGAACCAGCAGCTCTTGCTGCGGGCGCGGTTGGACGCCTTGACCAGCCAGATCAATCCTCATTTCCTGTTCAACACGCTCAATACGGTCTCGTCGCTGATCCGCTTCGATCCGGACATGGCCCGCGACGTTGTGCTGAAGCTCTCGAACATACTGCGGCGCCTGCTGCGGAAGAATGAAACGTTCGTGCCGTTGCGCGAGGAGATCGAGTTTATCGACAACTACCTCGACATCGAAGTGATCCGCTTCGGCCGCGACAAGCTGCAAATCTTCAAGGAAATCGAGGAGGAGACGCTCGAAGATTTCGTTCCCAGCATGTTGCTGCAGCCGATCGTGGAAAATGCCATCAAGCACGGGCTCGCGCCTCGTCTCGAGGGCGGACAAATCCATCTCCGTTCGCATCGCCGCGATGGTCGACTTCTGATCGAAATCGAGGACAACGGCATGGGCATCTCGCCCGAGCGTCTTCTCGAAGTCTACGGCGGTGGAATCGGGATCAGCAACGTCCATGAGCGTTTGCGGCTCCTCTATGGCGATCAGTTCAAAATGGATATTCGCAGCCAGAAAGGGGAGGGGACGCAGATCCACATCGAGATTCCAGAGCTCGCCTCGGTCGAGCCGGCCGCGGGCTGAGACGGTCGGTCAGGTCCGCGGTTCGAGCCCGATGCGCCCTCGACTGGGGCCTTGGGGGCTGCCACAGGTGATCCCATCGGCGAGCGTTCGGTATTCGAATCCACAGGCTCTTTTTTGAGCGCTGATTGCCCGGTTGCGACGCCCCCAGGTTGGCCGCATGGTTCGGACGGGCAGCCGCCGTTGCTCGCCGGATTTCGTGGTATATACTCTCGCCGGCGACGACTCCGGATACGGTGCGTCGGGTCGAGGTCCCAGAAGGACGATCATGAACGACGACCTTGTGAACAAGTTGGCTATCCGCGAGCTGATCGACAATTGGATCATCTGGAGCGACGCCGGAGACTGGGAACGATTCCGAACGATTTGGCACGATGACGGCTACATGTCGGCGACATGGTTTGAAGGGACAGCCGATGATTTCACACGGGGCCGGCGCGAAGGCTGGGAGCGCGGAGTCAGCATATTGCATTTCCAGGGTGGAACCACGATCGATCTCGCCGGGAATCGCGCGATTGCCCAGACGAAGATGCAGATTTCTCAACGCGCGATGATTCACAACGTCCTGTGCGACGTGCTTTGTACCGGGCGCTTTTATGACTTCTTCGAGAAACGTGGCGACCGGTGGGGAATGGTGTTCCGGCGGCCCATCTACGAAAAGGACCGTCTCGATCCGGTTGATCCGGCGGCGACGATCGAGCTCGATCCGCAGATTCTTGAGCGATTTCCCGAAGGCTATCGGCATCTCGCCTATCTCCAGACAAGCATCGGCTACGAAATCAGCGGAATTCGACCAGGTCTGAAAGGGTCGGAAGTGGAGGCCCTATACGCCCGGGGGAAAGGATGGCTCGCCGGGGGCTCGCTTTGAACGCCTCGCCCGGGCTCTGGCAGGAACACGAGTTCGGTCTCGCCGGCAAGTCTCAAACGAAGGCGGCGAGCGGTCGGGAACTACGCGGCCAGCATTCTGATCCGAAGCCTCCGGCGAATATCACACGGATTCAATTCCTCGATGCAGCGCACAGATGTTCGGCGGGCACGGTCGAGGTGAAGACGGTTCGCTGCTTGAGGGCTCGCCATAGCAGGTCCAACCGCAGGGAAGGAGCTCTTAATTCTCGGCCCGTGCACCCTTCACTTGCCGAAGAGGGATCAGAAGGCCCTGCTTGACACGAAACGCGAGACCCCTCCAGTGAACTGTATTTGAAAAAAAGCCCGCGACCCAGACTCCGAAGTTCGCCAGATCTCGGAGAGGCAGGAGCCAAATGCTCCGGC
>DATMRE010000223.1:0-24954 GCA_035566475.1 Verrucomicrobiia bacterium | reverse complement strand
ATTCGCTCTGACCCCTGGCGGACAGACGGCGCGGCGCCGTGCAAAGCCAGGTGCCTCGCGCCGGACCTGCTGCCGGAAAAGGCGGGTGTCCATATACAGAATGCTTGGATCGCGCCGGGTCTGAGGCTCGAACAGAATGTGCTCATGCCCTGTTTCCTCTGGCTTTACTCTGGCCTCCGGCTGATAGGAATCGAGGGCGACGGAGAGAGGCGCGAGCCGAGAACGATCGAGTCCCATCGGCTCCTGGATTGGCGCTGGCAATCCTCGGTGCCTGCTCTCGGGTCACTCGAACGTCCATCGACCGGTCGATGAATCGCTTGCCCCGGTGATCGCAAGTTGGCGATCGATACTCCGTAGAGGACACGTCGCGGATTCATCGAGAGACGGGCTAAGCAGTGGCGGCGTGCCCCAGATATGCGGGCGCAAAAACCTCCGTCGCGAACCACTCGACCGTCGTCGGCGTCGAGTTCTTGGGCGACCGTAATTCCTGCGGCGTCAACAGGCCGGCATTCTCGGCCATCCCAATTTCGGTCAATAACGCAGCGGAGCTCTTCGGGAGACCCATCTGCATGAGCGCCGACTCGAGCGTCGCGAAAGGCAGCTGGGTGTAACCGAGTCCAAGCTTGCCGATTGCTCGACCGACGATCCGGGCAGCTTCCTTCATACTCACGTCGCGCGGGCCAAGCAATTCCTGCGTTGAGCTGCCCGAGAAATCGCGATCCGCCAGGCGCTTGGCTGCATATTCGCCGATGTCCTTCGTGGCGATCCATGGCAGCCGGAGGTCGGGCTGCCGGGACCCGGGGAACACACCGAGCGATTGGATCGGCCCGGCCGCCATGAACAGGTTCTCCATGAAGTGCCCGGGGCGAAGGTGAAGAACGTTCAGTTGTGAGACGGAGTCGAGCTTCGTTTCCAGATTGTGCAGGCCGACGATCGGTCCGGTTCTTTCCGGATGCTGAGCGCCGATGCTACTGAGCGTGACGGCATAACGAACACCTGCGTTCCTGACGGCCGCCGCATATGTGTCGCTGGTACGCTCCTGGTAGGCGCGGAAATCGCTGCGATCAAGCCGTTGTGGAATCACGAGATAGACGGCCGAGGCGCCCTCGAAGGCTTCGGACATCGAGTTCCGGTCTTCGGAATTGCCGACGAATGCCTCGGCGCCCCGCTCGACGAAGGTCTCGAGCTTCTCTCGGTAGCGGCCGATCACGCGCACTTTCTCGCCCATGGCAAGGAGCCGCTCGGCCGCCGGTTTACCGGTGTGTCCTGTCGCGCCGGTTACAACGATCATGATGTTCGCCTCCGCTCGATCGACGAGGAGCCGCATGCCTCTGCGACTAGAGCATGGGAATCTTGATGCCAGATTTGCGGGCGAAGCCGATGGCTTCGGGGTAGCCCGCATCGGCGTGTCGCGCGACGCCGAGTCCGGGATCGTTGGTGAGGACGCGCTCGATGCGCCCGGCCATTTCTTTCGTGCCATCGGCGACGGTCACCTGGCCGGCATGCTGCGAGTAACCGATGCCGACGCCCCCGCCGTTGTGGATCGAGACCCAGCTCGCGCCACTCGCGGTGTTGAGCAGGGCATTGAGGAAGGCCCAGTCGGCTACGGCGTCCGAGCCATCGGCCATTTTCTCCGTTTCGCGGAATGGAGATGCGACCGAACCGCAATCGAGATGATCGCGGCCGATGACAATCGGCGCTTTCAATTCGCGGCGGGCGACCAGGTCATTGAGCGCGAGGCCGAATTTGTGGCGCTCGCCGTAACCGAGCCAGCAGATGCGCGCCGGCAATCCCTGGAATCGCACGCGTTTCTCGGCAAGCCCGATCCACCGGCAGAGGATTTCGTCCTCCGGGAACATCTCCCGGACCAGCGCATCGGTGCGGTAGATGTCCGAAGGCTCGCCCGAAAGCGCGACCCAGCGAAACGGCCCGCGGCCCTCGCAGAAGAGAGGTCGGATATAGGCGGGCACGAACCCAGGGAAATCGTAGGCGTTCTTTACACCCTGCTCGTGCGCAAAGGTGCGGATGTTATTGCCGTAGTCGAACGTTACCGCGCCTAACTTTTGCAGCGCGAGCATACCTTCGACGTGTCTGGCGATCGATTCAAGCGACCGCCGCCGATAGCTCTCGGGATCGGACTTGCGAAGCTCAGCGGCTTCGCGGACCCCGAGGCCCTGGGGGATGTAGCCACCGACGGGATCGTGGGCACTGGTCTGATCCGTGAGCAGATCGGGCACGACACCTCGGCGCGCGAGCTCCGGAACGACGTCTGCGCAGTTCCCCACGAGCCCGACCGAGATCGCTTCGCGCTTGCGCACGGCATTCTTCAGAATGCGGAGGGCCTCATCGAGATCGTTCACCATCACATCGCACCAGCCGGACTTGACGCGACGCTTGATGCGTTCCGGATCTACGTCGATGCCCAGAAACGCCCCGCCGTTGAGGGTTGCGGCAAGCGGCTGGGCACCCCCCATTCCGCCCAGGCCGCCGCTCGCGACCAGTTTGCCCGAAAGATCACCCTGGAAGTGTAGGCGCGCGGCCGCCGCAAATGTTTCGTACGTTCCCTGCAGAATTCCCTGCGTGCCGATGTAAATCCAGCTGCCGGCGGTCATCTGTCCGTACATCATCAGGCCGGCACGCTCGAGTTCGTCGAACTGTTTCCAGTCGTTCCAGCGACCGACGAGATTCGAATTCGCAATCAGAACGCGCGGAGCTTCCCCGTGCGTGCGGAAGATGCCGACCGGCTTGCCGGACTGCACGATGAGTGTCTCGTCGTCCTCGAGGCTCTGGAGCGCCCGGACAATCGCGTGAAAACACTTCCAATTGCGCGCCGCTTTGCCGCGGCCTCCGTAGACGATCAGTTCCTCGGGCCGCTCGGCGACCTCGGGATCGAGGTTGTTCATGAGCATTCTGAGCGCCGCTTCCTGCTGCCAACCCTTACAGGAGATCGCCGTGCCCCGCGCCGCGCGTACGGGCTGGTAGGCGATGGAGTCTACGGTGGAGGTATTCGACATCGAGCATCCCTCAATCCGCATCTTATCGTACCCGCATCTCGGTTGACAGGCCTCGATTGCACGTGCCCATGTCGGTACGCTAGAGTTGCTGCCATGGTCACGGACGGATACCCGTCGCTGACGAAGAGCTTTCTCGATGCGGTGGACCAGTATAGGAATCCGCGAGCGCAGATCTATCGCACCGCAAGCGGATGGCAGTCTATTTCCGCGACGGAGATGCTGCGGCGCGTCGCCGGGCTGTCTAAAGCGCTTGCCGAGCTCGGCGTCCGGCCCGGCGACCGCGTCGGGCTGTTTGCCCCGAACTGTCCCGAATGGCACATCGCGGACTTTGCCATCCAGGGCTTGGGCGCGGTGATCGTGCCGATTTATTTCAACGAGTCCCCCGACCGGCTGGCGTATATCCTGAGCGATTCGGCAGCGCGCATCGTGGTCACATCGGGAGAAACGCAGGCGCGAAGGGTCGCCGAGTGCCGCGAGCGGCTTCCGGTGCTCGAGCACGTGATTTCGAAAGCCCCGCCGGCGGATCTGCGTGAAGACATTCTGCGCTATGAAACGTTTGTCGCAACCGCGGGCGATGCCGATGTCATCGAGTATCGCCGCCGCGCGGCCGAAGTCGTTGCGAGCCAGCTGGCCACGATTATCTACACGTCGGGCACGACCGGCGAGCCGAAGGGGGTGATGCTCGACCACTCGAATCTGAGCTCGAATGCCCTCGACGGATTTCGAGATTACGATTGCTGGCCGTCGGACGTGGCACTGTCATTCTTGCCGCTCGCCCACGTCTTTGAGCGGGTGATGGACTATGGCTACTTCTTCCGCGGGGTATCGATCGCCTACGTCGAGCAGATGCAAACCGTCGCAGAGGCGCTTCTCGAGGTTCGCCCGACGATGGCCGCGGCGGTGCCGCGATTTTTTGAGAAGATATACGCCAACATTCTCGACAAGGGCCGCGAGCGGACAGGCTTCGAGCGGAAAATCTTCGACTGGGCTCTGAGGGTGGCGCAACAGGCCGTGCCCTGGCGTGCCTACGGCCGGAACGCATCTCCGGGCCTGAAATGGAAATGGCAGGTGGCCAACCGCGTGGTCTATGCGAAAATCCGCGCGGGGCTGGGCGGACGGATCCGCAGATTCGCTTGCGGCGGGGCGCCGCTGTCGCCCGAACTCGCCGAGTTTTTCTGGTCAGTCGATCTGCCCATCTACCAGGGGTACGGTCTGACCGAGACGTCGCCAGTCGTGGCTGCGAATCTACCGACGGGGAACAAAGTAGGCACGGTCGGGCGTCCCATACCGAATGTACAAGTGCGAATTGCCGACGACGGTGAAATCCTTGTGAAAGGTCCCTGCCTAATGCAGGGGTATTACCGCAAGCCGGATCAAACCCGCGAGGTGTTCACTCCCGACGGCTGGTTCTTGACCGGCGATATCGGCCGGCTCGACGAAGACGGCTACCTCATCATCACCGACCGGAAGAAGGAACTGCTGAAGACCGCAGCTGGAAAACTTGTGGCGCCGGCACCTATCGAGAATCTCTTGAAGACTTGCCCGCTCATCGCGAACGCGATGGTTGTGGGCGACGGGCGCAAGTTTCTCTCCGTCCTCATCGTGCCGAATTTCCCCGCGATCGAAGCTGAAGCGCGCCGGGCGGACCGCGAGGTATCGACGCCCGCGCAAGCGATCGCTGATCCATGGGTTCGAGACCTGATCTCGTGCGAAATGGAGCGGCTCACCTCCTCACTCGCGCAGTATGAAAAGCCGAAGCGATTTGCGCTGCTCGAGCAGGACTTTACGTATGCAAGCGGCGAGCTGACGTACACGATGAAGGTCAAGCGCCGGGTCATTGAACAGCGTTATCGGGATGTGATCGCGCAGCTGTATGCCGATGTCGAGGAGCCCCGCCCGCACCACCTGGCGTAGCCCATGGCCACATCTGGTTCGCGAGCGAGGACCCTATGAATCCGCGGCTTGCTGAACTGCTTGTCGAGATCGAACAGCGAGGAGCTGAGAACGACGAACGCGAAACCGACCGCAGCCGACGGATGCTGAACCTGGAGCGGGATACGGCGCGACTGCTGAGCATACTGGCTCGCAGTACCCGGGCGAGACGAGTTCTGGAAGTCGGCACATCGAACGGGTACAGCACGATCTGGTTGGCGTCGGCTGTTGCCGATGCCGGAGGACGGGTGGTCTCGATCGATCGCAACGCCGAAAAGCAGGCCATGGCCCGTGAGAACCTCCGTCGCGCAGGCCTTGCCGATTCCGTCGAGTTGCGCCTGGGCGAGGCCAGCGCCGTCGTCCAGGAACTGAGCGGACCATTCGATCTGGTGTTTTTCGACGGCGACCGGACGAGCGCGCCCGAACAGCTCGGGCTCTTGCTCCCGAAGCTTGCTCCGGCGGTCTTGGTGCTTGCCGACAACGTTTTTTCTCATCCCCTGGAGATCGCCCAATACCTTTCCGCCGTTACAAAGCTCGACGGGTTTGACCACGTCGTCGTCCCGATTGGGAAAGGGCTTAGCCTGTCCTACCGCGGCTCAGGGTGAACATCCGATGGAATGCTTCGGTTGGGAGCCGGACCTCTCGGGCGCCGGGTCGAAGTCCTGCCCGCCCAAGAGTAGAATGGTTCGGGAGAGGATTTGATGACAGACCAACTGGTGATTGCCGGGCGCGTGTTCGGTTCGCGCCTGATCGTGGGCACGGGGAAGTATCGTAGTTTTCAGGAGATGGCCCTGGCTCACGAGGCTTCGGGCGCTGCGATGGTAACGGTGGCGGTCAGGCGCGTCAACTTGACCGATCGCAGCAAGGAATCTTTGCTCGACTACGTCGACCGGGAGAAACGGTTCGTTCTGCCGAATACGGCGGGTTGTTACTCGGCGGAGGAGGCGGTGCGCACGGCGCGTCTCGGTCGCGAAGTGGGGCTTTCGGAATGGGTGAAGCTCGAAGTGATCGGCGATGAGCAGACACTTTTCCCGGACACCGAAGAGCTCGTCCGCGCGACAAAGACCCTCGTGAAGGAAGGCTTCATCGTGCTTCCGTACACGACCGACGACCTGATCGTTGCGCGCAAACTGATCGATGCCGGTGCCGCGGCGGTGATGCCGCTTGGCGCGCCGATCGGCTCGGGGCTGGGGGTACAGAATCTTGCAAATCTGAGGATCCTGCGCGAGCGCATCACCGAGGTGCCACTGATCGTGGACGCCGGCGTAGGCACTGCCTCCGATGCGGTGATTGTGATGGAGCTTGGCGCCGACGGCGTCCTGATGAACACGGCCATCGCCGGAGCGCAGGACGCGGTGCTGATGGCCGAGGCGATGCGCGCAGCGGTCGTTGCTGGGCGGAAAGCGTTCCTGGCGGGCCGCATCGAGAAGCGGCTCTACGCCACGGCCTCGAGCCCTCTTGTGGGTGTCGTGCGATAAGGCGGTTGTTTCCGTCCTCTGAGCTCCCGAGCTCCCGCTCGCCTGACGTTTGCCCGCCTCAGCCGGGCAGGAGCGCGAATGAGACCCCGTCCCCGGGGGCTAGCGGAAGAGCAGGTGCCAGGAGAGGTCGACCAAGGCGTGGATGAGCGCTCCCGGGAGCAGTGAGCCGGTCTTCATCCAGGCGTGGCCGTAGAACAGTCCTGCGATGGTCGCAAGACCCACATACTTCCAGTTCGGGTACGGTGCATGGAGAATATGCGAGAGGCCGAAGATTGTCGAAGCGATAATCAGCCCGGCCCATTGATTCTTGAGAGTGTGTGAAAGCAGATTCTGCAGCAACCCTCGGAACAGGAATTCCTCCGGCCAGGCCGTAAAGAACAAAATTCCGACCGCGCTTACGGGCAACAAACGCAAGCGCGCGAGCGTTGGACCCCAGACGAGGAACCCGATTTTCATTCCCAGCGGTATGGCGATCGCGGCAAGAACGAAGAAGCCGAACGCAAAGTTCCAAGCGAAGCCGGGCCGCCACTCGACTGCGTAGCCGATTCCATCGAGCCGGCGCAGCAGCACGAACGCTGCGACGCCGGTCGTGAGGGCCGCGAGGATCGCGAGCGTGTGAGTCAGGGGACGGGGGTAGGGAAACAGCCCGTACATCCAGCGAAATTCAACGGGCAACCACACGAGCGCAACGGCCGCGTAGTCTTCCCACGTTCCGGGAGGCTGGCCCGTACGCCCGGAGAGAAGAAGGGCGGGGACGACGGTGTAGGCCGCGCCAGCGAGCATGCGCCTCCAGTCGCCGCTGACTCCAAAGGAATAGATCAGGACGGCAAACAGAGGCACGAGAGGGGCGAGAACGGCTCCACGAGGCCCAAGCCAGCTCTTGGCCGTGTCCAGGACACGCGGCGCGGCGAGAAATAGCTCGAAGGCGAAGAGAACGGCCGCGACGCCCAGGGCGAGTGCGAACGGCCGCCCGGCGAAGCCAAGCCATACGCCGGAAAATGCGGCCGCCAGAACGATCGAGGCCCACACGGTTACGGCTGTCGGAAGGTTCAGCTGCCACGATTTGGAGTTCGCTGCCACGCGAAGCGATTCTACCGGAGCGCCGGCAGTTCTGGGAAAAGCTTGCTTTGTTCTCATGGCTCGGCGATTCTGATGCCACCGAACGACGATGGCCGAACCCGGAAAACAGCGCCTCGGATACATTGACTGGTTGCGCGGCTTCGCGTGCCTGGGAATGTTTCAGGTGCACTGCTACGACTCCTGGCTCGACGAGTCTTCGCGCTCCAGTTCGTTTTACGGGTGGTCTCGATTCGCCGGAACACTTCCCGGCCCGCTTTTCGTCTTTCTCACCGGTATTGCGGTCGCGCTCTTGACCGACAGGTTACGCCGCAAGGGTCGCGCTGCGAGCGAGATCGCTCGGAAAACGATTCTCCGCGGGGCGCAGATCTTTGGCCTAAGCTTGCTGTTTCGCGTGCAGGAATTCGTTCTTGGCTTGCCGCGGGCGCCGTGGACGGACCTGCTGCGCGTGGACGTCTTGAACGTGATCGGTCTTTCCATCATGCTCATGGGCGTCGTGTGCCGGATGGCACGAACGCGGGCGGCCAACGCGGTCCTGGCAGCGGCTGTTGCACTCGGCGTCTCGCTCGCCACCCCGCCGCTCTGGACTACCTGGCGGCCGCGCTGGCTGCCGTGGTATCTGGAGTCCTACATCAACGGTGTTCACACCTATGATGCACCGCAACCATGGCTCTTCCCGGTCTTTCCCTGGACCGGATTCGCCTTCGCGGGACTGGCGATTGGCCTGGCACTCTCAGCCGACTGGTCAACGAAAAACCCGGGCAAAGCGATCAGTCTTCTCGGCGGCGCTGGCGGAGTCGGAACCCTCGTTCTTTCTCTGTGGCTCGACAGACGGCCCGGGCAGCTTTACGCTGTGTACGACTACTGGCACACGAGCCCCGATTTCTTCCTCGCACGGGTCGGAGTCCTGCTGATCCTGACGTTTCTAGCCTACCGGTGGTGTCGCGGGGCCATCGGCGAGTCGGCCTTCAGCCCGCTTGTGCAAATGGGTCAGACATCTTTGCTGGTCTACTGGGTACACATGGAATTCGTCTACGGTCGGTTTTCGATATTGACGAAGCGAGCCCATGGCATTGCTGGAGCGACCATCGGCTTGCTCGCGATCTTCGTTGCGATGACACTGCTTTCGATCGCGAGAACCCGCTGGAAGGGCCGCGGTTCGGAAATTGTTGTCCGGTTTCGCCGGGCACTGGGCCCGGCCGTCGAGGGTTAGTGCCGAGCGGACGGTTCGCGTGACTCGGCAGCCGGAGGGTCGCCGGGCTTGGACGGTATCTTGAAAATATACTCGCCCGGGCGCGCCAGTCCCATTTCCTCTCGCGCGATCCGCTCGATGGTCGCCGGATCGGACTTGAGCGCCTTCACACGGCCCTGCAATTGGCGGTTCTCATCGTTGATTTGATCGATTTCCCTCTGGACTTGCGCGGCTTCCTGCTGGGAACGGCGCATGGCGATCAAGCCGTGAGTTCCGAAAATATCCTGGAGCAGCAGCAAGGACAGAGCGAATGCCAAGAACCAGCTCAGGTTCCGGCGGAGGAACTCGCGCATTTGCCCGGAAAAGCTCAACGGCTGGTCGCTCATTGGGTGATCCAAACGCGCGCCTCCTCGGCCAGCTCTCTAGATTTGGCCGCTGAGCCCGACTCTGTATAGATGCGAACGAGCGGCTCGGTGCCAGAGGGGCGGATCAGCACCCATTCGCCGTCGTCGAAAGTCAACCGCAGTCCATCGGTGCGATCCGTGCGAGGTACGCGGCGTCCGCCAAATTCCTTGACATCGCACCGAAGACGCACGGGCACTCGCGCCTGGGCATCGCCCGAGAGGTTCAGGTTCACGCGAACCGGCCAGAATTCGCGGCCAATGCGACCGAACCGATCGCGAAGCCGCTCGGCGAGCGGCGCCTGGCGCGCGGCGATCATTTCTCCGACGAGGAGGCAGGCGAGAATGCCGTCCTTTTCAGGCCGGTGGCCGCGAATCGTCAACCCGGCGCTTTCCTCGCCTCCGAGCGTGATCTTGTCTTCCCGCAGGAGCGGGCCGACGTATTTGAAGCCAGCCGGCGCATTGGCTGCCGATGCGCGACGCACGCCGGCGAATGTGAAGTTCTCGGCGATCGCTCCGCGGCAGCCTGAGGTTCCGAAATGGATCACTTGGCTCGACACCGACGGCTATTGTATCTTGTCGCGCAAGCCGCGGGCATCCACGAATCGCGCGCGGCCGAGTCTCAAGAGTAAAGTCGGACGATGACGAACAAACTCGTCGTGCTGGTCACCTGCCGGTCAGGGGGAGAAGCGCGGAAGATCGCTCGCGCGTTGATCGACCAGAGGCTCGCTGCCTGCGCTAATATTCTCGAAAACCCGGTCATCTCGATTTATCGGTGGAAGCAGAGGGTCGAGTCCGCAAGAGAGTCCCTCGTGATCATCAAGACCACGCGCAGACGATTCCGTCCCCTCCGGAGAGCCGTCGAGCGGCTGCACAGCTACGAGGTTCCCGAGATCATCGCTCTGCCGATTCTCGAGGGTTCGCGCGGTTACCTTGACTGGATTTCCGAATCGGTCCGGGCGAGCGCGGGGAAACGCCGTAGGCGTATTCCACAGCAGGAGTGAGACTTGCTCGAGGCATCAGGGAAGCTAAGGCGGCTTGCCGGTGTAAATTGCCTTGGCTCGGCGCTCGAGCTATCAACGCTTGGGGCTGCTTGATGAACCTCGGCAGGCCAGCTCAGACGCACGGGTGAATTCCGCTCGACGGTCGCATAGGGAGGCCCCGGCTGCGGTCGTCCACGAGTCGAAGACCTGGCGGACGCTCTCGCCGGGCGCCCAGGGAGGCGCGTGCGGGCGAGCGCAGCAGGTGGCAAATTGCGAAGTCGCGGAGACGAAGGCGATGGTTTGAACCAATGTCAGCCCACACGGCGACACTCGGGCAGGAATCTGAGGTATGAGAGTTGCGTGAGAGCAAGCCGCGCAGAGTCGGGGTGGCCGGGCCCAGGTTACCTATCGGCCGCGTAGTGCGGCGTTCAACCAGACAGGAGCCGGGTACTACGCTAGCATCGACTCATGGTTTTCATGAGAGCGGATCAGGCCGAGCCATTCTCGCAATCGATTGGGTCGGGCGAATCGCTCATCGAACTCTCGCGCGGCGAGGACGGCCCGGTGCGGTTCGACGTCGGCGTTATCGATCGGAACGAGCCACACCTGAGCTTTCGGATCGATCCCGGCGCGGGGGAACGGTCGCGCCCTCCATTTCGGCACTCGATACGCCTGGCACCGGGTCCTAGCCAACAGCCAGTCTATCTTCCTCTCCGAAAGGGCACGAATCGTATACTGGCAAGCGGGGCTCTTGTTCAAAGCATTGAAGCGCGCCCCCCGGATGTCTCGCCTTGTCGGCCTCCGAATCAACTCATCATTCCAATCACCTCGTACTGCAACTTTCAATGCGTCATGTGTCCGCATGGCCTTGCTGGTGGCGTCAAGGGGAGGGCCCACTACCCGGATCAAGTCGCCGACCTGCTCATTGCCGAACTCAACCAATACGACCAATCATGTGACGTGGCGCTCACCGGCCTCGGCGAATCTTTCATGGCGCCCGTCTTCGGTCGTTTCGTCGATGCGGTCACGAACCCGCTGGTCAGGTTCAATTTTACAACCAACGGGTCGATGCTCACTGGCAGTCGCATCGAATGGATACTGTCCTCAAAAATATGGCGAGTGAACGTGTCACTCGATGCTGGCACTCCGGAGACATTCTTCAAAATCCGGCGCTCCGACTGGAGCCACGTTGTGCGAAACCTGGAAGCACTGGCTGAGGCCCGAGCGGCATCGGGTCGGACGGACTTCTGGCTCGAGCTCAACATGACGCTGATGCGCGAGAATCTGGACGACATAGAGCCGTTCCTGAGGCTTGCCTCCCGGCTGAAAGCTGGCGCTTATCTCGCCTACCTAAACGACTATGACTCTAACGAGAACTGGAGGGTCGAACACAACGGATTTGTTTTCGATTATCAGCGGCAGATCCTGCGCCGCGACCCGGAACTGACAGGGAAGATCTCGAGGGCGCGAAGTCTGGCGAAGGCGCTCGGTGTTCCGTTCAACATGGAAACCGACATGCGACCGTTGCTCGACATCGGCCCCTCCGGCGAACGAATCGACATTGATCCCGCCTCAGAGCCGGCGAGCACAGCTCCGATCTCGCACTGTCCCGCTCCCTGGGCTACCGACGTCGAAGCCGCCGCCGTCGTCCACGCAGACGGCAGTGTTGCAATGTGCTGTTTGCAGGCACCCATCGGCAACATCCGAACCGACGGAGGGCTCATGGGAGTCTGGCAAGGTCCGGCGGCGCGGTCGGTGAGAGAGCGAATGCTCGCGGGCGTGACTCCACACCAGTGCGCGAACGCCAACTGCGTCTTCGTCGCCTCACAACGGGCATGGTCAAAGAAGACCGGTTCGCTTGAGCAGGCCGATGGAGCTGCGGACCGATGAGGGGCGGGAGCGATGGCCGGACGATGCCAAACGGACCGGCACTCGCTCGTCGAAAAATGAACGAGACCCTCTCCCGAACCAGGGATCCGAAGCTCGCTCGATTCGGCCGGGAACAAGCGCGTCTGTTTCCTTGATCCTGCTCGCAAGCCCTGCTATCGGCACCGATTGGGTATTCGAGCGCCCCACTAGATCTCGGCAAGCGCCTGATCGAGATCCGCGATCACATCTTCCACATCTTCAATCCCTACCGAGAGACGCACAAGTCCATCGGTAATGCCGATATCCTGTCGCACCTCGGGAGGGATGGAGGAGTGTGTCATCTGGGCGGGATGTGAAATCAGCGTCTCTACGCCGCCGAGGCTTTCGGCAAGCGAGCAGAGGCGGACATGGTCTAAGAGCTTGCGGGCGGCATCGAGCGAACCGACGTCAAGCGTAATCATGGCTCCGAAACCCCGCTGCTGGCGTTTGGCAAGTTCGTGCTGCGCATGCGAGGCCAAACCCGGGTAAATGACGCGTTGAACCCGTCGGTGGGTCTCGAGGAACTTCGCGACGGCCATTCCGTTCGAGTTGTGGCGCTCCATCCGCACGGCGAGTGTCTTAATACCGCGGGAAATCAAAAAGCAGTCCATGGGGGCGAGGCCAGCACCGCCCGAACGCTGGAGGAAATAGATTTTCTCGGCGTCCTCAGGCCGCGCAAGAACGACGGCGCCGCCGGTGCAGTCACTATGGCCGTTCAGATACTTCGTCATGGAATGAATGACAATGTGCGCGCCCAAAGGGATCGGCTGCTGCAGGTAGGGGCTCAGGAACGTGTTGTCCACAGTAAGAGTGAGATTCCGCGCGCGCGCCAGTCCCGAGATGGCCGCCAGGTCGGTCACGATCATGGTCGGATTCGTCGGTGTCTCGACGTAAATCATCCGTGTTGTCGGCTTGACCGCGGCTTCCACTTGATCGAGGCAGGACGTGTCCACGTAGGTGAACTCGAGACCGAACTCGACCAGTAGCTTTGTGGTCAGACGGAACGTACCGCCGTAAACTGCCTTCGAGATAATCGTGTGATCGCCGGGTCGCAGAAGGCGGAAAACGGCGTCAATCGCCGCCATCCCCGAACTGAACACGTAGGCTTGCTGGCCGCACTCCAGTTTCGCGACGGTGCGCTCGAGTGCCTGGCGGTTGGGGTGCGCCGTCCGAGCATAGTCGTAGCCTTTCGTTTTGCCCAACTCTTCCATGACGTAGGTTGAGGTCTGGTAGATGGGCGCGACGACGGCGCCAGTTAAAGGGTCCGGCTCCTGCCCTACATGTATCGCGTCGGTCGAAAACCCCATCGCTGCCTCCAAGCGCTCGAATGGACACATACCCTCGGATTCCACGATAAGAGCTCCGACACCTGGCCTGCGATCGGGGGAGTCCCCCGGCTGCGAAGTGGCCGGCAGAGGCGCGTCCATTGCACCAAACCAGCGGTCGAGTTCATCATACGCCAGCTTCAGGAGAGTTTGCGGACCGACGTTGCTGGGATTTCGTACCGGTTGCCTTGATCGAAGCGTGCGGGCTTGTGAGAATTCCCCAATTGGAGTAAAAGAACAGTGCGATGCGATTCGAAGCATTTCGCGAACAATCGGTCCCGACGCGAGGATGGGTCGCCGTCTTGGCAGCCCTCTTGCTGTGCTCCGGAACCGCACCCGCTCGGGCGAATCATCCGGATCAGTCCGACGCGGCGGATCAGGCCGCCTCCCGGGGAAAAAAGGATCAGAAGTCCAATGAGCCGGCTAAGGTGAGATTGAAGATACAGGTGACAAGTCCTGACGACAAGCCGATAGGAAACGCAAGCGTTTATATTCGCTTCAACGAGTCTGGCGGACTGTTTCATCACGACAAATTGGCCGAACTGAATCTCAAGACGAATCAGGACGGGTCGGTGAAGGTTCCGGAGATCCCCCAGGGCAACATTCTGATTCAAGTTATCGCCAAGGGTTGGCGCACCTACGGCAAGTGGTACGATATTGAAACCGACGAGCAGTCCATACCGATCAAGCTCGACCCTCCGGCGACTCACTGGTACTAAGGCCCCCTTTTGCACACGTCTTCGTTCTTTTCTGGAGATTTTCATCGCGGCAAATTTTTCTTCCCGAAGGACTTGAACAGCCGAGAACTTACGAAAACTCTCTTTTGCAAGCGCGTGTCACTGCACCGGATTTGTGCAAAGAGGGTAAGCCTTGTGCCGGTGAGGATTTGGATTTGCACGGGGCCGTTTTCCACACGCTTTTCAACAGAACTGTTGAAAACTTTCACAAAGCATTCACAAATCGCGAGCGATTTGAAACTTGTATGGCGTGAAAATTGCCTCGGCGCGGCAATTCCCACACGGTCGCGCGGTTGAAGAAACTTGACAGAAAATTGGCATGGCGGCAGTCATGACCATCGTCCAAGACCGGCTCTGAGTTCCGGCATGTTATCATGCGCTTCCGTCCCCGAATGCACCGGTGAAAATGAAGCAACTTATTCTCAATGCGGACGATTTCGGGTTGACGCGCGGCATAAACGAGGGAATCATCCGCGCTCATCGAGATGGAATCCTGACGAGTGCCACGCTGATGGCGAACGGACCGGCGTTTGATGAGGCCGTCGAGAGGGCCAGGGAGAATCCGGAATTGGCAGTAGGATGCCATCTTGTCCTTTTAGGAGGCACACCGGTTGCGCCAGTTGAGGAAATTCCCTCGCTCCTCGACCGACAGAACCGCTTGCCCGCCTCTCTTGGCGTCTTCGTGGCCAAGTTGAGCTCCGGAGAGATTCCCTTGAAACAGATCGAGCGGGAACTACGGGCGCAGATCGAAAAAATACGTAGTACTGGTATTGAGCCGACCCATCTTGACACGCACAAACATACGCATGCGCACCCTCAAGTACTCGAGGCCGTCGGGCGAGTCGCTCGCGAAGTTGGAATTCGATGCGTGCGGAACCCCGTGGAGAATCTTCGAGATTCGTGGGCGTCAACTCGCAGGGAGGGCGCGGGTCTGACGCGGGGGTTGCTGGCTGCCGCTACGGTTCGAGCGGTTACGCCGGACTTCCAGGCCATTGCGCAGAAATACGGTCTGCGTTCACCGGATCACTTCCTCGGACTGGCCATGACGGGAAGACTCGGCCCGGCGGCCTTGCGTCAGTTGATCGAAACACTCCCGGATGGACGGACCGAAATCATGCTGCACCCGGGAATCTGCGACGCTGAGCTCGTCCGCACAGGTTCCCGCCTGCAGAAGGAACGCCAAACCGAGCTCCAGGCGCTGCTTGACCCGGCGGTGAGGCGTGCTGTGATCGAACAAGGCGTTCGGCTAATCAGTTATCGGGAGTTAAACTAGCGACATGCAGAAACCAGAGCGCACGCCCCCCAGGTACTCGGTCGTCGTGCCGTTTCACGACGAACAAGAAAGCGTCCGCGAACTGCACAAGCAACTGAGCGATATCATGACCGGGCGCTACGAGCCGGTTGAGTTCGTCTATGTCGACGACCAGAGCACCGATCGGACCGCCGAACTCCTTTCCGAAATTGCCAGAGAGGATTCCCGGGTGACCGTAGTCCGCCTCAAGCGAAACTATGGGCAGACGACCGCGCTCTCGGCAGGGTTCGATTATGCGGCCGGCGAAGTCATCATCTCGATGGACGGCGACCTGCAGCACGATCCGGCGGATATTCCCGTCATGATCGAAGCACTCGAAGCGAACGGTTGCGAGATCGTAAGCGGGTGGCGCCAGAAGCGCGTGGATAATTTCTTCCTCCGCCGCGTGCCCTCGCGCGTGGCCAACTGGGCGATGGCGAAGATCTCCGGCGTCGACATCCATGACTTCGGCACGACATTCAAGGTGTACCGACGGGACACGATCAAGGACATTCACCTCTACGGCGAGCTGCATCGCTTTATCCCGGCCCTTGCGGCGTGGAACGGGGCCAAGGTTGTCGAGGTGCCGATTCACAACATTGTGCGGCCGGGCGGGAAATCGCATTATGGCATCTCCCGAACTCTGAGGGTCCTGTTCGATATCATCACCATTCGATTTCTGATGCGCTACATGACCCGGCCCCTCCATTTCTTTGGGCCGCCCGGGCTTATGGGGATCTTTATTGGAGCCGCAATCCTTCTGGTGCTCTTCGTGGAAAAGGTCTTCTTGCGCGCTTCCATCTTCGTCGAGCACGGTCCGCTGCTGATTTTGGCGATGATGCTTTGCCTGTTTGGAGTACAATTGCTCGCCGTCGGGCTGGTGGGCGAACTCTTGATGCGAACTCATTTCGAAGCGGGCGCAAACCCGCTCTATCGGGTCGAACGCCTGATCAGCTCGTCGAGCTCGGGCCTAACGGCTGGCCGTTCCGGTGCGAAGCCGTTCGCTGCCAGGCATGCCGGCCGATGACTCCCGGGCCCTAGGGCAATCACCCAGATCAAGTTCGATGAGCCTTGAGGACCGCGCAAGGCAGAGGTCCAACCTCTGGATTCAATCCCCGGGAATAGTTTGGGGCCGGCGGGCGGATCGTGAAGGGCTGCGGTCAAGCGGTGGCGAGAATCCGGCAGCGATGACCGACGAGCCGTCTCGAGAGGGGAATCGAACTTCGGGCGCGTAACCGGGAAGGCGTCGCGGCATCGCTCGGACGCCTCCTAGGTCTTGAGTTTTCTTCGCTCCATGTCAGAGAACCGACAATACTTTGTCGCGATTGTGGGGGGAGCCATCTCCGGATCCGTTGCGGCGGAGATACTGGCCGGGCACGGAATTCGGGTGGCGGTCATTGAACAGAATAAAAGGCCTTACGGAAAGATTGAGGATGGCCTGCCGCGCTGGCACGTAGATCAACGCAAACAGGAATATGGACGAATTGACGCGCGCCTCAGGAAGAGCGGCGTTTACTTCGTTCCGTGTGTCAAACTTGGCCGGGACTTGGACTTCGCGGAATTCTGTAACCGTTGGGGTTTCTCCGCGGTCATCCTGGCCAATGGCGCCTGGCGGGACAGGGATTTGGGGGTGCCCGGAGCGGAAAGGTTTGTGGCCAGGGGCCTGATTTACCAAAATCCGTTCATCTACTGGTATAACCACAAGAACGAGAAGGGTTACACTGGGCGGCGGTTCGATACTCCGGATGAAACCGTGGTCGTCGGCGGCGGACTGGCCTCGATCGACGTGGTGAAGGTCCTGCAGCTTGAGAACTACGAGCGGGCCATGAAAGCCCGCGGCATCGAGACCGACATGCATGAGCTCGAGAGAGGAATCCCGGCCGCCTGCAAGGCGCACGGCATTCGGGCGGAGGAGTTGGGCGTGAAGGGGTGCCTGTTGATCTACCGCCGCCGCGAGCAGGACATGCCGCTCGCGCAGCCCCCCGATAACGCCACGCCGGAACAAACCGCCAAGACGGAGCAAGTCCGCTTGAAAATGCTTCGCCTGGCTCGGGAGAAATATCTATTCCGGGTCCAGGATCGCAGGCTGGCCTGCGGCCTAGTTCAAGAGGATGGAGGGTTGGCGGGCCTGAAAGTGGTGGAAACCAGGATAGATGGGCGCACGGCCCAGCCGGTCCCGGGCTCGGAGCAGGAATTGAGAGCTCCGCTCGTGGTCTCCTCGATCGGGTCGGTGCCGGAGATCCTTCCGGGTGTGGCCATGAAAGGGGAATACTACAGTTTCACGGGCGACGATCTGCCAAGGTACACCGGCTGCGATCGCGTGTTCGGCGTCGGGAACGTAGTGACCGGACAGGGCAATATTCGAGTCTCGCTGATGCATAGCCAACGGGTGACCACTCATCTGATCGAGAATTACATCGGCGTCGGGAACGGTGGCGGAGATTTTTCTGCGCTTTATGCGTTCGCCGAAGCGCGGGCAGCCGAGCAGGCAAAGGCGGTTCAGGCGCGCCTGGAGACCCTTCCGGCTCTTCGAGAGAGCGAGGTCGCCAGTATTGAGCAGCGCATTCGTGCTCTTCAACAAAGCGTGGGCTACGACTCCGATTACGACTCCTGGATCGCGAAGGTAACGCCTGCCGACCTCGAATAGATTCCTTCAGACGGTCTTCGTCTGGCCGCCGTCCATGTCGACGAGCGAACCCTGCAGATATTTGCCTTGCGGGGAGAGGATGAAGGCCGCGAGATTTGCAATGTCCTCCGGCTCGCCGATCCGCACGATATTGGCCCGCCGGACCATCTGTCGCGCGACGGCTTCGATGTCGCCGCCGTGCTGGGCAGCATCCGCCTTCAACCAGGCTTGCATGCGGTCGGTCCGAACGAAACCCGGGCTAATGGCATTCACCTGAACCCCGTCACGAACGCCGAGGTCAGCCAAAGCCTTCGTGAACGTCAGGAAGGCCCCGTTCACCGAGCCGCCGATCGTGAATTCGGCACCCGGCGTGCGGCCGCCCACGCCGACAATGTTGAGCACCGCACCCCGCCTCTGCTTCAAGTGCGGCCAAGCAACCCGCGTCAGCCGCACCGCGCCAAAGAACTTGAGAGCGAATCCATCCATCCAATCCTCCTCGGTCAGCTCCAGGAAATCACCGCGTTTCGTGGCGCCGGCGTTATTTACGATGATATCGATCGCGCCATAGGCCTTGAGACCGGCGGCCACCAGGGCGGGGGACGCTTCGGGCAATCGAAGATCCGCGGGGAAAGCGGTCGCGTCGCCCGCTCGAACCTCGGCAACGACCTTGGCCAGGGCAGCTTCGTCCCGAGCAGCGAGGACGAGTTTCACCCGCTCCTGCGCCAGTCGAAGCGCGATGGCCCGGCCAATTCCGCGGCTAGCGCCGGTGACGATGGCGATCTTTCCCGCTAGAGTTTCAAACGGTTGAGTCGCTTGGGCCTCCGGTCGCTCTTCGATTGTCATCGCCATTGTCCTCCTGGTTCGATCCTAGGCCCAGGGCGGGCCAGCGGCCGGGGGCCTCGCGCTCGGGACGTCTTCTCAGGGATAGAAAGCGGTTAGTTCGAAAGGAACGGCAGCAGCAGCTCAAGAAGTGCATCAGGGCACTCCTCGGGAGCGAAATGGCCGCATTCGGGCAAGACACCTCCGCTCAGTTTTGTTGCCACCGGCTCCATGGTCTGCTTCGGTGTCAAGCCGTTCGCGTGGTCGCCACCGATCGCCAACACGGGCATTTCGAGCTTCGTTTCGGCCCGCTTCTTGTTCTGTGCCATCGTTTCAGGAATGGCGCGGTAATACTCGAAACCGGCCCGCATTGCTCCCGGAACGGAGTAGGCCCGTATGTACTCGTCGATCGCCACCATATCCGGCCTGTAGGCATAGTGCTCGAACAGCCAGGAGAGGAATACCCTTTCGCGGCCTGCGATCAACGCCTCCGGCAAATCCGGGAGCTGGTTGAACATGAAATGCCAGCGTCGTAGGTTTTGCTCAGGGGGCAAGAACAGCGGCGGCGTTGGGGTCAACCCTGGGATCATGGCTTCGATCACGGCCAGCCGGTCGACATCGTGCGGAAAATCGGCGGCAAGGGCATAGCCGATCCACATACCGATGTCGTGTCCGACGACCGCATACTGCCTGTACCCCAACTGATTCATCAATCCATGCAAGTCCGCCGCTGTGCTGGCCATGTCGTAGCCTCCGACAGGCCGACCGGAGCCGCCCATGCCGCGTGTGTCGACGGCGATCACCCTGCGGTTCCTGGCGAGAGCGGGCATCACCTTTCGCCAGGCGTACCAAGTCTCGGGCCATCCGGGGACGAGCAGTACGGGGCGGCCCTCCCCTCCGGCGACGTAGTGCAACTTGATCGCGCCGACGGTTTGATAGCCGCTCTTGAAGCCGTCGCCAATCTCTCCCTCCTCCCATCCGCTCCGTAGCTCAGCTTGTTGAGCGGATCGGTCCCGCTCCGCGCTCGACGCTCGGATGAGCGACCGGCCGCTGTCGCCGGTTTGAGCAGGCAGCGGGAGCGTGGTGACCCCCAGGAGGAGCGCGACCAATCCGCAAACCGAGATCATGTGCGCGCCCATGGTCCTTCCCCGTGGCGTCTTACCTTTCATGGCCGTCTCCTCTCGATTTCAAACATCACAGGCTGACGTGCGGACTGCGGCAGGAGCTACGGGCGCAGGCCGTACTCTCGGGACTCCGCCTAGCGGCTGGTGCTCAAAACCTGATATATGACTACCGCCATCATGAACAGCAGGTAGATCCGAAGCGACCAAAGGACAACTACTTCAGGTCCCTTCAGCTGGCGCCTGGGAATATGCTGCTTGAGCCCGGCGAGCTGGTCCTGTTCGAGCGACGAGAGAACCAAGGCTTTTTCCGAGGGGTCTATCGAATGTTTCTCTCTCGTCATCTCGAGCTCCTACCCGCCGCCGAGAAGCGCTAAGATGCTCGGGCGAATTACGCTGATCCCAAAGAGCACGCCGGCGCCTGTCAGCAGAACCACTACCGTCGTCGCAAGGATGTTCGCCCAAGTCGGGCTGACAAGATCCCCCATGATTTCTCGATCGTTGACAAGCATGTAGAGGAATACGAGTGCCGGCGGCATCGCCAGCACGGCGACGACGTTGACCAGCAAGACTACATACACAAGCGGAAGCCCAGGAATCAAAACGATCGCTCCGGCAGCTGCCGCGCACATGAACAACACGGAGTAAAAAACCCTTCCTTCGGTCATGGGCAGGTTCAGACTGTGCGGTCGGCCGGCCACCTCTCCGAACGCATAGGCCGAGGAGGTGGAGATTGTGACGGAGGCAACCATCCCGGCCTCAACGATACCCAGTGCGAACAACGAAGCCCCAACTCGTCCGATCAGCGGCCGAAGTGCTTGCGCGAACTCAGCAGCCTGGAAGTTTTCGGCTCCCATCGGCTGACCAAATAACGGCGTCGTCGCCAGGATCGTCGCGAGCGCCGCGATGGTCGCCAAGGCCGCACCCAGTACGGTATCAATCCGGCCAAACCGGATGTCTTGCCTGGTGAGTCCCTTATCAACCGTTGCGCTCTGTTGGAAGAAAAGCATCCACGGGGTGACCGTCGCACCGATGTCAGCCAACACGATGATCAGGGTGTCTTTACTCAGGGGGGGCGCCGGTTTCCAGCTGAGCAGGGCGTGACTCACGGAGTGCCAGTTCGGGTGTGTGAGAAGCGCCACGGGAATGAAGGCGAGGTTGAAGGCCGCGACTGCGAGCGTGATTCGTTCCCACGTCCAATAACGATGCGTCAGCAGGGCCAAATAGAGGAGTCCGAGTGCGCTCAGAACCGCGACCCACGCCGGCACGCCGAAGAACCCGAGGCCCGCACGGATGGCAATAAACTCGGTGATGAGGGTGAGAAAATTTCCAATACCCAGATCGATCATCGAGAACCAACCCCAGAACGGACCGAAGCGGTCGAAGATGAGTTCCGCGTGGCCCCGATGAGTCGCCGAACCGAGACGTACCGTCATCTCTTGCACGACGACGGCCATGCAGAATGTGAGCACTACAAACGGAATGAAGAATCCGATGCCAAACCGAGCGCCGGTTGCGGCATAGGAAAGCATGCTCGGGCCGTCGTTCTCTCCAAGCATGACGAGAACCCCGGGGCCGATGAGTAGCCACAACAGACGAACCCTGGAGAAGGCCCCCTTCCGGGCGCGCGCTGCTGACACCCGCACACGGTCGTGCGCGCGATCCACGTCCTCGTGAGTGATAACGACGCTGTCCTGGGACGCAACACGCGCCGTCTCGTTCGGGGGAGCTACGCCCATGACGGCTTCCTCCCGGGGGCTTTTCCAGTCCGGGACCGATTTCTTTGAGCTCTCACGAACCGACGAGGCACGGGGCACCCCTGCGAGGTAAACTGAAGTGTACCATATGCACTTAACTAGGATTAACTAAAGGCGGGTCAGCGCTGTTTGGAAACCCAGATTTTCTCAGCTGCCAGAGAGCCCAAGGTGATGCGCTTCCCTTCGACCACCAGGACGATCGTGCCGTCATAATTCTGAGATTGGACTCTGAGGCGAGTTCCCGGACGAATCCTCTTCTGTTCCAGGAATTCCAAGAGCTTGCGGTCCCTTTCGTATACGCTGAACACCCGGTATCGTGCGCCTGCCTTCGCTTCGCCGAGTAGGCTGAGGCCCCTGTTTCGTCGTTCCTGTGGATCGATCACGCCCAAGCCGTTCCCGTGAGGGCAGGTCTCTTTATGGCCTAGCTTTTCGACGAGGATTCTCTCAAATGTGGGTGAGACGGCATGTTCGAGACGCTCCGCTTCGTCGTGTACCTCATACCATGCCATACCGAATATCTCTGACAGCATGCGCTCAATCAGGTGATGACGAAGGATGGTTCGCTTGGCAACCTGCCGTCCTCCCGGGGTCAGCTGAATGAAGCCGTTCTTCGTGCTGACGAGGCCATCCCTTCTCAGGCGCTTCAGGGCGGCGGTCACGGCGGGGGCTGTCACCGAAAGCCAATGTGCCAGTGTAGCGGGGATCACATCCTTGCCTTCCGCTGCGGCCTCGGCAATGGCCTTGAGATAGTTCTCTTTCGAAACCGTAATCATCGTGGAACTCAATCGGGTTCCGATCTGTGTCGAGTTTACCACTATTTGCCCCTCGTGGACGCCGCAGTCGACTAGAGGAACGACGCGACTCGCCGATCCCTGAGATCGTCTTCTGCCCGAACACACGCAAAACCACCGAGCGATCCCGTCCGTCCCTCAAACGGCCGACCGTCGAGGCGTGTGCCGAACCGCATACTGTGATGTGCTCGACCAGAACAGTTTGGTTAACATGGAAATGTCTCCGGGGTTAATGGACCGGCCCTATGACTGCTGGAAACTGTCCCGAGCGGAATCTCGGACATGGAACGCTGGCCGGGGCGCCATCGTTCGCGGTCCTCGATTCGAGCGTCAACCTCTTCGGGCTGCGACCGGCAACATCGCAGCCTAGACGCCCGGCGAACATGCCACAGCCTGCGCTCGACGCTTTGTCTTCGGAGTGAGCGACGCCCAGGATGTGTCCTCCGAGGATTGAGAACGTTGAGCATGCGAAGCGCGGGCGCTGTGGCTGTCGTCGGTCACGAAGCAATCGCAGGGGCACAGGCAAATCGCACACAGCAAATCGATCGCCGCGGTTGACTTCCGGCTCCGTAGTTCCGCTAGCTGGATAGCCCGGTTCTGCATTTTGTGTGCACCCAACCGGACGGGTAAACTACCATACACAGATTCGGGCAGCTGGTCGAGCAACAAGGAGAATGCATCATGAAAGCGTTTCGGAACTGGATGTTTCTGGCCATGATGATTGCAGGAACGACAGCGTGGGCACAGCAGGGTCACCACCACGAGCTAACCGAAGAGGAGGTGGGCTCGGTCCATTTTGTGACGACCTGCGGTGGCGCGGGGAGTCAGGGCGACGCTAGCGACTTTGATTCGCAGTTCAACCAAGGGGTGGCGCTCCTGCACTCTTTCGAATATGAGCGGGCGCGCGGAGCATTTGAAGCGCTTCGGGAGAAGAATCCGCGGTGTGCAATGGTCGAGTGGGGAATTGCGATGTCGCATTATCACGGGCTCTGGGCCAACGGAGACATGGTGGCGGGCCGAGCGGCGATCGAAAAGGCACGCGAGCTTGCAAATGCAAATGCTACGTCGGAACGAGAAAAGGGGTACATCGAGGCGCTCGGTGAAGTGTACGGGCGTGACGCGAGGGACAAAGCGGCGAAAGAACAGGCGTTTGAAAAGAAGATGGGAGAGCTGGCCGCGGCCAATCTGACCGACACGGAGGCGGCGATCTTCCATGCACTCTCGCTCGCGATAACTGCGCCGAAGATGGATAAGACCTTTGCGAATCAGCGGGAATGCGGACAGATCCTGGAGCCGATCTTCAAGGCACAGCCGCATCATCCGGGCGTGGCCCACTATATCATTCATTGCTACGACAATCCGGTGTTGGCGGAGCAGGGGCTCGGCGCGGCGCGTATGTACGCGAAAATTGCGCCGGCTTCAGCCCACGCAAATCACATGCCGTCGCATATCTTCACGCGAGTGGGGTCGTGGGAGGAATCGATCGCTTCGAACCGGCGTTCCGCGGAGCTAGCGGCGGCGGCGGAGCGCGAGTCCAGGAATGGCGAAGCACGCGACCAGAGGCTGCATGCGATGGACTACCTCGAATATGCATACCTGCAATCGGGCCAGGTGAAGCGGGCCCGGGCCGTGTTGGATGAGGTGAACGCACTGAAGCCAATACCGGGGCTGACACTGACGGGGAATTATGCGACGGCGGCGATACCAGCCAGGTATGCGATTGAGCTGGGAAACTGGGATGAGGCGAGCAGGATTGAGCCGCTCAAGGACGGAGTGCCCTGGGCGCAGGCGATTGTGTGGGAAGCGATCGGCGAGGGCAGCGCGCGGACGGGAAAGCTCGAGCGCGCGGCAGAAGCGGAGGAAAGACTCGCGGACCTCCGCGACGCGAGTGCCAAGACAACTGTGTACTGGTCAAAGCAGGTAGAGGTCGAGCGCCTCGAAGTCGGCGGCTGGATTGCCGTCGAGCGGGGGAAAAAGGAAGAAGCGGTCGCTATGATGCGATCGGCGGCGGAGCTCGAAGAGAGCATGGACAAGGATGCGGTGACTCCGGGGCCAGTGACGCCGGGGCGGGAGTTGCTCGCGCGCGTGCTGATGGAGCAGGGGAAGCACAAGGAGGCCCTCGAGGAATATGAAGCGGTGCTCAAGGTGGCGCCGAAGCGGTTCAACGCGATCTACGGAGCCGGGGTGGCGGCAGACGCTTCAGGAAACAATCCACTAGCAAACAAATACTTCCAGGAGCTTTTGGAGATTGCACGGAGTGAGGAGAGGGCCGAGGTGACGACAGCGAAGACGAAGCTCGGTGAGACAGCCGCGGGACCGAGTGCGGCCAAGCGGTAGGAATGTCCCTCGGGTTGATCGTGTTTCCTCACAGGCGCCGGCTCCCAATCCGAGTGGAACCGGAAGACCGGTTCCGCATATCTGGGCTCGGCCACAGTTCGAAGCGGCGGTTGGGGGCCATCGATCTAATTCTTTATGATCCGCGTGCGATCAGCCCTCCCGACC
>DATMRE010000222.1:0-2655 GCA_035566475.1 Verrucomicrobiia bacterium | reverse complement strand
AGGTGCGGGGAGGATGGCCGGCCGATGGAGGACCATGGCAAGCACGCGGGAGAAGTCCCGATTCCGCACCGGGTTCGGCGCCACGACGTTCACGGGGCCGCTCAACTGCGCGTTCGCGATGGCCAAACGTACGATTCCGATCACGTCGTCAAGCGCAATCCACGACATCCATTGCTCGCCGCCCCCGAGCGGCCCACCCACGCCAAATTTGAACGGAGTCATCATCCGGGGCAGCGCGCCGCCCTCGGAGGAGAGTATCACGCCGAACCGCAGCATGACCGTGCGGATACCGCTCGCTTGCGCCCGGCTTGCCTCGGTTTCCCAATCGCGCGCCAGTGCCGAGAGAAAGTCGGTCCCCGGCTGCATGGACTCGGTCAGCACCTCGTCGCCGCGACTTCCGTAATATCCCACCGCGGACGCCGAAACGAACACGCGCGGTTTCCGGCTCAGGCGCGAAAGCGAATCCACTAGAACGCGTGTCGTATCCACCCGGCTGCTGCGAAGGATTTGCTTCCGCGCGGGCGTCCAGCGGCCGCCCGAGATATTGGCTCCGCTCAGATGCACCAGGGCGTCGCTCGCCTCGAGCGCCCGAGGATCCATGGTCGCCGAGGTGGGATCCCACGGGATATCTCCCGGGCCCGCCGGGCCCCCAGGACGAACCAGATGCCCGACGGTGTGGCCTTCTTTGCGAAATGCGCCCGTCAGTGCTGTGCCGACGAGTCCGGAGGCGCCCGAAATCAGTATTTTCATCGCCATCCTTGAGGTCCGATCTTTGATTGATCGGCGAACCGACCCGACCGGCCGCTTTCCGCCACCACCCATGGAATCTGTCGATGGTGGCGCACGTATATTTCAGGGTACGCCGGACAACTGTTGTCGCACGGGCGCATCAAGTCAAGATAGTATAAAATTTCGCTTTTCCTGCGGGGGTGCGGATGAAACATGCCTTAGGCAGAGGAAGAGCCTCGGCTCTATCGATCGTGTCGTTTCTCCTCGTTCTGGCAATCCCCGGCGACACCCAGAACATCGACGGCATTCGCGGATTTGAGCCACCGAGCGTGGCAGCCGAGCGCCAACTTGAGCAGAAGCTCGAAAGCATTCCCGACCCGGCCCACGCGGAGGCGAATCTCCGACATCTCACCTCGGAGCCACACATGGCCGGCACCGAATCGAGCCATCGCGTCGCCGAATGGTTGCTTGGCCAGTATCGGAGTTTCGGCTTCGACGCCGAGATCGTAACTTACAGCGCATGGCTTCCGCAGCCGCGGGAGATGAAGCTCGAACTCACTGCGCCCGAAAAGAAGGCCCTTGCGTCGCCCGAGCAGCCCTTCGCTCAAGACGCCGACACGTTTGATAAGCGCATCACCCCGGGCTTCAATGCTTATTCGCCATCGGCCGATGTGACTGCTCCGGTCGTTTACGTGAACTACGGCACGCAGGAGGATTACCGCCAGCTCGAATCTCTCGGCGTCAATATCGAAGGCAAGATCGCGATTGCGCGGTACGGCCGCGGATTTCGAGGCATAAAGACGAAACTCGCCGAGGAGCACCAGGCGGCCGGCCTGATCATCTATTCCGATCCGGAGGACGATGGCTATGTGGTGGGCGATGCGTACCCCCGCGGTCCGTGGCGTCCGCTGAGCGGTGTCCAGCGCGGTTCGGTGCTCTACACTCAGCTCTATCCCGGCGATCCGCTGTCGCCGGGAATCGCCTCTACATCGGTCTCCTCGCCCGATGCACATCGCCTTGCGCCGGCCGAGGCGAGAAGTCTCTCGCACATTCCCACGATGCCCATCAGCGCTCAGGACGCCTCGGTAATTCTTGGAAATCTAGGCGGCCGCCACGTCCCACGGGCCTGGCAGGGCGGTCTTCCCTTCACCTATCATGTTGGTCCGGGGGACGTGAAAGCGCACATGAAGCTCGTGATGGACTATGCGCAGCGGCCCATTTACGACGTCGTTGCTAGATTGCACGGGACAAGCGATGGGGAATGGGTCGTTCTCGGCAACCATCATGACGCATGGGTGTTCGGCGCGGCCGACCCGGGCAGCGGCACGTCGGCGATGCTTGAGGCGGCGCGCGCTCTGGGCGAACTGGTTCGCTCTGGCTGGAAGCCGAGGCGCACGATCGTCATATGCCATTGGGACGCCGAAGAGCCCGGACTGATCGGCTCGACCGAATGGGTCGAGGCGAATCGCGCCGAGCTGCAAGCAAAAGCGGTCGCCTACATTAACACCGACGTTGGCGTTACCGGCCCCAACTTTAGCGCCTCGGCCACACCTTCGCTCAAGGACTTCGTCCGCGACGCCACGCGACAGGTCGAGGACCCCGAAACCGGCCACAGCGTTTACGAAGCCTGGCGTGGCCATGTCACTCGCGCCGAACAGGAGGCGTCCGGGATTGCCCGCCAGGTGCCAAAGAGCGAGACGAGCGGCCTATCCCCGCTCGGCGACCTCGGAGCCGGTTCCGATTTCTGTCCCTTCTTTGATTACGCGGGCATTCCCTCGATCGATATCAGTTTCGGCGGAGACTATGGTGTCTATCATTCGGTCTACGACGATTTCTACTGGATGAAACACTTTGGTGATCCATCGTTCGCCTATCACGCCGCTCTCGCTCGGGTTCTCGGGGTACTCGCACTACGGCTTGATGAAG
>DATMRE010000221.1:0-14983 GCA_035566475.1 Verrucomicrobiia bacterium | reverse complement strand
ACGGGAATTCCGGTGAAGATGGGGCGGTCATTGACGGAAACGGACATGCTGTCGTGCACCGACTGGCGCAGGGGCAAAACGTTACCCGGTTTCAAATCAACGATATCGCGAATCGACAGCTGAACGTGCGGAAGAGCCAGTTCGAGCGTTAGTTTTGAGTCGAGAAGGCGCTCGCGAAGTCGCGCGGCGTCGTCCACCGAAGGCCGGCGACGCTGTGCCATTCCCTGCAGGGCAAGTTTTCGCAACAGCATGTTTGAGACGACGGCGGGAAAAATCAAATTCAGGTTCCCGCGCGCATCCGTCATGCGAATCTCGAAACTGAGATTCAAAATACGCTCGCTCGCGGGCATGAGGCTCAGGATCGGTCCTTGTTTCAGGCGCTCGCCAACCTTGAATTCAAGCGGCAACACGATCTGCCAGGTGGATTGCAACTCCCGGTAGACGATCAAGACGACGCTTTCAAGTATCTCTTCCTCGATCTCGGTGAGATCGCGCGGCTCGGGAATGCCCTGGCCCGGCCCTCCGAGCAGAAGGTCGATCATCGGGAACGCCAGCGAAAGGTCGATTTGGATGGCCGCCGCCTCCCCAAGCGGCAGCAACATCAGCATCGCGAAATAGGTTTGCTCGGGAAGCCGGCCAAGAAATTCTCCGTAGGCGAGCTGCTCGACGGCGACGAGGCTGGTTTGGAATGCCACGCGCAGGTAGGCTCCCAAGGAATTGGCCAGGTTCGGCGCAAACGCTTCATGGAGGAGAGTAACCTGCCGAACCTGGTCCTTCGTGAGCTGCCCGGCCTGGCGGAAATCGCAATCCTGGACATGTTTTTTCGCGGCCGCGGGCTTCGAAGCGCTTCCCTGCGCAGCGCGAAAAAGGCGATCGATCTCATCCTGGTTCAGGATTTTTTCCACGACACAGCCTCCACTGGGACTTTCTGACGCGCCGCGCCGTCTGTTTCTCGCAACGAGGGTTTTGCCCCTGGCGGCGTTCGTTCAAGCAGCTCTCGAAGTCGGGCGCGCAAACGGACGAGCGCCGCGCTGTGAATCTGCGAGACCCGCGATTCCCCGATACCCAGCACCACGCCCACCTCTTTCATCGTAAGCTCCTCGAAGTGATAGAGCGCGAGCACCTCGCGTTCCCGGTTGGGGAGCTCCCCGATCGCCTTCTCAAGCAGCCCGGTCATCTCGGAGCGAAGAGTCTGATGGTACGGGTCTTCTTCATCCACTCCGGCGCGATATTGGATGGCGTCCTCTCCGCCGTGATCATTCGACTCCGCCTGCAGGCTCCCGAGGTCGAGGCCGCGTAGCTCACCCAAGAGATGCTGCAGGTTTCCCAGGCTGATCTGGAGCTCTGCTGCGATTTCGGGCTCCGTCGGAGCGCGGCCCAGTCGAGCCTTGCAGTCCAGGATGGCCTGCTCGAGGCGCCGCCCCTGCCGGCGAAGCGTTCGAGGACTCCAGTCCACCTGGCGAAGGCTATCGAGTATGGCTCCTCGAATCCGGAACTCGGCGTAGTGCTTGAGCTGCACGTTTTTGCTGGGGTCAAACTTCCGCACAGCGTCCATCAGGCCAAGAATCCCGGCGTGCACCAGATCCTCAAGCAGCACCTGCGGAGGCAATCGATCGTGAATGCGGCGCGCGATGTACTGCACCTGCGGGAGATGGTCGAGCAGGAGCCGCTCGCGCTGAGACTCATTCAGCTCCATGATCGCTGTCGTTGTCTTTTGTTCTATGTGGTTCAAATACATTCTCCTGGCCCGCCTGCCCGCATGTCACTGAGCGACGTCACTGAACGGTCCCCATCGACTGCACGGATATCACCGGGGGAATTTCCGCCGGCGAGAGCACCACAATCCGTGGGATAAACGGCTCGAGCATTTTCCGCAGATGGAATCGTGCGGGGCTGCCGCACAGCAACACGGGAGAGGCCACGGCAATTTGATCGCCGGCGATCCGTCGCAAACCGTCGAGAACGCGACGCAGGAAGCTCGTCTGAAGGCCCGCAGCGCGTCCCCCGCCGGCTTGTGGCTCGAATGCGCGGTTGATTTCGTCTTCGAGCGATGGGTCGAGCGCTAGAACCTTCAGCTTTCCATCGTCCTGTAGAAGCGGCTGCACGAGCGCGCGCCCTAGCGACTGCCGGACAGCCTCGATGAGGGACACGGTATTGCGATTCACGGCAGAGGCGTCGATGAGTGTTTCGAGGATCGTGGCCAGATCGCGAATCGAGACTTGCTCGCGCAGGAGTTGCTGCAAAATCTTCTCCGTCTCGCCCAGACTCAAAACGCGGGGCACGAGCTCCTCGACCAGTTTCGGGTGCGATTCGGAGAGAGAGTCAAGAAGACGCTTCGTTTCCTGACGCGTTAGGACTTCGTGCGCGTGGCGACGGATGACTTCGGCGAGGTGGGTCGCGATCACCGAAGTCTGCTCGACGACCGCGTATCCGGCACCGAGAGCCGCGTCGCGCATGTTCGCCGGGATCCATCGCGCCGGCACGCCGAAGGCTGGCTCCCGCGTCTCCACGCCCTCAAGTGGCGGAGGAGACGCCTCCGAGCTGATCGCCAGCAGCCAGTCCTGATACGTCTCACCCCGCGCAACTTCGACCCCGCGCAGGCGCAGAACGTACTCGCGAGGTTTCAACCGCATATTGTCCGTGATGTGAATGGCGGGAACGATGAAACCGAGTTCGGTTGCGAGGTGCCGGCGGAGCGCGCGAATGCGCGGCAGCATCTGACCGCCTTGTTTCTGATCGACCAGTGGGATTAGGCCGTAACCGACCTCGACGCTGATCTCATCGAGCTTCAACAGAGATTCGAGCTGCTCCTGCATGCCGGGCTTCCGGTCGACCTCCGCTTCCTTGTCAGCCGCGATCGCGGGCGCTTCCTTGATGCGATAAGCGAGAAAAGCGGCACCGCTCGAAAGGATGAGGAAAGACACTTTCGGGAGCCCGGGGATCAGCGTGAGCGTCAGCATGACACCGATCCCGATCAAGAGCGGCTGGCGCCGCGAGAGGAGTTGCCGGTAGAGTTCGAGACCGATCGTCACGTCGGAGGTGGTACGCGTGACGACAATGCCGCCCGCGACGGAGACCAGAAGCGACGGGATCAAGGTGACCAGGCCGTCTCCAACCGTCAGAATCGTGTACGTCGTGAGCGCCTGCTGGAATGGCATGCCCATCTGGAAGACGCCGATCAGGAATCCCGCAATGATGTTGATCGCCGTGATCAGGATGGTGGCCAGCGCATCGCGCTGGCTGAAGCGCGCCGCTCCATCCATCGCGCCGTAAAATTCGGCCTCCCGTGTGATCTGCTCGCGGCGGGTACGGGCGACCCGCTCGTCAATCAGCCCGGCGTTCATGTCCGCGTCGATGGCCATCTGCTTTCCAGGCAGGGCGTCGAGCGTAAATCTCGCCGATACTTCCGCCGTGCGCACGGCGCCGTGATTGATCACCAGGTACTGGATCGCGACCAGAGCAAGAAACAGAACAAACCCGACGACGTAGTTTCCTCCCACGACGAATTGCCCGAAGGACTCGATCACACGGCCTGCGGCAGCGGTGCCTTCATTGCCGTGCAGAAGAATGCGCCGTGTGCTCGCCAGGTTGAGCGAGAGTCGAAACAGCGTGAGCAGGAGCAGCATGGTCGGGAAAACGGAAAACTGCACGGGCTTTAGAATTTGCAGCGCACCGAGCAGGACAAGAATGGAAAGCATGATGCTCGTCGCCAGGAGCAGATCCAGCAAGAAGGCCGGAACCGGCACGACCATTACAAACACGATTCCCACGGCGGCGATGGGAATGAACCAATCGCGGCTGAGTGTGGTAACTGCAGCGGCCGTTGTGGGAGCGGTTGCCATCTGTTTGGTTATGCCTTGGGAGGCTTCACGGCTGGGCCCTTGGGCGCATCCGATCGCTGCGACCCGCCAGCCGTCCCTTCGGCGCGCACGCGCGCCTGCGCTCGGTAAATGAACGCCAGAACCTCTGCCACCGCGGTGTAGAGCTTCGCGGGAATCGTTCCTCCAACTTCGACCGTGCGGTAGAGCACCTGCGCGAGTGGCGGATTTTCAACAATGGGTATTTCGTGCCACCGCGCCTCTCGCTTGATTTTCTGGGCGAGCTCGCCTCGCCCTTTCGCCAGCACCAGCGGCGCCGCCATTTTTTCCGGGATATACTCGAGCGCCACCGCGAATTCGTCGGGGTTCGTGATCACCACGGTTGCGCGCGAAACCTGCTGGATCTGCTGCTTCCTGCGCATTTCCATCCGACGACGGCGAATGCGCCCGCGCGTGGCCGGATTTCCTTCCGTGTCCTTGTATTCCTCGCGCACCTCCTGCTTGGTCATCTTCATCGTTCTCTCGTAATGCAACCGCTGAAGGCCGTAATCGACTCCGGACCAGATCAGCAGGATGAGTCCGGCCTTCCACGCAAATTCATACAAAACGCTCAAGAGCCAGGCGAGCGCAGCCGGCAGACCCATTTGAGTGGAATGGATGACCTGGATCCAGTCGCGCGACAGGATGGTCGAGGCGACGTAGATGAGAAACACGGCCGGCACCAGCGATTTCAATAGCTGGCTCAACCCGTTAATCGAAAAAATGCGGGAAATGTTGCTCGCGGGATTGAACCGGTCGAGCTTCGGCTCAAACGCGAGCGGCGTCACCACAAATCCTCCTTGTGCGAGCAGGCCCATGGCCGAAACGCACCAGGCCAGCGCGAGCGGCGGCACTGCCCAGCGGGCTACTTCCGAGGCCGTCCAATTCAATAAGGGCGTCATGTCGCTCATGTCTCCGCGCGAGCCTGCCGCCAGAAGGTGGCGCAACAGGTCGCGCCAGACCGGAAGTCCTCCACCCTGGGCCGAGCGGAGTAAGGCAGCCACGCCAAGCAAGGTGAGCGCCGACGGCAACTCACGGCTGCGCACCATCTGACCGCGCTCGAGTGCTTTCTGCCTTCGCTTGGGTGTAGCTCGTTCACTTTTTTGTCCGTCGGCCATCGTTCGAGTGCCTCAGTGCGCGAACGCGAGAAGACGCTCCAGGTTCGTGAGCGCGTGAAAGAAATAGCGCTCGAGAATGCGAGGCCAAAAGGCCACCGCGCCGTAGAGCACGGCGAGCCCGACGAGCACCTTGGCCGACATTCCGAAGAACATCGCCGGGAATTGCGGCGAGGCCTTGGCTATGAACCCGATGGTCAAATCCGTGAGCATGGTCGCCACCAGCACAGGGAAGGCGATTTCGGTTCCGATGAGCCACATGGCCCCGGCCATTCGCAGAACCTCGGGCGCGGGCAGAGGCATGCCCGCGAGGCTTCCCGCCGGGATCATCCGGAAACTCATCGCCGTCGCACGCAGCAGCCAACGGTGCACGCCGAGCTGCATGAAGATCAGCAAGGCGATCGATTCGTGAAGCGCGGAGAGGACCGTGACCTCGACCTGCGAATTGGGATCGATGATGTTCACGAGTGAAAAACCGAATTGAAAGCTGACGATCTGCCCGGCCAGCTGGATGCCGTCGAACACGAACGTCGTTGTGAGTCCTGCCATCAACCCGAGAGCCACCTCGCTGAGCGCCATGGCCGACCATTGCCCGACGCTCGTCGCCGCCGGCACTGTTCTTGAGGCATAGACCGGGAGAAGCAGCGCCGTGAGAACCAGCGTGAGTCCCGCCTTCACCTGAGGCGGTAGAGACACATTGGCGAAGAAGGGCGCGAAGGTCATCAGGCCGCCGATGCGAATGGCGACGAGCATTGCGCGGCTGAGAAAGACCTCGATCACAATTCTCCTGGGCGCCTCATTGTGTGAAATGGCGGAAATTTCCGAACAGTGAAACTGTAAAGGCCACGAGCTTCCGCATCACCCAGGGAGTCAGCCAGAACGCAAAAATGCCCACTGCGGCAATGCGCGGAACGGTCGAAAGTGTGGCGTCCTGCATCGAGGTCAATACCTGCCCCACGCTAATCAGCGCGCTCACGACCATCGCGGCCGCGAGAATCGGCGCGCAGACGACAAATGTCGCCTCAAGTGTGTGGCGAACGAGGCCGATCACTTCCGTCATGGGCATACATTCACCTCAGGAGAAACTCTTCAGCAACGAGCCGACCACCAGGTTCCAGCCGTCGGCCACGACAAAGAGCAGGATTTTGAGCGGCGTCGAGATGATGACAGGAGGAAGCTGAAGCATCCCGACCGAAGTCGTCACCGCGGCCACCACCATGTCCACCACCATGAACGGCAGGAACAGCACAGCTCCGATCTGAAATCCGACTTTCATTTCCGACAGAATGTAGGCCGGAATCACCACGCGCATGGGAAGATCCGCGGGTTCGCGAGGCCGCGGAATCTGGGCCATCTCGGTCAGGAGAGCGAGATCCTTTTCTCGCGTGAACTTCAGCATGAAATCGCGCAGCGGCCCGGCGCCTCGCTCGATTGCCTGCATCGCGGTGATCCGGTGCTCCTCCAGCGGGGTGACGGCCGCGCGGCCGATTTGCACGCCCACCGGCTGCATGATGAAGTAGGTGAGAAACAGTGCGAGTCCCATGAGCGTCTGATTGCTCGGGGTGTTCTGCGTCCCGAGAGCCTGCCGGAGGAAATGAAAGACAATCAGGATGCGGACGAACGGCGTCATCGAAAGCAGCAGCGCCGGAAGAACCGTCAGTAGAGTCAGGACGACAACAATCGTCCACGTCGTCGTGTCGGAAGCCGGTGGAATCTTGAGCGGAATCGCGGGCAACGATTGCTGAGGGAGAGCGGCGAAGACAGGCACAGCTCGCAAGACGGCGGCTATCAAAGCGAGTCGTTTCGCGAGTGCTAGGAATCGTGTCATTGGACCTGTTTGACCGGCTCGTCGACGATCACTTCTCGTCGTCCTGTCGAGGTTCTTCGTCGGTTCTCGACCGAGAAAGCTGCGCAAGCAGCGCAATCGAACTGTTCGTCCCGCCGAGCAGGAAGCTCTGCTCTTCATAGCGAACAACAGCCACGAACCCCCGATTCCCGAGCGACAGCGTTTCACACAGGCGCAGCCGGCGAGGGTTACGCCTCAAAATTCCGTTGCGCGAAAGCCTGGTCAATCGGTCGAACGCGGCGCGTAGAAAATCGTAAATGGACGCCGCCCCGCCGACGGAACTTGATGTATGCACCGCTCCCTCCTATGTTTCGCGTTCAGGCCAGTTCTGCCACGCGCACCGCCAGAAGGTCCCCGACAACTTGGAACTCACCCCAAGCAACCAGCCGCCCCCCGACATAGAGCGGAATGTTCGCTCCCGACACTTGTGCGGTCGACACGATCGAACCCTTTTCCAGACGGAAGAGTTCTCGTACAGTCAGGCCCACGACCCCGACTTCGGCCGAGACCATCGTCGGTACGTGGAGCAATCCGTCCCACGGATCGACAAGCAGAGCGGGACCCGGGGGCTTCTCCGACAGTTCGAGTACCGCCGCGCTGTCGGGTTGAGCCACGGTTCAGCGCTGCACCAGGAATTCCGTGAAGTAGATTTCCTTGCAATCGATCTCGGGGGCCCGGTCGTCGATGGCCTGAAGCAGATCCTGTTTCAGTTTGGCTTTGCCTTCCGGTGTCAGCAGTTCATCGACTGTTCTGGTTCCGAGTACCGTCAAAATCGCGTCGCGCAGCCGCCCCGGTGGCGTGGCTTGCTTCTCACCTTCTTTGGCCTCCGCGGCCACTCCGAGATCGATACCAACGCGTAGATAGCCGCTATCTGTCGCGCCCTGCAGGTTGACTACAAAGTTTTCCAGATGCATCACGGACTTGACTTCCGTCGCCGAGGTTTTCTGCTGCTCGGCGGGCGCCGCGGCGAGCGAGTGGCGGTGCCAGAACCAGCCCGCCCCCGCGAGGCCCACGAGCACAACTGCCCCGATCAAGATGAGCGGCAATTTGCTTCGAGACTTCTTCGGCGCTGCGGCTTCGACTTTCGGTGCTTCTGCCATGGGTCCGGAATGGGTGGAGCAATCGGAGAGCCGAAAGCGGCCTGATCCCGGTTTTGGAACGCCCGGATCGACCGCCCGGGCAAGTGGCTGGATTCTCGAGCTTTCGGCTGCGATTGCGAGCGAGGCGGCGAGGCGCAGCCCGCGCCGGCGGGGGCCTCATCCGATCAGAATTTGAAACTTCTCATGAAGGACGTCTTCCGAGATCGAACCCGCTCCGAACCTTGCGATCGGTCAGGAGGGGCTCGATGATCGTTCGTCGGCCGCTGAGCTTACTGCACCAGGTTAATGGTGGCCTGGGTAATCTGGTTGAGCGTCGTGACTACTTTCGCGTTCGCCTGATAGCCGCTCTGGGCCAGAATCAGCTTGGCGAACTCGGCCGAGATGTCCACATTGGACTGTTCGAGCGCGCCGCCCGAGAGCGTGCCCCGTCCTCCGGTCCCGGGCACGCCGACGGTTACGGCGCCCGAAGCCAGGGTCGAGAGAAATTCATTCGACCCGACGCGATCCAAGCCTTCGCTGTTGGGGAACGTGGCCAGCAGAACCTGTCCAAGCGGCTGCGTTTGCCCGTTGCTGAAGGTCCCTTGAATCGTTCCATCCGGACCCAGGCTGTAGGTCGAGAGCGAACCGCTTGAAAAGCCGTCCTGCTGGGTCGCCGAAGTGGCCGAAGGACCGGAAACCTGCGTGAGTAGTCCGTTGCCATTTGTGTCGCGGAGATTCCAGTTAAAGGTTAGGGCGTTTGCGCCGTCGGACAGGTTCGCGATGGTCATCGCAATCGAGTTTCCTGCAGGCGACGTTAACTGGCCCGCTCCGTTGAAGGTAAGGCCGGTCGCGCCGGTGCCGGTGGCGACAACGACGGGCGCGGCGGCTCCGGTCACGTCGGCTGCCGGGACCGTGACTGAGTAGCTCCAATTATTCGCCGCCGTCTTTGTGAACGTGAAGGTTAAGACGTGCGCCGCTCCCAAGGAATCGTAGACGGTCAGGGCGGTGCCAAAGGTGCCGTTGACGGCCGTACCGGAATCCACGTTCATATTGAGTTGTGAATTGGCCGTAGCTTTTGGCGGATTGATGAGCCCGGTCGAGATCGTTAACTGGCCCGGAGCCTGGTTCGCATTGATCGCCCCGTTGACCGCCGCGAGGCCCTGGACGATCGCACCATCGGGCGACACCAGTACTCCCTTCGCCGTGATGGAAAGATTGCCCGCCCGGAAGTAGACCTGTTGGCCGTTGTTCTTCCCGATCAAAAAACCACTGCCCTGTATGGCCACATCGGTCGGGACACCAGTCGATTGGATGTTTCCCTGGCTGAAGTTCGCCGGGATTGAGCCAACGGTGGTGCCCACGCCGACCTGTTCGAGATTTCCATTCCCGCTCGTGCCGATTTGCTGGTAGAACAGGTCCTGAAACGATGCGCTAGCGCCCTTGTAGGCGGTCGTGTTCAAGTTCGCCAGATTGTTCGAGATCACCGATAGGTCCTGCGCATCGGCGTTTAATCCAGACAGCGGTGTTGAATAAGATGGCATTTCGTCTCCTAGACTTTCCCGGTTGAGCCGACCGCCGCATTGGCTTGCGAAGCGGCGGGCGAATGTTTGGATGGCGGGGTGGTGCCGGCGGGCGTGGCGACTGGCGGTGTCGAGACCGGCTTCGACAGCGTTTGATTGATGTCGATCAACTGCTGAAGCTGATTGAACTGCACGAGTTGCGTGACGAATGTCGTCGGATCCATGGGATTGGTCGGGTCTTGCGCCTTAAGCTGAGCGACGAGAAGCTGGATAAAGGAATTGCCGGTTAGCTGGTTGCTCGACGAAGACGTGGAGCTTGGGGCAGTCGGGCTGCTCGACGCGCTCGCCGCGTGCGAGACCAACGGATTCATGGCAGTGATCGATGACATCTTTTCTCTCCTCCTAGGTTTGCTACACGTGAATACTGAGTCGTCCGACGCCCCCAAGACCTCCCACTTCGTTCGCCGCGACCTGTGATTCTTCCGAGCCGCTCCGGATACCTGCGAGGGAGGTTGCCGCAACCGATGCGATTGGAGCGGAAGAATTTTGCTTCTGCTGCGGATGGTCCCCGTGGTCCATCCGGCCTCCAACCGATCCTCCCAATACCGAAATCTGCTGGACATGAAGGCTCTGTTCTGAAAGCGCGTGTTGCAAGGCCGGCAAGTCATTGGCCAAAAGGGTCTGAACGTCTGCGCGCTGGACACCGATCGTCGCTGTGAGGGTACTTTGGTGCACAACCGCCCGCAGATCGATCGAGCCGAGCAGATCCGTGTTCATGGCGATATGCATTTCGGCCCCGCCCGCGCGCTGGTAGAGCTGGCTGGCTTGCACCACGTTGCCGAGTGAGTTGTAGAGCTCTTCGGGGAGCGGCTGCGGTCTGGGAGGCATGGGGAGACCGGCGCCGCCAGGTCGCAAGGGGGCGCTCGCCCCCGCGCTCGCACCGGTCAGCTGCCCGGATTGGGAAGCATCGATCGGCGCGTGCGGGGACGTGTTGACAGACACCGCTGTGAGCCCGGCGGCTTTCGCGGCGGCGGCTGAATCGGAGGCCTGGTTTTTCTGGTTATTGCCGGCCGAACCATCACTGTGTCCCGGATTCGGTGCCGGCGTCGCCGAGCCACTTCGCTCGCCAGAATTCGGGAGGTCGGAATGCGGTGACGTGTTGTTTGAGCCCTGCCCGGACGATTTGTCGCCCGCCGCGGAGACGGCGACGGCCCCGGGAACCGATTTCCCTTGCGAATCGGCGAGCGGCGACTGCAGCCGGGATGTAATCTGCTGAACGATCCGCTCGCGATCTTCAGACGACCCCCGTTGGGGACTCTGGTTCGGTAACGCCGCGGTGCCACCCGCGAGCCCGAGGGCAGCACTTAAGCCCGGGATTTGATTCGAGTCCGCTCGGGGCACGGCCGGTGACGCTTGGGGCACGGCCGGTGACGCTTGTGCCGTGCCACTCTCGACCGCCGTGGCCGAGCCCTGCGCGATCGTCGCATCCGGAGTTTGAGGTGGTTTGGCGCCTGGGCTCGCCGAATGATCTTGGGCCTCGCGGGCGCCCGCGTCGGGCGCGATGCCAAATTCCGATCCATTCGTGCCGCCCAGCACGGTTGTTTGGCGTGGCGCCGATTGCAACTGAGTAGGAGCGAGGGAATCGCTTGAATCCCCTCGAGTGGACGAGCGGGACTCTCTTCGCTCGGTGCCTTGCGATGGCGGAGGGGCCGCTGGCGCTACCGGAGCTGCGGCCGCTGGATTCGTAGTTCCAACCGAACCGGACGGCCGACTGCCGGCCGTGTGACCCGAATTCTGCGCGTGCGGCAAACCCGCGTTGCCGGTACTCTCGCTGCGATCCGAGGCGCCGCTCTTCGCAGCCGGGTGCGCCGCCTCGACACTCGAAAGAACGCCGGCGAACGGTGTTCCAAGCGAGCGCGCCCGGGGCGGCGCGCCGAGAAGCGAGGCCGCCGCGGTTGTGGCGTTCGGTTGTAGGGCGCTCGTCGAGGGTGCGAAGCTTAGCATGGGCGATCGATTGACCACCCTGGCAGGGAGCATGCGCACCACCAATGGCATATCCGAATTCCGCATGCCCCGGGCTTTTGGATCATGCTGAGAAAGCGAAGGTTAGAGGAATTGCCGGGGGCCTCGGGCGCCCGGATGGTGACGGGCGGAGAGGTTCGGCCCGGCAAGCCTTGCCGCCGGACTAGGCAAGAGTTATTCAGGCGGGTCCGTGCGGCGACCTAACAGATGAAGTTCATCGAGGCCCGCTTGTTCGCGGCGCGCTTGCTTCTGGCGATATTCATTCCATTGGCGCTCGCGGAGGTTGTCGAGAATTTCCCTCTTTTGCCGGGCCGCCCGATAAGCGACCCGCTGTCTCTCCTGCTTTCCTTTGAGCTCCTCGAGCTGGGCTTCGAGTGCTTGCTTTCGATCGGTGCGAAATCGTTCGCAGACGGTGTCGAATTGAATTTCGGCCCCTGTCACGCCGAGCGCAAGTCCCTCGTGCATGCGCCCGCGGGCATCCTGTGATTCTCTCTTGAGCGCAGCAATCTCCTCGCGCACCCGTACGATCGCTGCCGCGAGCGCGAGCAGCCTGAGACGCTCGAGCCTCTCGTAACTTCGGCGGAGCCTTAGGATTGGCCGAAGTGAAAAGCGGAAAGCCATAGCCTCAGCCTGGGAGAGCGAGCAACTGGGCTCGCGCCTCTTCGAAGGTCGACCTTTCGTCCTTTTTTTGCCGAAGGAACAGGTTCAATGCGGGGAGAACATCGATGGCCTTGTCCAACACTACGTCAGTTCCCCTCTGATAGGCGCCCACGCGAATCAGATCTTCGGACCCCGCATAGGCGGCAATCAGCTGCCTGAGCCGCTCCATTTTGCTCAAGTGCTCTGGCGTGCAAACCGAGGTGACCAATCGGCTGAGGCTGTCGAGAATCGCAATCGGCGGGTAGTGGCCCTCAGATGCCAACCGACGGTCGAGAATGATATGGCCGTCAAGCAGAGCTCGCACGGCGTCGACCAGCGGATCTTGCTGATCGTCGCCTTCCATCAGAAGACTGTAGAACGCGGTGATGCTGCCGCCGCCGAAGTGTCCGGCCCGTTCAACGAGCTGAGCGAGCAGCGAAAAAACCGACGGCGTGTAGCCCTTGGCGGTCGGCGGCTCGCCGGCCGCCAGTCCGATCTCTCGCTGCGCCATCGCAAAGCGCGTGAGCGAATCGACCACCAGCAACACGTGCCGGTTTTGAGAGCAAAAATACTCGGCGATGGCCGTGGCCGCGAGCGCCGCCCGGAGCCGCAGGAGGGGCGACTGGTCCGACGTTGCCACCACGACCACCGCGCGCTTTAAACCCTCTTGGCCCAAAGAACCTTCGAGGAATTCCCGCACCTCGCGGCCGCGCTCGCCAACAAGCGCCAGCACGGTCAAGTCCGCCGACGTGCCGCGCGCCATCATGCCGATCAGTGTGCTCTTGCCCACGCCGCTGCCGCCGAAGATTCCGACGCGCTGGCCGCGGCCGCACGTCAGCATCCCGTCAATCGCGCGAATGCCGCATCCGAGCGGCGAGCGAATCGGGGTCCGATCAAGCGGCTGTGTCGGACGTGTATAGAGCGGGCGATATTCCTCGGCGCGGTAGCTGCCGAGCGAGTCGAGTGGTTCTCCGCTGCCGTCGATCACCCGCCCGAGCAGGTCCGGGCCCATGGGAAGCGAGGGCCGCGCACCATGTGTGATCACCCGGTCGCCAAAGCGAAGGCCGTCGAGCCGGTCAAGCGGCATCGAAAGCACGGTTGAACCCCGGAAGCCGACCACTTCGCCCGGATGCTCCCGGCCGTCGGCACCGACGATTGCGCAACACTCGCCCACCGAACAATAGGGACCCTCGGATTCGATCAGGAACCCGACCGCCTTCTTCACGCGGCCGGTCGACCGCCAGGTGGAAATCTGCTCGAGACGGCGGAAGAAAGGGTCGAGCAGGTTCACATTCACGGTCATCGCGGCGCAGGCCTGTGCGCGAGCAGGTCGAACAGACCTTGTTCGATTTCCTTCAACTGTGTCTCGAGATTCAGATCCGTCACGCCGAGCTCGGTCTCGAGCTGGCACTGGCTCGGCTCGAGTCCCGCATCGCCCGACAGCTCGGGCGTCACCGGCAAATCGGGGTTCCGCGAAAAATAGTCCTGCCAGATGGGGATCTGCGACGGATGAACGCGCAGACGAACATTCTGGCTCACTGCCATCTTCTCCAGAGCAACGCGAACCAGGGCTGCCAGGAGCAGCGGATCTACCTGTGCTTCCCGGCGGAGTATCTTCCGCACGATCGCGAGAGAGAGAGCGATGACTTCTGCCTCCACGTGGTGAAAATATCCTTCCCGTTCCAGGACGAATGCGCGCAGCGCATTGGTGATGGCATCCCGCTGCTGGTTAATGGCCGCTTCCCCTTCCACCTGCCCCCGTGCAAGCCCTTCTTGAAAGCCTTGCTCGCGCGCGTGAAGTTCTCCGTCTGCACGCGAGGCGCCCGCAGAAACCGGCATTCCGGGCGTCGTCGTGGCCGCGACTCCCGGATCGGCTACCTCAGCCTCAGGCGTCGGCACCCACCCCGGCGCAGGCTGGTAAACGAATGGTGAAACGGACGCGGCTCGGTCGCTCATCCCGCTGGCGTCGTCAGACAACGTAGGCTTCTTGCTGGTCATTGTGCAATACGAGCTTCCCTTGCGCCTCGAGCGCGCGCGCGGCCTGCACGATTTCCTGCTGGGCCGCAATCACTGCCTGCGCGCGGACCGGCCCCAGTGCTTCCATGTCTTCCTTGAGCATCTCGACAGCGCGCGTGGACATCGTCTTAAAAACGTGATTCTTCAGATCCTCGCTGGCGCCCTTGAGCGCCGCCGCCAACGATTTTTTGTCCACGCTCGTAAGCAGGTCGCGGATTCCCGATTCCGGCACGCCCAGCAGGTCTTCGAATGTGAACATCTGGTTGCGGATGTTGAGTGCCAACCGCGCGTCTTCGGACTCGACGGTCTCGAGAATGGACTTGCTGACAGTCGGGTCGATGCGATTCAGCAGCTCCGCGGCCGTCTTCACACCGCCATAGGAGCGGCGAACCTGGTCGCCCAGGCTGGTCACCTTGCGATGCAGAACGAGTGAAATTTTTTCCGCCATTTCCGGAGAGAACTGCTGCATTTCCGCAAGGCGCTTGATCGTTTGACCGCGGATTTTTTCCGGCAGCAGCACGAGCAATGCAGACGCCGCGCGGATGCTCAGATGCGCAAGCACCATGGCAATGGTTTGCGGATGCTCGGGCTGCACGAACTTCACGAGCTGTTGCGGATCGGTCTTTTGAAGCGAGTCGAAGTTGCGCCCTATTTCCTCGCGAGCGAGCGTCACCTTCTCGAGCAACACCTTCGCGGTTGTCTCGCCAAAGGCCTTCGAGAGCATCTTGGCCGCGACTTCGGGCCCTCCTTCGGCCAGGGTCTCCTGCGTCAACGTGAGCTGGTGGTATTCGCGGAGGACTCGGTCGGCGAGCGCCGGAGGCACGTTCTTGAGGGCGGCAATCTCTTCGGTGAGTCGCTGGAGTTCGTGATCGTGGAGATGCTTGTACAC
>DATMRE010000220.1:0-5184 GCA_035566475.1 Verrucomicrobiia bacterium | reverse complement strand
CCGGGACAGCCGGCCGCGAAGGTACTCGAGAGAATCTTGCCGGAGGCGATCCGCGAAATCCCCTGGTCGCGCTCTATGTACTGGACCGAAGCTCAGGACCTGCGGTTCATCCGGCCGATTCGCTGGATCGTGGCCCTGCTCGATGGCAGAGTCGTTCCGATCACCTTCGCTGGCGTGAAGGCGGGGAAGCGCACCGATGGGCACCGGTTTCTGGGCCAGAAGGGCATCGCTCTCACGGGCCCAGGCGATTACGAGTCGAAGCTTGAGCGGAGCTTCGTGCTCTGCCGACCGGAGGCGCGGCAGAAGAAGATTGAACTAGAGGTTCGCACGCTCACGTCCCGCAAGGGCCTTCGCGCGCATGAAGACGCAGGATTGGTCGAGCTCGTGACCTACTTGAATGAGTATCCGACCGTGATAGCGGGAACTTTCGACCCAGCTTTTCTCGAGTTGCCCGAGGAGATTCTAATCACCGTGATGCGGGGGCACCAAAAGTATTTCGCGGTGGAGGACCGCTCAGGAGAACTCGCTCCTTATTTTCTTGCGGTCATCAACCTCCCGAATGATCGGAAGGGTCTTGTCCGCGCCGGCCACGAACGGGTGCTGCGGGCGCGGTTCGCCGACGCGCGCTTCTTCTGGGAGACCGATCAGAAAATCCGGCTGGAAGCCTACCTGCCGAAGCTCGACTCGGTTACCTACGAGCGGAGACTCGGAAGCTACCGCGACAAGGTCGAGCGTCTCCGCACGCTGGCGCGCTGGCTTGCCGAGCAGTGGTTCAGCGGAGGCATCGCGCAGGCCGATGTCGCGGGTTCAGACCGCGCCGCCGAGCTCGCGAAATGTGATCTCGTGACCGAGATGGTTCGCGAATTCACCGAACTGCAGGGAATTGTTGGCGGCCTTTACGCGCGGGCGCAGGGCGAAACCGAGGAAATCGCCAGTGCCATCTACGACCACTATCGGCCGCTCGGGCTCGATGACCCGATCCCACGGAACCTGACCGGCTGCGCGGTTGCGCTCGCCGACAAGCTTGATTCGCTCGTAGCCTGCTTTGCGGTCGGAGCGGTGCCGACAGGTTCAAGTGATCCTTTCGCTCTGCGCCGCGCGGCACTCGGGATCATCAAGATCATCCTCGAGCGAAGGGTTCCGCTGTCGATGTCTGCAGCCGTCTCGGCGGCGGCGAAGTCACTCAAGGAACACGCGCCGCGGATCGAACCGAGTGAGGCCGTCGAGAACCAAGTGTTAGAGTTCTTGCTTGAGCGCGCTCGCTACGTGCTGAGGGAACGGCGCGGGTTCGCCTACGATGAGATCAACGCAGCCTTTCGAGCTGGGGCGGATGATCTCGTCGATGCGGTCGAGCGCGTGGCGGCACTGAAGGCCATTCGGAACACCAAGAACTTTCCCCCGCTCGCCGCGGCGTTCAAGCGCATTCGCAACATCCTTGAGAAATCCGCCGAGAAGTCCGATCGGGGTCAAGCAGCAGTGAAGCACGGGCTGCTCCGCGAGGCGGCCGAACTGCAGCTCCATACCATTGCCCAGCGGATCGGGGAGGAAGCGGCGCGGCGCAAGAAGGAAAAGAAATATCGAGCGGCGCTTGAGAAAATTTCGGAGCTGCGACCGGCGGTCGATTTCTTCTTCGACAAAGTTCTTGTGATGGTTGAAGACGAGGAAATCCGCAGGAACCGGATCGCGTTGCTTGCCAATTTGTTAAAGGAGTTCTCGACGATTGCGGATTTCTCAGAGCTTGGAGCGGAGGAGTCGAAACAGGCCCTCGAAGTTCCGTCGCGCAGCTAACAGGACGCCTTTAAGTGATACGCGAGTTGTGGGCGCGCCGACAGAAGTTGCCGTCGGCGCTCCTCAGGTAGTGGTTGATATGGAGTCGTAAATTCACGATGCGAGGCGAGCGATGAAATACGTTTACTTTTTCGGTGGCGGCAAGGCGGATGGCACGGGCGAGATGAAGGAAGCGCTCGGCGGAAAGGGTGCAGGTCTTGCGGAGATGACGCGCATCGGTCTTCCGGTCCCGGCCGGATTCACCATCACGACCGCAGCCTGCGACTACTACCTGAAGCATGGGCGGCGATATCCGAACGAGCTGCGTCGGGAAGTGTCGAAGAATCTCGCTCACCTTGAGAAACTCACCGGGAAAGAACTCGGGAGCGCGAGCGATCCGCTGCTTGTCAGCGTGCGCTCCGGATCAGCTCGCTCGATGCCGGGGATGATGGAAACGATCCTGAATCTCGGGCTCAATGATGCGTCGGTTGAAGGCCTTGCCAAGGCTACCAAGAACGAGCGCTTTGCCTACGACGCCTACCGACGGTTCGTGCAAATGTACTCGAGTGTTGTCGTAGGGCTCCCGAAGGGCGACCTCGAGGCTCGCCTGCGCAAGCTGAAGAGCGATTTGGGAGTGAAGGATGATACGCAAGTGACGGCTCAGGGTTGGCGACAGCTTGTCGGTGAGTATAAGTCCTATTTCAAAAGCAAGACCGGGAAGGATTTCCCGGAAAATCCGGTCGAGCAGCTTTGGGGAGCGATCGGAGCAGTCTTTGAGTCGTGGATGGGCGAAAAGGCGGTGACCTACCGGCGCGTTGAGAAGATTACCGGTCTTCTGGGCACGGCGGTGAATGTCGTGCAGATGGTCTACGGCAACCGAGGAGAGGATTCGGGTACGGGGGTCTGCTTCACACGCGATCCCTCCACGGGAGAGAAGACGTTTTTTGGAGATTTTCTTCTGAACGCTCAGGGCGAGGACGTGGTCGCAGGAATTCGCACGCCGATGAACCTCAGGGAACTGAAGGAGCGCATGCCGCAGGTGTACAAACAGCTCGAGCGCGTCCGGGAACAGCTTGAAAAGCATTATCGCGACATGCAAGACATGGAGTTCACGGTCGAGGGCGGCAAGCTCTACATGCTGCAGACCCGAACGGGAAAACGGTCGCCTGCAGCGGCGTTCCGGATAGCTGTTGACATGGCCAACGAAGGGCTGATTAAGGTTGAAGAAGCACTTGAAAGAATTTCTCCCGAGGATATCGAGCGGCTCTTCTACCCGGTGCTCGACCCCAAGCTGCCGCGACAGGATCTTTCAAGCCGCAAGCTCGGCGAAGGCATCAACGCAGTGCCGGGCGCGGCGGTTGGACGGGCCGTTTTCACCGCAGAGGAGGCCGAACATCGGGCAGCAAAAGGCGAGAGGGTGATTCTCGTGCGGCGGGAGACCAGCCCGGAGGATGTCGGCGGCATGTACGTCGCGCAGGGAATCCTCACGGCGACCGGAGGAAAGACGAGCCACGCGGCGGTCGTCGCCCGTGGATGGGGAAAGTGTTGCATTGTCGGGGCCGAGAAGATCGACATCGATGCCGATGCGAAAAAGATGAGCGTGAACGGGCACGTGGTGAGCGAGGGGGAATGGATAACGCTCGACGGCGGAGACGGTTCCGTCTATTTGGGCGAGATTGCTCTCGTGGCACCTGAGCCGCCCAAAGCGTTTGAAACCCTAATGAGCTGGGCGGACAAGGTCCGGAAGATCGGTGTGCGCACGAACGCAGATACCCCGCAGGATGCCAGGCTCGCGCGCAAAATGGGCGCCCAAGGCATTGGGCTCTGCCGCACCGAACACATGTTCTTCAAGGACTTTGAGCACCCGGAAAAAAGCGGCGAGCGGCAACTGGCGATCCAGGAAATGATTCTGGCAGAGACAGCCGAGGCCAGGCGGAAGGCCCTCGACAAGCTGTTGCCGTTCCAGCGGCGCGACTTCGCGGGAATTTTCGAGGCCATGGACGGCCTGCCCGTGACGATCCGGCTGATCGATCCTCCGCTGCATGAGTTTGTGCCTCACGAGCCGGCAAAACAGGCCGAACTCGCGAAGAAGATCGGCATCTCGGCCGAGGTAGTTGCTCGACGCGTCGAGCAACTGCACGAAGCCAACCCGATGCTCGGGCACCGCGGCTGCAGGCTCGCGATTACTTATCCGGAGATCCTCGAAATGCAGGTGCGAGCAATCATCGAGGCGGCGATCGATTGTCAGAAGCGGGGTATTAAGGTGTTACCTGAGATTATGCACCCTCTCGTTTTGGACAAGAGAGAGCTTAGGATTCTTGAAACGTCGACCCGCAGGGTTGCAGGCGAGATCATCGCGCACTCTAAAGTGAAGCTTGAGTATCTTGTCGGCACCATGATCGAGCTCCCGCGGGCAGCACTCCTAGCCGATCAGATCGCAGAGGTCGCCGAGTTCTTCTCCTTCGGAACCAATGACCTGACACAGACAACGATGGGCCTCTCGCGAGACGACGCCGGACGTTTCCTGCCAGTGTATGTCGACCAGGCGAAGGCTGCGATCTTTACCGATGATCCCTTCCAGACGCTTGACGTCGAGGGTGTAGGGATGCTGGTCGAGTGGGCGATTGCGCGGGGCCGGAAGGCGCGGCCAAAGCTGAAGATCGGGATCTGCGGCGAGCACGGCGGGGACGCCAAGAGCGTGAAGTATTGTCATCGGGTGGGAATGAATTACGTCAGTGCGTCGCCATTCCGAGTCCCCATTGCGAGGCTCGCGGCGGCGCAGGCGGCCATCGAAGAAAAACAGAACGCCAAGGCAAAGCGGAGGAACGGGAGTTGAACCGATGATCGGAAGTCAACTGCAACCGGCCGGCGCAGTTCTATTTCCCTAAAGTCGCTTCTCAGGGCAGGAGGATCGATGCCCGTCTTAGCCTCCAGGCAATCGAAATACTTTGCCATCACGGCAATCGTCGCTGCGACCGCGCTCGGAGTGTCTTCGTTCTCATCTCCACGGGCGCAGAGCTCGCCGGACGCCGGAGTCCGGTCGTTTTCTCGCGATCGTTTGCTTGAGCACATCCGCAAGCTATCTTCAGATGAATTCGAGGGGCGTGGTCCGGGCACGAAGGGAGAGGCCGTGACCCTCGCCTACCTCGAAAAGCAGTTTCGCGACGCGGGCCTGGAGCCCGGGAATCCCGACCGAACCTATCTCGAGAAAGTTCCCCTGGTCGGTATACGGCCAGACCCGAATATGGAGCTGACCATAACCGGGCATGGGACGAAGATGCATGCGGCTTTTCAGAAGGACTTTGTGGCCTGGACAAAGCGCACCGTCGATTCTGTCGAGCTCGACGCCGACATGATTTTTGTGGGCTACGGAGTACAGGCGCCCGAATACGAGTGGGACGATTTCAAGGGCGTCGA
>DATMRE010000219.1:0-3696 GCA_035566475.1 Verrucomicrobiia bacterium | reverse complement strand
CGAAGTAGTCAATATTAGGGACTGACGACTTGGACAGCTTGCACGCGTATGGGAGCGTGACCGACGAGACGTAAAGTATCCCGGTCTCGTGGTCGAACGCCGCGCCCGACCAGCTCGCACCGCCGGCGATGCCGGGCATCTCGATCGTCGGCTTCTGTAGAGAAGGCGGCGTGAGCAGCGGACCGTAATTGTACTTTTCCAGAATTGCCAGAGCCTGCTTGCGCAGCTCCGGCGTGAACTCGATCACGTCGTTCTCCGTGACTCCCTGCCGGTCGAAGGGAGCGGGCTTGGTCGGAAAGGGCTGCGTCGGGGACGTTCTCTCGCCGGGCACCGTCGACTGCGGAACGGGCCTCTCTTCGATGGGCCAGATCGGCTTGCCCGTCACACGGTCGAAGACATAGCAGAACCCCTGCTTGCTCACCTGTGCGACAGCCTTGACATCCTGTCCGTTCACCCGGATGTCAATCAGGTTGGGTGCCGAAGGCAGGTCGTAGTCCCACAGCCCGTGGTGAACCATCTGAAAGTGCCAAAGGCGCTTGCCGGTCAGCGCCTCCAGACAGACCAGACTGTCTCCAAATAGGCCATTGCCTGGACGGTGGACCCCGTAGAAATCGTCCGAAGGCGTGCTGAACGGCAGGTAGACGTAGCCCAACGCCTCGTCCGCGCTCATCATCGTCCAAACGTTCGCTGCGCCCGTCGTTTTCCAGGAGCCGTTCATCCAGGTCTCATTACCGAACTCTCCCTTTCTGGGGACGGAATGGAAAATCCACTGCTGCTTGCCGGTGCGAACGTCGAAGCCTCGCACGTCGCCGGGTGGCATGTCCGCAGCAAGGGGAACATCGTTGACCTTCGACCCCATGACGACGACATCGCGACAGATGATCGGTGGTGAGGAGACGCCGTACAGATGCCGGTCTACATTGCGGCCCAACCCCTTCGTCAGGTCAATGCGCCCCCCGTGGCCGAAGGTAGGGATGGGCTTGCCCGTCTGCGCGTTTAGGCAGATCAGATAGCCGTCGCCGGTGCCGAACAGGATGCGTCGATCCTTCCCATCCGCCCAGTAGGCGACACCACGATGGACGAAGCCGTTGTTCGAAGGTGTTCCGTTCTTCCACGTCTCCGGGTCGCAGACCCAAAGCGTCTTGCCCGTCGCGGCGTCGAGGGCCGCAACTTGGGAGAGCGAAGTACTGACATACAGAACGCCACCGACCATCAGCGGGGTGGATTCCCATGCCCAGGTCTTCAGATCATTTGCCTTCGCGACATCTTCTTCGACGGAGCGCCATGTCCATGCGACGCTCAGGCGATTGAAATTAGCTCCGCCTATCTGAGCGAGCGGTGAATATTTCGAACTGGCCTTATCGCCGCTGTAGCTCAACCATTCCGCCGCCGTGCCCCGGACCTTCCCCGCCTGAGCATGCGCGGGAAGGTCGTCAGGCACCCGCGTGTTCGCGGCCTCAGCAGCCTGCACCGTGGAGGTCACTCCTTTCAGGAAAGGTGCTGCGATCAGGGCCGCCCCGGCTATCAGAGCTTCACGCCGGCTCACAGCATGGACATGCTTTTGATTGGAATCGTTAGATTGATCGCTCATGAAAAGTTTCCTTTAACGTGAAACTATGACAGTCCGCTGTATCAAGCGGCAGTTGAGCAATGAGTTGATCGCCACTCGCCGGGAACGTGGGCGCAGAACAGCTGGTCACCGTTGAGCTTTGACGCCGTGCGGGAAGCCGACATAGCCCACGCAGGCGCATCGCACTATATCGATCATGCGGCGGGCGCTCGGTCGAGAGCGAGGGACGTCGAGAGGTCTCGCTCAGCGTCGATCTGTGCCTTCAAATCGGCGACCTTCTGCTCCGCGAGGGCAATGGCATCGGCGCCGGCGATAAAGCGGCGCAGGGGCGGCTCCTGGCTCCCAATGATGATAAGCGCTCGCGCGAGCTTGGCCGGATCGCCGGATTGCTGGCCATTCTGGACTTTCCAAAACTCGAGCTGGTTCGCTCTGCGCTCGTCGTAGTCCTCGATGGACGGCTCGGCGTAGTTCGTCGATTTCTCCGTGAGGAGTTCCGTGCGGAAGAACCCCGGGTTGACGATGGTGGTGGTGATGCCGAACGGCGCGACCTCGGCGTGCACCGACTCCATCCAGCCCTCCAGGCCGAACTTCGACGCGGCATAGGCGGTACAGAACTCGAAGCCGACGAGGCCCGCTGCCGAGGAAATCGAGATAATGCTCCCTGAGCGCTGCTTGCGCATAACCGGCAGGACAGCACGGGTGACGTTCATCGGGCCCAATAGGCTCGTCGCCAACTGCCGCTCGATCTGCTCCGGCGTCAGCTCCTCGAAGTAGCCGGCATAAAAGCTGGCAGCATTGTTGACCAGCACGTCGATGCGTCCGAACCGGTCGACGGCGGCCCGCACCGCCGCCTCGGCATCGTCGCGGCTCGTGACGTCCAGCTGGACGGCCAGCAGGTCGTTCGACTGACCCAAGGCCTTGGACACGGCGTCTCTGTTCCGTCCCGAGGCCAGAACCGCGTGGCCCGCCGCCAGCGCGGCCTTGGCAAAATCGACGCCCATGCCACGGCTGGCTCCAGTGATAAACCAGATCTTCTTGTTAGCCATGACATCTCCATGCCGGCGCGGACCTTGCCTTGAGCATCGCGCGCCAGCCGCTTGAGTTTGTGGTTGCTCCGCGAGTAGCTGAACACGGATTCATGTCCAGCTCGGGCGAAGATCGTTCCGAGTTGCCACCCATCAACCCGGAACCGAGAATCCGGATTCGCATACTGCTCCTCCCGAGACCTGCCGATTTAGCGATTGACCAATTTCTGTAGGTTCTCCGGGTACCGCGCTCCCTGCACCGGAATCTTCGAAGTGGCGCTGTCGATTTGGCGGAGATCGTCGGGTGTCAGTTCAATGGCAGCGGCGCCGATGTTTTCTTCCAGCCGGTGCAACTTCGTTGTGCCGGGGATGGGAACCATCCAAGGCTTCTGGGCGAGGATCCAAGCGAGCGCGACCTGCGCGGGTGTCGCCTTCTTCCGTTCGGCAATCTTGCTAAGCAAATCCACCAAGGCCTGATTTGCTCTGCGGTTCTCCGGCGTGAAGCGCGGGACGATATTGCGGAAATCGGTCTTATCGAATTTCGTTTCTTCGTTGATCTTGCCCGTGAGGAACCCTTTTCCTAAGGGGCTAAATGGAACGAATCCGATCCCGAGTTCCTCGAGCGCCGGTAAAATTTCTTTCTCAGGCTCTCTCCACCAGAGTGAATATTCACTCTGGAGTGCCGTGACGGGCTGGACTGCGTGTGCGCGACGGATTGTTTGCACGCCTGCTTCAGACAGGCCGAAGTGCTTCACCTTACCTTGCTGAATCAGGTCCTTCACCGCTCCTGCTACATCCTCGATCGGCACGTTCGGGTCAACGCGGTGCTGATAGTACAGATCGATGACGTCGGTCTTGAGCCGCTTGAGCGAGCCCTCGGCTGCTTCCTTGATGTGCTCTTGCCGGCTATTGAGGGCAGTCCACTTGCCTCCCTCCTCCAGATTCGGCGCCCAGCCGAACTTCGTTGCGATCACCACCCGACCGCGGAATGGAGCAAGAGCTTCGCCCACGAGTTCTTCGTTCGTGAATGGACCGTAGACTTCGGCGGTATCGAAAAATGTGACGCCGCGTTCGACTGCCGCTCGAATCAGCGAGGTTCCT
>DATMRE010000218.1:0-2749 GCA_035566475.1 Verrucomicrobiia bacterium | reverse complement strand
GACCATCCCGAGCGAAACGCGCCTGTCTCCCGTCCCGTAGACCCAGCCGCCGCCGTAGATGTCCGAGCCGAGCGGCCACCCGAGAGTGTGCGCGACGTAGCCAGCATCGATTCGCCCGGGCTCGACGTCCCATAACTCTTTGATCCCGAGCCCGTACACCTGTGGGTTCAGGCCGTCGAGCTTCAGTCGTTCGACGAGATCTTTCGTGAGCGACCCGCGCGGGCCCTCGGCCAGGACCGTCACTTTCGCGCGCAGTTCGTAGCCGGGTGCATAGTTATCTTTCGGCTTGCCGTTCTTGTCGACGCCTTTCTCTCCGGTCCGAGCGCCGCTGATTCCGTTCTTCTCGTACAGCAGCTCCTGCGCCGCAAACTGCGTAAACAGATTCACGCCCTTTTTCTCGGCGAGTCCGCCGAGCCACTTCACAAGCTTGTTGAGCGACACCAGGTAGTTCCCGTGGTTTCGCAGCGGCGGCGGCGTGATCGGAAGTTTCCACGAGCTGCTTTCGGTCAGGAAGTAAGCGGCGTCGCTGGTAACGGGCGTTTCAAGCGGTGCGGTTTGCTCAAAATCGGGCACCAGTTCCCGCAGCGCGCGCGGGTCGAGAATAGCCCCCGAAAGTTGATGAGCGCCGATTTCGCGCGCTTTCTCGAGCACATAGACGCTGTCTGCCGACAGAGCTGGGGATTTCCCCGCCTGAGTGTGCTGCTCGATCAGGTTCGCAAGACCGAGCGCGCAGGCCAGGCCCGCAGGCCCCGCACCGATGATCAGCACATCCGCTTCGAGTTGTTCCCGCGCGACGATCATCGAGTCAGTCTAGGTCTCCACAAATTCGAGCCTCCCCACGCTAGCACGAGAAGTGTAGCCTCGAGGTTAAAAAGAGAAGACGACCTAAAGCGTGGCACCTGGTGATACGAGGCGAACGGGGCGCCAGATTCTATCGTTTGCTGGCACTCTCGAGAAGGAAATCGCTTTCGACGCTATCGACAGCCGTACCGTTGCAATTCCGCTAATTCCTGCTCCGCTCGTTGACTGTCTTCGTTGTGCGCGGCCGTGAGCAGAACACGCGCTTGTTCGCAATTTTTCGGCACACCCTCACCGCGAACGTAAAGGCCGGCCAACTCCACCTCCGCTGCGGTGCTTCCCTTTTCGACCGCCAACCACAGCAGTTGAGCTGCTCGAGCGGTGCGTTCCCTGTCGCTGCCTTCGCCTAGATACCGGTGAGCGAAGGCGAGCTCAGCCTCGCCGTTCTCACCTGTCCGGGGAACTTCACGGTCTCGGTCGTCCGTGTCTACCCGAGCGGAATACCCAGGCGTAGACTCGCTCGAGGGCTCGGAACCGGCTTCCGCAGGTTGACCTGCCTCGCTCTGCGGTTGTGGCCGACCGGTCTGAGCGATGCTGTCCGAAGACCGATCGGCGATCCTGGGTCGATCGCTGGGCGCCGCGGGCGTGGGCGCGAGGCGAGTTTGCGGATCGGCAGGCTCGTTGGCGACTGCCGCGGAATCGGAACGAAAACCGGAAGTTGCCGCAGGCCCCTGAACAGCCGCGTGACGAGGGGAATCGCCCGAGATTCTTTGGCCTAAACGGATCAGTGACTCGCCCGCCAGACCTTTGTAGACGAAAGACGAGATTCCGATCGCTACTCCGAGGATCAAGAAAAAGAAGATAGAGGCCAAGTTATGCGTTGACGGATCATTCGTCTCCTGTCGAGCGAGAGCGGCCGGAGCCAGGCGAAGGTGCTCGGGGGGAAACATGGCTGGCCGAGTGTCCGGGGAGGCGGTCCCGAGGGTTCTTCGAACCGTGCGACCGGGTAGCGATCCCATCGGCTCAGAAGGAGGTTCAGGCGGAACGCGGAACGTGGCTGCTGTGTTGCCTGATGCGTTCATCGCGATGGACGGGACGCCGTCCCCGACGCTCGGATGAGAAGCCTCGTACTCTTCGATGGGTACTAAGTCACGCTTTCTGGCGGGCACAAATTCGGCTCCGTCCCCGGAGGTTGGCGGGGCGTCGGCGCTTCGGGTCGGGGTCAGTCGAGGTCGACCAAGCCATATTCGGACTTGATCCCGCACTTCTTCGGGCAGGTCGGTGAACCGCAAGCCAGCTCGCTTACCTGTTTCATCGATCCATCGAAGCTCGGCGGCGCCTTCGATCTGGTCGAGCGATCCTACCAGCAGACGAAAGCGGATCGGACCCGCTGCGTCGAGAGATGCTGCGGCCTGAAAGCCGAGGCCTTCGTCGGAAACGTCCAGCACGATTCCTCCATTGCCGGACGGCAAGTTGATGTAGGCGAGTTTGTCGAGCTTCACCCGCGCCCTACCACGCTGCTCTTCAGGTCTCATCGGTGGGAACTCCAGTTCCCGACGTTCTCGATCCCCAAGATTCGCGGGGTCGGTCGTCCAAGCACAGTCTACCGGGAGACCTTCCGGTGAGACAATCAAGGCATTGATGTAATGATCCTTACGGGCAAACGTGTACGCTCGACCTACGATCGATCTCGGACCTCCTTCTCGGAATCAGATTCTGAACCGCTTCGATCGGCCACCCCGTTCGAAAGCCTGCTGAAAAACCCGAGAACGTTCGTTCGTCGACTTGCCTGAAAGAATGAAGGAGACAATCGAGATCTCAAAGTTGGGGACATCGTTCGAGTTGAGCGAGAGAACCGGAACCGTCAGCAGAAAACCGGAGGCACATGAGCGGCGCAGTTTGACGCCAATTGAGCGTGCATCGTGAGGAGCCTGTTGTGTTGGATATCGTT
>DATMRE010000217.1:0-7155 GCA_035566475.1 Verrucomicrobiia bacterium | reverse complement strand
CACGCTCGAAGCGCTCGTGCTCGGGACCGCGCCAGCAACAGATGGGCGGCGAGTCGTCTCGGCGGCACGCCTCGAAGATGTACTGCAGAGAAAACTGCTTCCCTATGACAAGGCTGGCGAGGAGCATTTCAACCTCATCTCGGCGCTGCACAAGTCGGTGCGGAATTCCGATCCCGATGCGGCACTCTACTGGCTCGCACGGATGCTCGAATCGGGCGAAGACCCGCTGTACATCGCGCGGCGCATGGTGCGGATGGCGAGCGAGGATATTGGCCTCGCCGAGCCGGGAGCGCTTGCGGTCGCGCTCGCGGCCAGGGAGGCGTTCGAGTCGCTCGGGCCTCCGGAGGGTCATCTAGCGCTAGCGCAGGCGGCGGCGTACTTGTCCCTGGCGCCGAAATCCAATGCGCTTTACCTGGGATATGGCGCCGTGCTCGAGGACCTGCGGACGACCATCGCCGAGCCGGTGCCGCTGCATCTAAGAAATCCGGTGACCGGACTGATGAGTCGGATCGGATACGGAAAAGGGTACCAATACGCGCACGATAAGGAGGAGAAGGTTGCAGCTATGACCTGCCTGCCTGAGAGTCTTCGAGGGCGCGTTTACTACCAGCCGACGGATCAGGGGTTCGAGGCGCGAATTCGGCAGAGGCTTGAAGAAATTCGGCGGACACAGAAGAAGGCTTCGGAAGGCCAGGACCAGTGAGTTTCAATCGACTAGCCGATCGGCCGTACGAGCCCTCGCCTGCTGGGCTCGAGAACATTCGACCCCAGCGGCGATTCCCTGCCCCGGAGGCAACTTTGCTTCGGCCGGTCGCTCGCACGCGCGAGACCATTCACGCCCCACGGCGGCCGACCACACTCGGGTGTCGCTCCGCCCAGGCAGGCTACCTGTCTAAGAGCCGGCTGCCAATCGTCGCGATCGGGACGCTCCTGCTGTCGGTCGTCTCATTCGCGCAAGAAAAACCAGCGCTGATCATGGAACACGATTGCCGAACCTTCGCGATTTCTAGCAACAATAAGATCGTATGTTCGGTCCCGCACCTGAAGAGGATCAAGAAAGTTGTCATCACGCGGGATGATGTGTGGCTGGCGACGCCGAATGGGCACGAGAAGCAGATCGTCGAGGGCGACCGATTCATGCCGGTCCCACCGCCTTCGAGCTACACGGTGGACTCGCTGGCCTGGTCACCCGACGGGGGGCGCATGGCGATGAACATGACCACGCAGCACCCATCGTCCGAGGACGAACCGGCCGGAGGCGCGAAGGCGATCGCGCTGCTCGATGACGAGGGACACGAGATCAAAGTCGAAGGTTCGAAGACGCGGTTCATCGAGAGCGCCACGAACGGCACTTGGCTCGGCGACGGCACAACAGTCGTGTATTTGACCGGAATAGGACCCTATCAGGTTTCGCGGCTTCGGCCCTCGGATGGGCAAATCACTTCCCTATTTGCCGGGCACACGTTCGATGCGGTTGCCTGGGACGCGAAGAACAATCAGGCGTTCGCCATCGGGCAGAACCTGAGCGTTCTCGGACGCCTGGCGCTCGTACAGCTCGACCTCGTGCACGAGAGCGTGCGGGAGGTCGCGCGGATCGATGCGTACCAGGGAGAATTGAGCCTGTCACCATCCGGCAAGAAGGTCGGTTTTTTCGAGGATGGCGATACGCTCGAGGTCCGCGACCTCGCCAATCCCTCCAAAGCCATCCGCGTGCGCGCAGGTTTTGGGCGATTTCAGTGGAGCCGCGACGAAAAGAGGATCTTGCTGAAACGAGGGCCGCCCGAGAAGTCGAATGATTTGGTATGGGTCGGGCTCTACGATGAGAGCTTTGTGCCCGCCTTGCATGGTCTTCGGTTCCACGCCTTCTCGATCGCGCCAGATGGAGAATCGATTGCCGTGACCGAGCCAGGAAAGGAAGTGTTGAAGCTGTATCGGCTGCAATGACCCGCTGTCATCGTTCGCCGGGACGAGGACCGGCAGCAACAACGTCCCTCCGGCCGCGCGGCCGACCGAATTTAGTTTCATCCGGGCCGACCAGCCGCTCCGATCACCTCCCATTCGCGAGCGCTCGAGCGGCACAGCATGCCTCGTCCGCCATCACGGACAGGAACGTCAAGCGCACACCGGGCGGGAGCCGCCGCGAGAGCCGGGGAGAGCCAGTCCTCATTGTAAGCGGAAGCGTTTGATGTGCTCTTTCAGGATGCAGGCGTTGGTGACCACCAACAGGCCGGCGCGACGGGCGCCTTCGGCGGCATCGGCGTGAATGACGCCTTCCTGCATCCAGACCGCACGCGCACCGATGCGGATCGCAGCCTCGACGATTTCCGGCACGAATTCGGACCGGCGAAAAATGTCGACGATGTCCACGCGCTCGGGAATGTCTTCAAGACGAGCGTACGATTTCTCGCCAAGCACCTCGGTCTCAGAGGGATTGACGGGAATGATGCGGTAGCCAGCGGATTGCAGATATTGCGAAACGCCGTAGCTCGGACGGTGCCGGCGGTTTGAGAGACCAACAACGGCAATGGTTCGGCTGGTCTTGAGAATTTGACTAACGGGATCTCCAGCAACCGGCGCCGGAGTCTGATTTGCTTCGGGGCTGGGGCCTTCGACAGAATTTATCATTATGTTTGTGAACCGATCCTTTCGAGTGCATTGCGAGGTTGCGCGCGGCGGACGTTTACGGCCCGCGAGAACGCGTAGGAATTTTCGTCTTTCAGCGCGGACACCGGTCCACGACGCCGGGTTCCGTGCGGAACCATGAACCCGGGCCGAGCGATAGACCGCGCTGTCGCCTGAGCAATTCCCCCCGTTGCCGGCCGGTATCATACCCGAATTCAGTGAAAAGAAAACCGGAAAGCGATACCGGCCACTCGAGCGCCCAAGAGCGATAGCCCGCGCGAGTCTCTAGAAGGGATCAGATGCAGCAGCCTCGGCCCGGGTTCCTAGGTTAACTAGGAGGGAGGATTCTGGCCTGGGCCGCGGAATCGTCCGCCGGGCGAGCGATTCGGCCGATTGCGTTTCTTCGCGGTCTCCCGATGTTTCTCTAAGCCCTGCACGGCGGCTGGGCCCTCGAGCGCGCGCGAAACTGAGGTGAGCTCTGCGGGCGAAAGCGCTCGATGGCGGCCAGGAGCGAGTCGGTCGAGCTCGAGGTTTCCAATGCTGACACGCCTCATCTTCTCAACCGGATGGCCGGTCTGAAAGAGTTTGCCGCGAAGTGCATCGCGGCGAGCTCCGGAAACGATGACTTCGTACCAGGGAGAGTCCCTGCCGCGAAGCCGCGAGATGCGGGCGCCGGTAGAGCGTTGCAGACTGGCGATCTCGTCAAAGGTGAGAAGCGTTTTGAGTTTCAGGTGATACGTTTGGGGCAAATGGTGCGAACGCAGGATACGATTCGCGAGCTCGCCGTCGTTTGTCAGGAAGACTAGACCGGCAGCATGGTACTCGAGCCGTCCGACCGGAAAGACGCGCTCGGAGACCCCTTGAAGGAAATCGCGCAGTGAACGCCGGCCTTCGGGATCGCTCATGGTCGAAACGACTTCCGGTGGTTTGTGGAAGAGCAGGTAGACGCGTTCGCCTTCCTGACGAAGAAGCTTGCCGGACACCTTGATGTGGTCGCGCGACCGATCGGCCTTCGAGCCAAGCTCGGTGACGACGCGACCGTTGACCGTTACAAGCCCCGAGGCGATAAGCTCCTCCGCTCGCCGCCGCGAAGCGGTTCCAGCGCGTGCGATAATCTTCTGTAGGCGTTCTTCCATGACGAGGGGTAGGCGAATGGCCCGACGGAAGGAAGCATAGCGGAAAACGCGCGCGGAGGCGAATAGCGGTCCGACCCTCAAGCCGCGAGGCGTCCCCGCCGCTTTAGGATTTCTCGGAGTCACTCGGGGCAACCGAGGCAGCCTTTGATCCCTCGGGCGATTTGGAGACGGCCTCCGGTAAGGACTCACCCGTCGCTTCCGGGGAAAGCGGAGCGTGGCTCTCCGGCACTTCCTCGCCGAGTTCGGCGAGGTCATCGTCCTCGGAGCCTTCGGCCACCCCTTGAGAGTGATTCGCGCCCGAGAGCTCAGAAGGCGCCCGGGCGGAGCCCGCTGCATGATCGCTCGGCTCGGCCTCCGCCACGCCAGCGTCGGAATCAAGAGCCGCCTGGGCCAGCTGTTCGAACTCCTTGAGGCTCGGGAGCTCGTCGAGATCCGAGAGGCCGAAGCGCATCATGAACTGCTTCGATGTTCGATAGAGGATCGGGCGCCCGATCACCTCCTTGCGCCCGGCGGTGGTGATGAGGTGCTTCTCGAGCAGTGTCTTGATGACGCCGCCGACGTTGACGCCGCGAATCTCGTTGATCTCAGGCACCGTGACGGGCTGCTTATAGGCGATGACGGCAAGCGTCTCGAGCGCGGGCATGGTCAGTCGCAACGGTGGCTGAAGGCTTTTGATGAACTTGCGGACGACCTCGTGGTGCTGCGCCTTCGTGTAAACCTTCCACCCGCCCGCCACTCTGCGCACTTCGATGCCGCGGAGATCGGTCTGGTAGGAAGCGACGAGAACGTCAAGGGCCGTTCGAGCTCGCGCCTTCTCGACACCGAGGGCATTCGCAATCTGGTCAAGCGTGGCGGGCTCGTCTGCTGCATAGATGATGGCTTCGAGCGCGGCCTGAATATCCTCGGGCGCCATGACTAAAGATATTGCTCCTCAATTTTCGACATAGCCTCGGAGCCTTGAAACACGGCGTCGAACATCTTGTGCTTACGCAGTCCGATGTCGCCGAAAACCTCGTCCTGAACAAGAATGACGGCCTGCATGCGTACCATTTCGAGCACGGCGAGCAGCGCGACGATCATGGCGTTGCGTGTTTCGCAGGTACCGAAGAACTCGATGAGCGAGACCGGGTGGTCGGTCATGAGCAGCCGATCGCGCAGAAGGTTCATCATCTCGGCGATCGAGACGCTCTCATGGCGCAGCTCAAACTTCTCCACTTCCTTGCGGCGCTCGAGGACCTGCTGGAACGTCTTGACAAGGTCGACGAGAGAGACGACGAGCTCGCCCTCGACGGCGTCGCCCGTATAGAGCGTACGGTCCGGATGCGACCATACGTGAGCCTCGATCTGCTGCTTCTGGTACAGCAGCTGCGCGGCGTTCTTAAATTTTTCGTGTTCGAGCAGGCGATGCACGAGATCGGCGCGCGGGTCCGCCTGATCTTCCGGGCCGGCCAGAGGGTCGACCGGGAGAAGCATCTTCGACTTGATGTGGATCAGCGTCGCCGCCATGTAGATGAAATCGGCGGAGACGTCGATGTCAAGCTTCTCGAGCTGGTGGAGATAGTCGAGATACTGCTCGGTGACCTTGGCGATGGCGATGTTGTGAATGTCCATCTCCTGCTTGCGGATCAATTCCAGCAGGAGATCGAGCGGTCCTTCGTAGGCCGGCAAATGGATGTGATAGGGTGACGCCATTGTTAACCTGTTTCCCAACCGTAGCCGGGGTCTCTAACCGTCGGATGGATCCAAGCTCCTCCTGGCCCCGGAAGAGCCGAACGACCGATGCGCGTCGGGCTCATGGGCGTCGTTCCAGTTGAAGATTGCCTTTCGGACGCGCTTCATGATAAGGCGAGAAGCCTTCCTGGCCTTCCGGCCGCCTGCGTCGAGGATATCCCAAACTCGCCCGGGATGGGCCTCAAATTCCTTGCGGCGTGCCTGAACCGGAGCGATCCACCCGACAAGGCCGTCGGCCATTCTGCTCTTGCACTCTACGCAGCCGATGCCTGCGGTCCGGCACCCCTGGTCGGACCAGGCAACGACGTCGGGTGAAGAGAACAGCTTGTGATAGGCGAAGACCGGGCAAATTTCCGGCCGCCCGGGGTCGGTGCGCCTGACGCGCTGCGGATCGGTCAACATGTTGCGGACCTTGTCGCGAATTTCATCAGCGGTATCCGAGAGCCAGATCGCATTGCCGTAACTCTTCGCCATGCGGCGACCGTCGGTGCCGGGCAGGCGAGGAGTTTCGGTCAGCAGATGATTCGGACCCACCAGAATGTCCCTTAACTTGAAGAACTTCCCGCCATTCGCTTGACGGGGAGGAAGGTCGCTGCCGGCCCGAGCGGGCGAGTGGGACCCGGACGGCCTCGTCTTCCTTTTCAAACTCTCAAGGAAATTGGCGAATCCAACCTCGGCGACATGTTTTCGAACCGCTATTCTGAACTGAGGCTGGAATTCCTTCTCTTGGACTGCCACCCGGTCCACCGTTTCCTTAGAGATCTCCGAAAAAACCGCGCCCAGTGCCTCCGCATTCTCAGGCGCAAACAGCTTGGCATTGATTTCCAGTCCGAAATGCGTATTGAAGCGGCGGACGACTTCGCGGGTGAGCTCGACGTGCGGCACCTGATCCTCGCCGACGGGAACCAGATCGGCGTCGTAGATGACGATGTCCGCGGATTGCAGAAGCGGATAGCCGAGGAAGCCATACGTGCCGAGGTCACGGTCCTTGAGGTTTTCGATCTGCTCCTTATAGGTCGGGACGCGCTCAAGCCAGCTCAGGGGGGTGATCATCGAGAGCAGCAGATGCAGCTCGGCGTGCTCGAGGACGCTCGACTGGATGAAAATCGTCGATTTCTCGGGATCGATGCCGGTCGAAAGCCAATCGATGGCCACCTGGAGGGTGTTTTCGGCGACCGAGGAGGTGTCCTCGTAGTGCGTTGTCAGGGCGTGCCAGTCGGCGACGAAGAAGAAGCAGTCGTATTGGTCCTGAAGCTTGAGCCAATTTGAAAGTGCGCCGAAGTAATGACCGAGATGGAGGCGGCCCGTTGGCCGCATGCCGCTCAGGACTCGTTTCGGTCGTGCCACGCTAAAGATGGTCTCCTAGAATCCCACGCGAAACAACGGGCAAGATGCCAGCGCTAGTCGAACGCAGAGCGGATTTGGCCGGAAAACCCATCCGGGGCCCGCAAACGGCGCGCCGCGTCCAGACTCACAATATCAAATCCGGGTACTGCCCGGAGCGGTAAAGCCCGGACACCGGAGCGCGCGGCTCAGCCTAGAGCACCGGCTCTCAGCAGGTCGCGGGCGATAACCGTGCGCTGCATCTCGCTCGTACCCTCGTAAATCGTGAGAACGCGCGCGTCGCGGTAGAACCGCTCGACGTCGGTTTCGCGCGAGTAGCCAA
>DATMRE010000216.1:0-2829 GCA_035566475.1 Verrucomicrobiia bacterium | reverse complement strand
ACCTCCTGCTCGGGATTCTCGATAAAGCCACCCTGACGCTAGGCGATAACCGCCGCGTAGATTTCTCGCAGGCCATGATTTTCATGACCAGCAACCTGGGGGCGGCAGAGATGAACGCGATGCTACGGCCCAAACTAGGTTTCGCCTCAATGGAAACGGAACGCCAGCACGCCATCGGCGCCATCGACCCAAAGCTCAGCGATAAGATGTCGCACGCGGGCCTCGAGGCCGCACGCCGCAAATTCGCTCCGGAGTTCATGAACCGGATTGACAAAACCGTGATCTTCCACCCGCTGGGCGCGCGCGAGCTGCGTAGAATTCTGGAAATCGAGCTCGACGAAGTGCAGGAGCGCATTGAAAAGACCCGGGCCGGCAAGCGCTTCCTGATCAATATGTCGGATAGCGCCCGGGACTTTTTGTTGATGGAGGGCACCGATGTCAGATATGGCGCCCGCCCGTTGAAGCGTGCGATCGAGCGACTGCTGGTGCAGCCTTTGTCTAATCTGATCGTGACCGGCCAGATTCGACAGAGTGACTGCATCCGAGTGACGCACAGCGCATCGGCGCCCGTCCTGACGTTCTTCCGAGAGGCGGGCGCGTTCCGTTCGCGCGAGGTCCATGGTGTTGCTGCATGACAGGCGGCCGGGTAGCGCTGCAAATGCAGGAACTCAGCCAGGTATGTAAAAGAGCAACAGGAGAATAAGTCATGGAAAACGTGGATCTGGGATTGGGGCTCCATTCTGACGATATTATCGGCGGCAGCGCAGCCGTGCGGCGCGTGATGAAAGAGATCGAGACCGTCGCACCGGCGAATTCGACCGTCCGAATCGGCAACGAAAACGGCGCCGGCAAGGAGAGACTTTATAAGGCCGTGATCGCGCTCTCGCGTTCGATCGCCGGCCGCACTGATCTCAGAAGTCTGCTCTCGGGCGTAGCCGAATCTCTTCGCCCGATTGTCAGCTTTGATCATATCGGCCTGATCCTGCACGATCCCAAAGGCAACGCCATGCAGGGACATATTTTGAATGAGCCCTGCAATCCCGTGATCACGAGCCTCAGACTGCCCGTCGACCAGGATCCGGCCGGTTGGGTATGGCTGAACCAGCAGCCACTCGTAGTCTCACCTGTCCAGTCTGAAACTCGATGGCCGGAGTTCGTAAGCCGCGCTCGGGATTTCGGGATCAGTACCCTGTTACTCGTCCCCCTCACGACGGGCAATCACCGGCTCGGCGCCTTCGGCTTCAGCTCCGTAGCGCCGTTCGATCCCAGTCCCGCCGAGATAGCGTTCCTGGAGCGAGTTGCCAGCGAGTTCGCTGTTGCGGTCGAGTCCTTCCTCGCCAAGCAGGAAGCAGTTCGAGAGCGGGACCGGCTGCGCACGCTGTTCGAGATCACGAATGCGCTTGCATCGAAGGTGGAGCGAGACGAACTATTTTCCGCGATTTCCGGCCAACTGTCGAATGTGATCCGGCATGATTACGCGTTGCTGACGCTGCGCAATACGGAGACCGGCCTCCTTGATGTGTACGCGCTGCATTCCACAGGTCCGCAGTGCTGCGAAGCATTCAAGGGGCCGTTCAATCCCATGGGCATGCCGGCGGAAGAGGTACTCGCTACGGGAAGGCCCGTCGTGGCTCGCGACACCGATATAGACCGCTACCCGAATTCGGATTTTCGGCTGTTTGTGGAGCTAGGCTTTAAATCCATCTGCTCGGTTCCGTTAATCGCACGAGATCGCGTGATCGGAACGCTGGCGCTCAATCGCAGGACCGATGATGACTGGTCTCCCGAGGATGTCGAGTTCCTGATGCAGGTTGCAAACCAAATTGCCATGACGGTGGAGAATTCACTTGCTTTCGGCGAGCTAGCAGAAATGAAGGAACGGCTCGCTACCGAGAAGCTCTACCTAGAAGACGAGATCCGCCTCGACCAGAACATCGGCAACATGGTGGGCCAAGGGCCTGTTTTTCATGTGGTCCTAAAGAGTCTTCAAACCGTGGCGCCTACCGACTCAACGGTCCTCATTTTGGGTGAAACAGGCACCGGAAAGGAACTCGTAGCGCGAGCCGTTCACGAGTTGAGCAGCCGGAAAAAGGGCAGCTTCATCAAAGTGAACTGCGCGGCGATCCCTGCCAGCCTACTCGAAAGCGAGCTATTCGGGCACGAGAAGGGCTCCTTCACAGGAGCGGTGGCGCAGAAGATCGGACGCTTCGAACTGGCGCATCAGGGAACGCTCTTTCTCGACGAGATCGGCGAAATGCCGCTCGAACTCCAGCCGAAGTTGCTCCGCGCCATCCAGGACCAGGAATTCGAGCGCGTTGGGGGCAATCGGACAATCCGAACCGACGTCCGATTCGTGGCCGCCACGAACAGGGACTTGAAGGCGATGGTGCAAGAGGGCAAGTTTCGCGCCGACCTCTATTATCGGCTACACGTTTTTCCTTTGAATGTTCCACCATTGCGGGAGCGCCGCGAAGACATACCCCTGCTGACGCGCTACTTTGTCCAGAAACATGCGGAGCGCATGGGCCGTAACATCGATACGCTTCCCACGTCCGTTATGGACGCCCTCACGAACTACGACTGGCCGGGCAACATCCGCGAGCTGCAGAATGTACTCGAGCGGTCCGTCATCCTGTCAAACGGGAGCGCGCTTCAAGTGCCGATGTCTGAGCTTATCGGCAAGGAGGCTCCGCTTGCACTTCACAGAAGATCGTCCACTGAATCGCAGACTCCCGAACGGGCGAGGATTCTAAAGGCACTGGAAGAGGCGAGAGGCACGGTTGGAGGCCCGGACGGTGCGGCTGCTCGCCTGGGACTAAAGCGAACGAC
>DATMRE010000215.1:0-4618 GCA_035566475.1 Verrucomicrobiia bacterium | reverse complement strand
ACGAACGGCGGGTTCGCGGACGTATACATTGTTTTCGCAAAGGTAGATGGCGACTCATTCTCCTGCTTCATCGTGGAGCGCGGCACGCCGGGTTTCTCGGTCGGCGCCGAAGAAAAGAAGATGGGCATCCGCGGCAGCTCGACCGTACCTCTGTTTTTCGAGAACGCGCCGGTGCCCAAGGAAAACCTCCTGCACGATATTGGACGCGGTCACATCGTTGCCTTCAATACGCTGAACGTTGGACGATTTTCTCTCGGGGCGTATTGCCTCGGTGGCGCGAAGCAGGCGCTCGAGGTTTCCTCCAAATATTCGAAGGAGCGCGTGGCGTTCGGGAAGTCGCTCTCGGAATTTGGCTTGATCAAAAGCAAGCTGGGCGAGATGGCCATCCGCATTTATGCGGTCGAATCGATGATCTATCGTTCAGCTGGGATGATCGACGCGGCTGTCGGGACCCCGACCGACGCCGATAAAACCCGGCAGGCCATGCAGGTGCTCGAGGAATACGCGATCGAGAGCTCGATCAGCAAGGTCGCCGGTAGCGAAACGCTGGACATGTGCGTCGATGAAGGCGTCGAGATCTTCGGCGGGTACGGCTTTCACGAGGATTACCCCATGGCGCGCGCCTATCGCGATAGCCGCATCAATCGCATCTTCGAAGGCACGAACGAAATCAATCGCATGCTCATCGTTCAGATGTTGATGAAGCGGGCGATGGCAGGTGTTTTGCCGTTGATTCCCGCGGCCATGAAGCTGGGTGAGGAGGTTCTGGCGGGGCCATCGTTCGAGGAAGCCGCCTCGGGCCCGCTCGCCGAGGAAGGGCGCTCACTCACGCAAGCCAAGAAGATTTTCCTGCTGACTGCCGGAACTGCCGTCCAGGCATTTCGCGAGAAGCTTGCCGAACAGCAGGAGATTGTCGCCGCTCTTGCCAATATCGTGATGGAAGTCTACGCGATGGAATCGTCGCTCCTTCGCGCGCAGAAATCTTCGGCGGTGCGCGGCCCGGCGGCCGCCGTGATGGTCGATGCCGCCCGGGCCTTCATCTATGACGCGCTCGATCGCGTGGAGAAAGAAGCACGCACGGCACTTGCGGCGACCGTCGAAGGTGACGCGCTCGCTACGCAGCTCGCCGTTCTGAGGCGATTCGCCAAGCATGCCCCCATCGATGCGATCGCCATCCGGCGTCGCGTTGCGGCGGCAGTGCTGGCGATCGACCGATACCCCTTCGAAGGCCGGTAGTCGGACCGGGTCGGCGCGAAGCAATACCGAGCCGGATATACCCCTCCAAGCGGGCCACGAGGCGTGCCGCCGGGCAAGCCGCGACGGTAGAGAAACTTTGCTCCTTTAGGGAAGGGAATTATCCTTTTCGACCCATCCGGGTTGCACCCAATCTCAAGTCTTCAATCAATTAGAACCTAGACTCCTTTGGGCCCCCCGTTGCATCTAAACTAGGCGGTGGGAGTCCAATGAAGCCGGCCTTGGGGCAACTACGAGAGTTAGTCTACGCGGTCACAAAAACCGCGAAGGTCCGCAAGCGCTTGATGGCCATTGCGGGCGTGATCATCATCCTTCAGCTCTATTTCGTCCGAGAATTGATTGCTGCCGAACTGCTGTTCGGCCTCGGGTTCGCCGTGATGCTAGTGCTCGCTGGAGCTCTTTATGTGGTGGGCGCGATCGGCGAACGAGGCTTCGACTTGACCGAGGCTGGGGCCCGTGTGGTCGGGCGTTCTCTGCGCCGCGGGTACGGGAAGATGGCCCCGGTGGCTTGCGCGATCGGCGAACGAGGCTTCGAGTTGACCGAGGCTCGGGCGCGCGTCGCCGGGCGTTCGCTGCGCCGCGGGTACGGGAAGATGGCCCCCGTGGTTCGCGCGATCGGCGAACGAGGGTTCGAGTTGACCGAGGCTGGGGTCCGTGTGGTGGGGCGTTCTCTGCGCCGCGGATACGGGAACATGACCCCCGTTGTCCAGGCGATCGGCGAGCGGGGCTTCGAGTTGACCCGAGCAAGGGTAGGCGTGATCGTCCGATCAGCGCGCCGCGGATTCAGCAAACTCGAAGAGGTCAGTAAAAGGCAATTCCGCCATCCACGTTCAGAGTCTGTCCGGTAATCGCGCTCGCTTGATCGGAAGCCAGGAATAGAGCCGCCGAAGCGATTTCCTCGGCGGTCTGCGGCCTTCCCTGCAGGATGCCTTCGAGCATCCCGGCAAGCAGCTCCCCCTTGTCGGTGTCCAAGTAACTCGCGAGCTTCTCTCCAAGTTCTTGCGACATGCGTGTTTCCGCAACGGGACCGGGACTGAGCGCGTTAACCCGGACGCCCTTGCGGGCCGCTTCCGCTGCGAGTGTATGTGTAAGTCCAATCAACCCCGCCTTCGATGCCGCATAGGCACTGTTGAACGGAAATGCGGCTTTAGCCGCAATGCTCACGATATTCACGACCGAGCCAAAGCCGGTCCGATACATCTCGGGAAGAACAAGACGCGACAGCAGAAATGCACCGCGCAGGTTCACGGCGAATACCTCATCCCATTCCCGGGGTGTGACTTTTTCAACCGGCTCGACCGGGCCATAGATTCCGGCATTATTGACGAGAATATGAATCGCGCCGAAGGCTTCGCGGGCCCGCTCGACGATCGTTTCGCAGTCAGCTTCGCGCGAAACGTCGGCTACGACGGCGGCCGCCCGGCCGCCAGCGTTCTCAATCTCCGCCGCGACGTGCTGCACTTCCATTTGGCTCCGCGCTGCCACAACCAGTAGAGCACCTTCGGCGGCGAACCGGCGTGCGATCGCGCGGCCAATGCCGCGTCCTCCGCCTGTCACGATCGCGACCCGGTCCTTCAGCTGCATCGCGTCTTCCTTCAGCCGGCCGAACCGCCCGACCCGAGACATCATAGCATTGGCATTTTCTTCCGAGGCCCCCTGTCGCTATCCGCAACAAAACACGTGGCGAACAGAGTGGCGGGGAAACCTTAGTTCGGGTAAACTGTGCGAGTTGCGGAGAGAACATTGACGCTCACGAATATTCAAGGCACGAAGAACGGGGAAAAGACGCTTGTTCGGGTGCGACCGCGAGGCTTCTGCGCGGGCGTGGTTCGCGCCGTCGACATCGTGGAACTGGCCCTCGAGGCCTATGGCCGACCGGTTTATGTTCACCATGAGATTGTGCACAACCGTTATGTCGTCGATCAGTTGCGGCGGCGCGGTGCAATCTTCGTTGAATCGATCGGCGAGGTGCCGGTCGGCGCGGTTCTGGTTTTCAGCGCCCACGGCGTACCACCGCGCGTGCGGACCGAGGCGAAGGAGCGTCGATTGCAGGTCATCGACGCCACCTGCCCGCTGGTCACGAAGGTGCATCTGGAAGCACTGAAATTCGCTCGCGAAGGCCGGACCTTGGTTCTGATCGGCCACCGTGATCACCAGGAGATCGTCGGTACGTCGGGCGAAGCGCCCGATCAGACGCTCGTCGTGGGCAGCGTCGAAGAGGTGGATGAGCTCGACGTGCCCGACCCAGCCCGGCTCGCTTTTCTGACGCAGACGACGCTGTCGCTCTACGACACACAGGAGATCGTGGCACGACTGCGTCAGCGCTTTCCGGCGATCGCCGGGCCGGCATCGGACGATATCTGTTATGCGACGCAGAACCGGCAAGAGGCGGTCGAAGCGCTCACTCGCGAAGTGGAGCTGATACTCGTGGTGGGCTCGGCCAACAGCTCAAATTCGAATCGCTTGGTGGAAGTGGCAAATCGCGCGGGGGTGCCTGCGCGTTTGATCGAGGATGCGAACGACATCGACGCCGCTTGGCTCGAACCGGTCGGGACTCTCGGACTGACGGCGGGCGCCTCAGCCCCGGAGATTCTTGTCGAGCAAGTGAGCCAGCGCCTTTCAAGATTTGGGTTCACGAACCATCGGGATCTGAATCTGATTCGTGAAGACGTGCGATTTACGCTTCCGGCAGAGCTCGCCGCTCGCCAGGGGCGCTGAACGGGCTTGATCCAAGCATGACAGAATCGCAAGGAGCGAGCGAGTGGCGGTCAAAATCGCCCGCCAGCCGGATAAGATAGCTTTGTTGGGCGCGCCGACAAGCGCGGCCGCCATGTCACCAGGGCACGAAGGCGCTCCGTCCGCGTTACGCGCCGCCGGGCTCGTCGAGCGATTCCAATCGATTGGTTACGAGGTCGCCGATTATGGCGACGATCCCACCCAAATTTATAAGCCCGATGACGAAAGCCCGCGGGCCCGAAATCTTTCTGCCGTGCTCTCGGTACTTGAGGTGCTCAAGCCGCGCGTCGAGCAAGCCGTCAAATCCGGTGCGCTGCCAATAATTGTCGGCGGCGATTGCTCGATTGCCCTGGCCACGGTCGCAGCGGTCCGCCGGTATTTCCGAAATGTCAGCCTGATTTACATGGATCGGGACGCCGATCTGAATACGCCGGCGACAACGCCCTCCGGCTGCGTCGATGGAATGGTCGTCTCGCACTTGACCGGGCGCGGCGCCGCCGAATTGGTCCGGTTTTGGGGGGAACCGCCGCTCGTCCGCGAGCCGGACCTGGCGCTGTTTGGCGTCGATCGCCTCGATCCGGCGGAGGAGCAAGTTTTCAACCGTTCTCCGATTCGCCGTTATCTGGCC
>DATMRE010000214.1:0-4565 GCA_035566475.1 Verrucomicrobiia bacterium | reverse complement strand
CCAAAGAAGATCGAAAAGAACGAGCGCTACTTTCAGGGGCGCATCTGGGTCGATGACAAGGATCTGGAGATCGTCAAGACCTTCGGGAAAGCCGTGCCGGACATTCGCAAGGGCAGCAGTGAAAACGTATTTCCTCGTTTCGAGACGTACCGCGAAAATATTGAGGGCCACTACTGGTTCCCAACCTACACGCACGCCGACGACGTTCTGCATTTCCATTCCGGCGATGTTCACATCCGCATGACGGTTCGTTATTCCGAGTACAAGCGCTTTAGGGTCACGATCCGACTCCTGCCCACCGGTCCTCCGATCGAGGAGCATCCGCATTGAACGAGGCTCTCGCCGGCGCACCGAGGCGGTTTGAGCCTTGGTCGATCCGTGGATGCGGACCGCTCGTCGAAGAGAGCGATCGATCGGAGACCCTCGGATGGGTCGCAAGCGGGAAGGGACGCCACGCCGAGGTCGGGACCAGAAGAGATCGGCGAGGCCATCGACACGGGTCACTCGGTCTTGAGCAGCTGCGGCAAGCTTCCTTCGGCGCGACCCATGGCACGAGCCAGACTCAGCTTCCCGAGGTTGTGAGCGAACACACTGTTGACGTAATCCAGCTCGGCACCGGCGACCGTCTGCTCGGTCTCGACGACCTCGACGGAATCGGTCACGCCTGCGTCGAACCGCTGACGCGTCAGGGTCAAGGTCTCCCGGCTCACCTCGAGGTTTTTCCGGGCGACCTCGACTTGGCTCGCTGCCGCCCGCAGATCCAGATAGGCGTTGCGAACCTCGCTTTCGATCTCGCTCCTGAGGTCCTCGATTTCAGCACGCCGCTGGGCTAATGCCGCTTCGCTCTGTTCGATCTCCCCTTCGGTCCGACCGCCTTGCCAAATCGGTACGCGCAGGGTCCCGGCAACGGTATAGGTGACCTTCGCTTGCGCCGGGTTGGTTCCGATCTCGCCGTAGTTCGCGTTTATCGAAAACGATGGAAGGCGTTCGGCTCGGGCCGCCGAGCGCGCCAGTTCCGCAGCGCGAACCTGCGCCTCGGCCGCCTTCAGGTCGGCGCGATGTCCGAGAGCTTGCTCGAGAGCCTCGTCGAATCCGATCGGAGGGGCGGCCGAGAAGGGAATGTCATCTGAAAGTTCGTACTGATCTGTCGGCGGCAGGCCGGCGATTCGTGCGAGATTGATCTTCTGTTTCGCAAGATCGTTTTCGAGGGAGACCAGCCGCTGCTGCTCGGTCAATGCCTCGACCTCGGTTCGATTCACATCGATCTGAGCGACCAGGCCAACACCCCGCTCATCGAGCGTCTGTTGATAGAGAGCATTGGCCGTACCGAGTTGCGCGCGGGCTGATTCCGCTCTTGCTTTGGCCGCAATCACCTGGAGATACGTGCCGCCCACGGCGAGAACGACAAGGTCCCTTGCATCGAGCGCCGACATCTTGTTGGAACGCACAATTTCCGCGGAGGAACGGTAGTTGTGGAGGGCGGTCAGGTCCACGACCGTCTGCGTCAGGCTGGCCCGCGCATCCATGTAGTTGAACGGCCCGACGACTGCCGGGACGGAGAAGCCCGGAATCGAAACGTTGAAACGAATCCCGCTGGCCTTCAGATTCAAAGTTTCGAGCGTCTCGGATACGGTTCCATTCAGGTTCGGGAGCAAAGCACTCCGAGCCACCCGGCTCATTCCCTGGGCCTGGCGCACCGCTTGCTCAAGACCGACGGCACCCAAGTTGTACCTGAGCGCCCGCTCGATCGCTTCGCGCAACGATAGCTTGCCCGAGAACGGAGTCTTCGCCGTGCTTGTGGCGCTTCCTGAATAAGGGCCCTGCACCTGAACGGCAGGGTTGAGCGTATCGACGCTCGTGGTTGTCCCCGGCACGGGAGTTTCGACCGCATGAACCGAGCCGTTCTGGCCGGATCTTCCGGAAAGCGGGAGCTGAGTTGCCTCGGGACTGACCGGGGACGTGGCGGAGTTCCCGAACTGGGCGAATGCGCAGCCCGCAAAAACAAGGACGGCGACGAGAATCCAGACGACTGTCCCGCTGATATCAAAGGCAACCCTGGTAAGCCTGATCATTTATTTTGCACCATTCCTATTCTGCTGGATCGCACTCGTTCCGCCTGCTCAGCTGAGCTGCTTTCGAAAACGCCATACGCTTAACAGGACCAGCACCAGCGTAAATACAAATAGAGCCAAGAAATTGGGCCACAGCGCTCCGATTCCGCTTCCCTTCAGCAGGCTCGCGCGGGAGATGACCACAAAGTGATAAACGGGATTGAACACGGTGAGGCGCTGCAGCAGGTGCGGCATCGCCTCGACGGGGTAAAAGGCCCCTGACAGGGTTGAAAGCGGAGGATTCACGAAAAAGCTGGTCAGTTGAGCCTGCTCCGCTGACTTGCTGAAGGTGGCGATGACGGTGCCGATGCTGATGCCGCACAGGATGCACAGCGCCGAGCCGGACATGACGAGCAGCAAGCCCCGGTGGAGCGGTACGTCGAAGGCAACCTGCATCACCCCGACGGCGAAAATCATCATCAGGCACAGGAGCACGAACAGCGGTGTGATCTTGGCGACGATGATTTCGTAGGTCCCTGCCGGTGACATGAGTAACTGCTCGATGGTCCCGCGCTCGCGTTCTTTGACCATGGCCGCGGAGGCGACAATCGATCCGTTCAAAATCAACAGCAGCCCGAAGACGCCGGTGACGACGAACCAGGACGCGACCAAACCAGGATTGAAGAGGTAGGTAGGGCTCACTCGGACTTGACCTCGCCGGCCAGCCTTCGGAGGCGCAATTTGACTGAATTCAGCATGAACGCCCTGGCCCAAAAGCCCGCGATTGTAGGTTTCGATCACTCCCTGGGCATAGCTCTGGGCAATCGCCGCAGTGTTGGCATTCATCGCATTCAATAGGAATTGAATGGACGTCGTGCTACCACGCTCGAGGTTGCGGGCATAATCGTAGGGAATCACGACGCCGGCATCGAGGTCGCCGCGGCTCAGCCGTTCGCCCAGCTGATCGGCCGAGACGTAGGAACCGGCTCGGCGGAAACTCTTGCTCTCCGTCAGTGTTGCAATCAGTTCCCGGCTCTCCGGGGTCCCGCTCTCGTCGACAACGCCTAACCGAATATTGGTTACGGTCGCACTCAGTGCGAAACCGAAAAGCAGCAGCTGCAGTGTGGGTGGAAGAATCAACGATATGGCCAGCCGGCGGTCGCGCCGGATCTGTCTGAACTCCTTTTGAACCAGGGCGCGAACGCGCTGACTCACGACGTGTTCGAGAAGCTTCACCATGGCCTAGGCCTTGACCTGCATGCGCCGCATGGTTCGCCATGCTAGCCCGTAGAAAAGCGCTCCGGTGGCCGCGATCTCGATGACTTTGAACCATGTCGCCGGCCATCCGCCGCCCTGGAGCAGCGCGTCGCGCACGATCTCGATGTAGTAGCGGCCCCAGATCAGGTTCGAGAGCCAGCGCAACCCGACCGGAATGTTGGAGATCGGATAGATCAAGCCGGAAAGTAAGAAGACCAGCAGGAAGCCGCCGAGAGCCACCGCTTGCATGGCGGCCGCCTGGCTGGGAATGGCGGCCCCGATCATGATGCCGAACGACGCCACGCAGAACGAGTACAGGACGGTCGCCACGAGAAAGGGGGTCGGGTCTCCCGCCAGACTCAGGCCAAAATAGGTGAATAGCAGCACGAGCATCAACAGGCATTCAACAAGCGCGACCAGCATGAAGGCGAAGATTTTTCCGAGAAGAAATTCGTGAGCTGAGATACTGGAAACGTAGACTTGGAGAATCGTCTTCTGTTCACCTTCCTTGGCCATCGCGAGTGCGGCGAGCAGAGGCGGAAACATCGAGATCCCTAGCACGAAAATCCCCGGGCCGTAGAACTTTTTTGACGATCGGCCGGGGTTATACCACAGGCGGATGGATGCTCGGACCGGCTCGGGACGGGTCTCCCCTGCCGTGCGCTCGTTGTAGGCCTGGGTGATCTGGCTTACGTAGCCGGCAATCAACCGGGCCGTGTTGGAGTCTGAGCCATCGACGAGCAGTTGCACGGGCGCGCTCGTGCCCCGCTCGATCGCCCGGCCGAAATTGACGGGTATGATCAGCGCCGCCCGCGCCTGATTGGATGTGAGTGCCTCGTCAGGCTGGCGATCGATCGGCCAAGAAACAACGTGAAATGTGACGGAGGCGCGAAAGGCGTCGATAAAATCCTCTGAGGCAGGCGAACTATCAAAATCCTGCACAACGATGGGGAGGTTATCGACCGTTAGGGAGATCGCCGATCCCAGCAGCAAGAGCAGAAACAGAGGGAGTGCGAGCGCCAGAGCCAGGGTCCGGCGGTCTCGCCCAATCTGCGTCAGCTCTTTGCGGGTCTGAGCCAGAATACGTCTCATTCGTGAAGTCCTTCAGGCCTCGGCGGGGACCTTCCCCTGCTCGCGCGCCCTCTCGACCACGGTGATAAATACGTCCTCGAGCGAAGGGCGGGTCTCCTCGGCACCGAGCACCTCGATGCCCTCCGCCCGCAGCTTGTCGGTCGTGGTTCGCTTCGCTCGCTCGGG
>DATMRE010000213.1:0-9938 GCA_035566475.1 Verrucomicrobiia bacterium | reverse complement strand
CTGCGCACATCCGGTCGCCGCGAGCGAAAAGCCGGAGGCCACCAGGATGGCCAGGGCGCGGAAGTCAATTTGGCGGCTGGGCATTTACCGTTTCTCTGCTGCAAAGGGCTGGCCGAGGTCGCGGACCTTCTCGATCGGGGTCTCGGCCAGCCCCGCCAGGGGAAGTTTGACTCGGAAGGTCGTGCCGCGGCCGACCTCCGACTCAAATTCTATCTGACCATTGTGCAACTGCACAAACCGAAAGGCATTCGCCAGTCCCATCCCGGTGCCGCCCGGCCGCCTGGTAAAGAACAGCTGAAAAATCTTGTCCTGATCCTCGGGCGAGATCCCTTTTCCGGAATCGTCTACGGAGATGACCGCATGTTCCCCGCTGCGGGTCAGGCTCAAAATGATTCGTCCGCCGGGATTTGTAAACTCGCACGCGTTCAGAAGCAGATTCAGCACCACCTGATGGATGAGCTGGCGGTCGACGAGGGCGGCCGGAAAATCCGGTGGAAACTCAACGCGCAACTCGAGGCCGGCCTTCGCAATCAAAGGCCGGGCTGAGTCCAGTACCTCATCGAGAAGAGTCCGCAGGTCCGTCTCCTCGAGATTGAGCTCGACCGGCTTCGTGAAGTTGAGGAACGTCTTCACGGCGCGATCGAGCCGGTCGATCTCACTGTCGAGCATCTTGACAGCCTGCTGCGGCTCGGGATCGATCGGCATATTGGCCTTGAGGACTTCGAGCCACAAGCGCATCGAGTTGAGGGGATTCTTCACCTCGTGCGCAACTCCCGCGGTGACGCGGCCGATCGCCGCAAGCCGTTCCGAAACCTCGAGCTGGTTGCCGATGCGCTCGATCGATTCGACATCCCGCAGCGTAACGAGCGTCCCCATTCGCGAGCCGTGCTCCCGGATCACCTCGACCCTGACGCCGATCCGCTCGGGTCCGTTCGTCCGCTCGATCTTGACCTCTCGTCCTTCGACCGCTTCTATCTCGTTCCCCTCGATGCGGAAAGCCGCACGAATGGGATGGCCCGCGGGAAAGATTTCGCCGATCCGACGGCCTCGCAGCTCCTCCGACCGCCCACCCAGGAATTTCTCAACCGAGGGGCTGACGAGCACGGCGCGGCCTTGGCCGTTGAAAAGGAGCAGCCCGTCCGCGAGCCCGCTCATCACCTGGTCCAGGTTTTCCCGCAGAGTGCTGAAAATCTCCCGCACGTCGCGCAGCTGCTTTCCGATGCCGGTAATTTTCGTGCTGACCACGCCCAGCTCATCGCCGCGCGCGACCGCCGGCTCGAGGTCGAATTCCCCGGCCGAAATGCGGTCGAGCTGCGTCAAAATCCGCTCGATCGGAGCAAGTGAAACGCGGCTCCCGACGAATGCCAGCAGGGTCGAGAGCAGCACCGAACCGAGCGCCCAGTATCCCGCTGACACAAGTCCCGGAGAGATTTCGTCGCGAATGAGCGTCGAGGACATCCCAATGCGAATGTCCCCGAAAGGGCCGGACCCAATGTTGAAAGGCAGCGACAATTCGTAGGTCTGCGGGGCGCCGTAGAGCCTGCGCAGCTGCCGGAAGAAACTATCGCCCACGAGCGAACTGACGCTCGGCCGCACGGGAACTTTCTGTCCCCGAAGTGATGCGTCGCTTGAAACCAGCACGATGCCGTTCCTGTCGCTGATCGTGATTTCGTAAATCGTCGGCGAGTATCCCACGGCTGATTCGATCAGCGAGTTGAGAGTGCTGTTGTTATCGAGTGTCCGGCTGACGTACTGGCGTACGTCCTCAGGCTTCAGGGATCGAGGCGACTGACCCTGCTCGGCCGCCTCCGCGAGGGCATTCTGGCAGGCCAGGAAAATCTGCTGCGCTATGAAGCGGGCTCGGTCATCCCCCTGGCGAAACACCTGACGGGTGAGTCGCGCGAGATAGAGACCCGAGACGACCGTGACAACCGCCAAGACCAGCAGCGAGGTTGCCAGGGTGAATTTAGTTTTTAGGCTGAGACGCATCGGTTCGCCCCGCCTCGTATTCCTTCAACTTGTTGTGGAGGGTCTTCAAACTGATGCCCAGCATCTCTGCCGCGCGCGTTTTGTTCTGGCTCGTCGAAGCGAGTGTCTGCAGGATCAGCTCACGTTCGACGTCGTCGACAGTCGTGCCGATTGGAAAGCGGATCCCGCCGAGTCGCAACCCTGTCACGGCCGGAGCGTGGCCGAAGTCGGACGGAAGATGTTGCCGGTTGATCGTTTCGCGGTCGGAGGCTATCGCGGCGCGTTCGAGCACGTTGCGCAGCTCGCGGACGTTGCCCGGCCATGGGTACGATTTGAATAGATCGCTGACGTCCGCGCCCACGCCGGAAACCTTCTTGCCGTGCTTCAAGGAGATTTCCGCGAGAAGATGGTCGATCAGCAGAGGCAAATCGGCCTTGTGCTCCCGCAACGGCGGCAAGTGAATGTGGAAGACATTCAGGCGGAAGTAGAGGTCCTGGCGGAGGTGTCCGTCCGCCACCGCCTGCTCGGGATTCTTGTTGGTCGCCGCCAGGACGCGCACATCGACCGGGGTCTCGACCTTGCTCCCCAGCCTGCGGATCGTGCGGTCCTCGAGCACGCGTAGCAATTTTGCCTGGGTGGGAGCGGGCATCTCACCGATTTCGTCGAGCAGCAGCGTGCCGCCGTGGGCCAGCTCGAAACAGCCGATGCGGCGTTCGGCCGCACCCGTGAATGCGCCCTTCTCATGACCGAAAATCTCGCTCTCCATCAACGATTCCGGGATCGCCGAGCAGTTGATGGCAATGAAGGGCCGCTCGGCGCGCGGCGAAAGCATGTGGATCGAGCGAGCGACCATCTCCTTTCCGGAACCCGTTTCCCCGGTTATCAAGACCGATGCCGTCGAGGGGGCGGCCATCTCCACCTGGCGCATCACTTCCTGCATCGAGCCCGAGGAGCCGACGAGCGCACCGAGCTTTCCTGCGTCGCGCAGCTGCCGCGTCAGGGCCGCGACGGCGTGCTGGTCTCGCACGCGGCCAAGGGCGCGGTCGAGCAGCGCCCGCAGCACGGGCGGCTTCAGCGGCTTTTCGATGTACCAGAAGGCCCCTGCTTCGATGGCTTGCACGACGCGCTCGTCGTTGCCTCGTCCGGTGATGATAATCACGGGAACGCGCTCGATCTCGTCACCCAGATGGCCCACCAGTTCGAGTCCGTTCATGCCGGGGAGTTCGACATCGACGAGGATGACATCGGGGGAAAATTCCGGAAACTTCGCGAGCGCTTCCTCCCCGGCACCCACGCCCAGCACGTCGCAATTCCACTTCCGCAGAAGGGCTTCATAGCCCTTGCGCGCATTTTCCTCGTCTTCGACGATGAGGATGCGTCGTAGAGGTTGGTTGTCGGGCGCCATCCAAACTTGAATCTACCAGCAGTCCCGGCGAATTCCAAGCGACGGCGATTTCCGCTGCGCCCGCTTCAATCTTGTTGAAGCTCGGGCTCTCATCGGGGGAGCGTACTGCGCACTCGGCGAGGCAACTGGGAGCCGTGGGCCCTCGGGCGCGAGGGGACGATGCGAGATCACGGGCGCCGACTGAATCGACCGAAAAACTCTTGGAGTGCGTGTTGCGCACGCCGTCGTGCCGAGCGAGTCCGCTCGGAATCACGCTGGCTCGCTTGCCGTTCTCGGCTGCCTCTCGCCTGGCACGCCTTCGCCGAGCGGCCGCCGCACAGTGGTCAGTTCCGCCCAAGGCGAAGGGGCCGGTCGAGAATGAGCTCGAGCTTCGTGTCCTTCTCCAGGGTCAGCTCCTGCCCCAGGCCGGATGCAACCATGAACGCGGTCGCCGCCCCCGCCGCAGCTCCCATGGCCGCGTCCTTACCGCTGTGCTCGATGACGCCCGGCGCTGCGCCGGCAAACGCCCCGGCAGCTGCCGCCTCAGCTTGCTGCTGTCGGCTGCTGTTACGCATTTCAATCCCGCCTTCCCGGCGATAGTCCACCTTGAGGGAGTGCACGCCCGGTACGTCGAACACGTCGGCGACGAGCGGAATCCTCCCGTTCGACACCTTGACGTCGTCAAACGTCAGCCACATCCGCGCCCGGCCAGTTTTCTGACCGGAATCCACCCGGTCAACGTGGCCCCGGAATTGAGTGCCCGAAGGCAATAGGGTCCCGTCGGCGGCGTAAAGAGGTTCGAGGGTTTTGACACGAAAACGATCCCCGTTCCGTGAGTTCTTGGAACTGAGTGTGTCCTGAAGCCCGACCAGAAATCGTGTTCCGGCAGCAACTTCACTTGGTTCCGTGGTGGGTTCGGTCCCAGGCCTCGGCTGCTCCTGGGCATTTCCCGGCACGCCAATCAAAACGGCCAATGCTAGCGAGGCCGCCAGAGGGGGAAACATCCGGGCGTCTTTCATGGGGTTCTCCTTGGCCGTCTGGCCTTGGCGCTTTCGCTTGGGAGAAAGCGGTGGTCCTGCATTTCGAAAATCTGAGATGTTGCGAACGGAAAAAGGGTGGTCCGGGTGGCTAGCGCTAGGAGCGCCTGTTCGCGTCCCTGTCATCGCTGAGCGAGAGCGGTGAGGATGTGGCGAGAGCACAGAGCGATGAAAACACGGACCAACCTCGGACCGCGCATTCTCTCACCCGGGCCGCTCTCGAGGTTGTTTCGATCGCCTGGCGTGCCTAGGGAAGGGGATTTGCTCGCTGTCTCGATTGGGGATTCCGCGGGAGCGCTGCCGGGTGTTCATTTCTGAACTCCATCTGGTCAGGCTGCCGTTCCAAATCGGGATTACTACGGTCCCCGCGGTTGATTGCACGGAACAGTTGAGACATAAGGGTTTGCGTACTATTACGATCTTGTCAATTATTCCATTTCGACACTACACTGGTGTTGGAGAAATCGTTCTGAACCTGTAAAGACTTTGATTTGAAACGCAGGCTAGCGTTCCAAATGGTGTCAACCTTGCATCTGAATTCGGAAGGGAATCGGGAAAGGGGATAGAACCGTTGGCGAGCGGAACAGAAGCCGCTATTGCGGTCGAACGGCCGATAGCCGTGACCGTCCTGATCGTCGATGACGAAGACAGCACGAGAAACCTGTGTCGCGACGTTGTCGCTGACTCCGGACTGCGCACCCGCACGGCTTCGACCACTGAACAAGCTCTTGAAATTCTCGAACAGTACCCCGTGGACATCGTCCTGACAGACCTGCGTGTTCCTGAGCTTGGGGGAATCGAACTGCTCAAGCGCATTCGCGAGACGTATCCCCAGACCGCAGTGATTGTGCTGACGCAGTACGGCACGATCGAAAGCGCCGTCGAGGCCACCAGGATAGGGGCCGCCGATTACGTGACAAAACCGTTTCACGTCCCCGATCTGCGCGGCAAACTTGACCGGGTTGTCCGCTCGCTTGAAATTGATCAGGAAAACCGAGTGCTGCGCGAACAACTGCGCACTCGTCCCGGTTTTGGCGGCCTGATCGGTCTCTCCCCTAGGATGCAGCGCGTATACCGACTCATCGAAAAGGTCTGCCTGCACAATTATCCGGTCCTGATCCTCGGCGAGAGCGGAACGGGCAAGGAATTGGTGGCTCGCTCCATCCATTTTTCGGGACCAAGACGCAACAAGCCGTTTGTCCCCGTGGACTGCTCCGCGTTGGTCCCCACACTGATTGAATCCGAGCTCTTCGGATATGTGAAAGGCGCCTTTACCGGAGCGGTTCAATCCAAGCAAGGGTTGATGGAATCGGCCGGCAGCGGCACTCTCTTCCTGGACGAAATAGGTGACATGCCGGTAGATTTGCAGGCCAAGCTGCTGCGGGCCCTGCAGTCTAGGGAAGTGAAACCGGTCGGTTCGACCGATCGGATTGCCATCGCGACGCGCATCATAGCGGCGACCAACCGCGACCTCGATGCCGCCGTGCGGCAGGGCCAATTCCGGCAGGATTTGTTCTTCCGGCTGAACGTAGTGCAGATCAAGATTCCTCCCCTGCGGGAGCGCAAGACCGACATTCCCTTCCTCGTGAATTCGTTCCTCGAGAAATTCAGCGAATCGGAGGGAGGTCTGCGGACCATTTCACAAGATGCCATGGCCCGCCTGATTGCCTACGACTGGCCGGGCAACGTCCGTGAGCTCGAAAACGCCATCGAGCGCGCCGTCGCACTCGGCACCGGCCCCATTCTGCATGTCGGCGACCTCCCCTCAAACCTTCAATACGGTACGGGCGACCGAATGCCTCAGAGCGACGAACTTCTGCCCCTCGAAGAACTCGAGAGGCGTGCGATCGTACGCGCCCTGCGCGAGGCTGGGGGAGACAAGCTCGCCGCAGCACGCCTGCTGGGCATCGGCAAAACCACTCTCTACCGCAAGCTCAAGCAGTACGACGCCCAATCCCAGCCGCAAGCCGACTGAAAAACTAGAGGCAGATTCCCATCCGGTTGGCCCCGGTCCGCTCGGCCGGCCATTCCTTTACAGGAAACCCGGGACTCATCCCGTTTCGATCTGGGAAGTTTTCCGTGTCTTCTTGATCCTCTAAAAATTCCAAGCTTCTGATAACAAGCGCTTTAGCTTGACCTTCTCACTTGGTCAATATTATGCAAGAGGTCTCGCGCATGAACGCTAACTCTTCTGACATTTGGCAGAGATCGGAAGCTCAGCCAGCAAGACGGCCCGCCGAATCTGCCGTCGCCGTTGCGCTCCTGCCGATCGATCCGAACATCCAGGGGCGATTCTAGCAGTGCCGATCAAGCACAACGATAGGCTGGTGATGCCCCGAAACCTAGACCGATCGCGAGCGGCTCACCGCCCACCCGACAACTCGCAGTTGAGCATGGTTCAGCTGTTTGCTGAAGCGGGGTTCAACGCGGTGTTCGATTCAAGCGGGGAGGCGCTGGTCGTCGTCGATTCGACCGGAGCCATCCAGAAGGCGAATCAGCGAGCCCGCGATCTGCTTCGGCTCCTCGACTCGGGCATGGAGGGCGCCCGGCTGGAAGATTTCGTCTCCGTTGTTCCGACACAGCAGCTCATGCGCCTGTGGGCCGACCCGACTTCACCGCGGATTCTCGACACCTCGCTCGCGAGCGGTTTCCCGATCCGGATCACCTTGCGCTCACTGGTACCCGGCTCACAGAATCTGCTTCTGTGCCTCGAAGAAGGCTCGGTCGTACATCGAGCGGATGCCAAATGGCGGCAGGCCGAGGCCGAACTCCGCAGCGTGCTCGACTCTGTCCAGACCGGCATCCTCCTCGTGCTCCCGTCGGGACGCATTCGTCTCGCAAACGCCCGGTATGGTCAGCTGTTCGGACTGAGCCCGGCCCAGCTTGAAAAGTTGACCGATGTAGACGAACTCGAGGAACTGTTTGCCGGACGTTTCAGAGAGCCTCAATCGTTCTCCGCGCCCTGGAAATCCTTTCAGGCGGGCCGAGCAGAGCCATCCCACGACGAACTCGAGATCACGCGGCCGGCTCGCCGCGTCCTCGAGCGCTTCTCTCGCCCGGTCATTGACGCCGAGGGACGGCCGCTCGGATGGCTCGAACTCTATTCCGACGTCACCGGCCAGCGCCAGATACAGTCGAAGGTGCTGCAGACGGAAAAAATGGCCGCTCTAGGCCAGCTTGTTTCCGGAATCGCACATGAGTTGAACAATCCGCTTACGGCGATCATGGGCTATGCGCAGCTGTTGCTCGGCCATGGGCTGATGCCCGCCCAGCTTTCTGAGGCGGGCATGGTTTACCAGGAAGCCGAGCGCGCCCGGCGAATCGTGAAAAATCTACTGTACTTCGCTCGCCAGAACAAAACCGAGCGCACCCACACAGACCTGAACGAAATTGTCGAGCGAACCCTGGCGTTGCGCAGTTACGAACTCAAAATGGAGAATATCGTTGTCCAGTGCGAACTCTCGCCGGACCTGCCCAAGACGATGGCTGATCCTTATCAGCTTCAGCAGGTCATACTGAATTTGATCGTCAACGCGGAGCAGGCGCTGCTTGACGAGCGCGGGCGCGGACGCATCTGGATCCGGACGTATTCGGTCGTGCGCCGAGACGGAGACTGGATTTCGCTCGAGGTTTCCGACGACGGTCCGGGTATTCCGCCCGAAATCGCCTCGCGCATTTTCGACCCATTCTTCACGACCAAGCCCCCGGGGGTCGGAACCGGCCTCGGACTCTCGATCGTGTACGGGATCGTTCAGAAGCACAACGGGGAAGTCACGTTTGAGAACCAGGCTGGCTCGGGCGCCAAATTCCTGGTCGAGCTCCCCGTGGTTCCCGTGCCGGCCGAACAGCCGGCGCCGCTGCTTCCGCAATTGGTCGGCGAATCCGGAGTCTTCTTGGCGGGCCGCATCCTGGTCGTCGAGGACGAGCCGACCGTGGCGCACCTCATCGTGGACATTCTTCGCGAAGAGGGTCATCAAGTCGAAGCCGTTCTTGACAGCCGGCAAGGGCTCGTCCGACTCTCTCGCAGCCACTACGATCTGGTCATCTGCGACCTCAGAATGCCACGGCTCGATGGCTTCGGTTTCTACGAAGAGCTGGTCCGGTCGGGAAGCCCGGTACAGAACTCGATCATTTTCATCACCGGCGACACGCTGGCCCCCCGGACTCTGGAATTCCTTGAGCCCAATGGCTTGCCGTATCTGGCAAAGCCGTTCCTTGTAGAGGAGTTGAAACTGGCGGTGAGTCGCATGCTGGATCCCAGCCGGAAAGCGCGGTTGCGGGCCTCCCTTCCGGCGCGGCGAAGACCGGGCCGACGAAACTGAGGTCGTGAACGGCGGCATCAGCCGACGGGCTTCGGTGCGCCGGCAGGTGTCGAGGGACGCGAGACGACTGGATCTCTCAAAGCCCAGCTTCGGCCTCAGGGCTTAGACCCGGGATTGCAGGCTACTTTTTCGAGCACCTGAAGCCAACCGGCTTTCCGCTCTGCCGGATTTGGAGAATCGAGAGCCCCATGGTGACCACAACAGACGCGGTTGTCAAAAAAGCAGGGATTTTCGCGGGACGAGGAGCGCTGCTGGGCGTCGCAGAGCCGGTTCTCGCGCGCCAGCTGGCCGGCGAAATCGAGCGCTTTGCGAACACAGGCCCCATCACGATAGCCCCAAACCTCTCGCAACTGCGCGAGGCCTCGGCGCGAACCGCACCGGCAGCGATTCTGGTCGAGCAGCAGCTTCTGCTCGGTGCGCCGCTCGACGAAGCGGTTGGCCAGTTCAGCGCCAGCGCCCCGGTGATTCTGCTCGCACCGCTCGAATGCCAAGCGGAAGCGGCGCCGCTCGTCGCCGCCGGCAACGTCGAATTCGTGGCGCATGAGGGAGACTTCGTTTCGCTCGCCGCGAGCCTCATCGAACGAAGACTCCGCTGGGCGGCCATGTCGGAATCGCTGTGCGGGCCGCCCTGGGCCAAATTTTCTGGCGACATCGGCGAAATCTTCCGGCACGAGATCAACAACCCGCTCACGGGGATTCTGGGAAACGCCGAACTCCTGCTCGGGCACCGTGACCGGCTCTCAGCCGTCGATACGCAACGGCTGCAAACCGTCGTCGATCTGGCCGTTCGTCTTCGCGAGACGATTCGCCAACTGAGCAAGGCCTGGGAGTGCTAGCGGCGTCAGTTGAATTCCGCCTGGCGCGCTCGCTTCCGCCCGATCGCGTGGCCTACGCTCGGAGAGCGGATCACGATCCCCTGCTTCTGTAGCTTCGGCATCTCCTCTGTTCAGGGTCTCCGTTATCACTGTTCAATTCCGATAACGCCGGTTGCGCGATTCTTACGCGAAACGGACCTGAAATCCCTCGCTCCCTCGCTCAAACTCGCCGTACCCGACCATCACCCACGAGGATCGCGGTGGACGAGCGCCTGAGAAGCGGGAAGACTCGGGTGATCGAAGCGAGCCGAAGGCGGTGGCTTCTCGGCCACAGAGTGACGGGAAGCGAAAACGGGCCGACTCGTTTCGAAGGAGTGAAAGAAAATAGCAAGAACGGTACCTAGAGAGAATG
>DATMRE010000212.1:0-19624 GCA_035566475.1 Verrucomicrobiia bacterium | reverse complement strand
GCAATATATACCAACATGCCCCCCAGCGCATAGAGCGTTGCGAGGATCGCCTGGCGACGCAGCTGCCCGCCGACCTTGGGGCCCACAATGTCGACATTGCGGATCGTGAAGTTGCCGAGTGATGAGCCGTTTCGAAGCGAGTTCAGAACCGCCGGGGTCGCGCCGTCAACATTCTTGAGTTCGTCGAAATTCGTCACGATGCCGCCGTGATCTCTGTCGCGCGTATCGATGAGCCTTTGCGCCAGCTGGTTATAGCGGTCGCCTGCGCTGGTTCGAAGCGAAAGTGGATCATTCTGAGAGAGGAAAGCGGCGAGAGAGGAGGGCGTGATGGAGTTGAAATCCGGCTTCCCGCCCGGGTCGGTGCCGAAGGTCTTGTGCAGCACGTCCAAGATCGCCTGTTTACCGGCGTCGAGAGACTCATCTCCCTGGCCACGCTGCTCGAGTCCGATCACCACATCATTTTTCGAGGCGGCGTTCGAAATGTCGCTGATCTGCTGGATCGTGCTGTTTCCCAAGCCAGCGTTTTGCAGGCCCGTGCGGATTTTGTCAATCGGTGGGGAGCCTGAGAAACGGACATAGACCAATGTACCTCCCCTGAAGTCGATGCCGTAGCGGATCCCGCCGCTGTGGAGTATGGAGATCCACCCGACCGCGAGCAGTAGGAGCGAAAGAGCGACGAAGTACTTCGCCTTCCCCATCCAGTCAACGTTAACGCCGTGGAAGAATTCCATACCGAGTCCTACCCATACTGCTTGGACACCGCCCAGCCCTATTTAGTGCCCGCCGCCGAAATCTCAACTGGCCGCAGGTGCCAGTACTCGCACCCAGAAACTTCCCGTCCAGACCGGCTAAATGCTCAGTTCCGCCTGGCGCTCCATGCGCGACAAATGCAAGTCGAAAATGGCGCGCGACACGTAAATCGAAGTAAACACGTTTGCGATCAAGCCAATCGTCAAGGTGACCGCAAAGCCGCGCACCGGTCCGGTACCGAATAGAAACAGAAAGACGGCCGAAACGACGGTCGTCACGTGGGTATCGATGATGGTGAGAAATGCGCGGGCAAACCCCACGTCGACAGCCGAGGCGGGGGCCTTGCCGTTGCGCAATTCTTCGCGGATACGCTCGAAAACCAGCACGTTAGAGTCCACGCCCATGCCGATCGTCAGAATGACGCCGGCGATGCCCGGCAGGGTCAGCACGGCTCCGGCGTAGGCCATGAACGCCACCAGGATCACCAGGTTCAGCACCAGGGCTATGACAGCATTGACACCGCTCAGCCGGTAGTAGATTACAAGAAAAATCATCACGACAATCAAGCTGCCGACCGAGGCGCGAACGCCTTCACGGATCGAGTCGGCGCCAAGCGACGGCCCGACCGTCCGCTCCTCTAGATACTTGATCGAAGCCGGGAGCGCGCCGGCGCGCAGCACGAGCGCCAGATCATGCGCCGAGTCCTGGCTGAAATTCCCTTCGATGATGCCGGAATCCTCGATGCGGCTGTTGATGACCGGCGCGGTGTAAACCTGATGGTCGAGGACGATGGCCATGCGGTGCTGGATGTTGGCTTCGGTGAACGGGCCGAAGCGGGCCGCTGCCGACGATGAGAGATGAAAGAGAACCTCGTACTGGCCGGGATTGCTGGTGCTCGGTTCAGGAGTCGCGCTGACCAGGTCCTGTCCGGTGACGATCGGCGCGCGGTCAAGCACGTAGTAGACTTGCTGCGGCGGTTGGCCAGCCGGCGTGCCTTCCGCCCTGCCGGGAACGATCACCGTCCCCGGAGGCAGAACGCCGCCATGCGCGGCGAGAGAGGCAACCTCGGAGGGGTAGGTCTGTTCGTCAGCCACGCGCTGGAGCGCGAGCTGGCCGCCGGCCTGAATCACGGATTTTGCGCGGGTGGGATCACCTTCGCCCGGAAGCTGGACGAGGATTTCATCGTCGCTGCGGCCCGTGAAGGCGATGGTCGGCTCCTTCAGGCCAAGCTCGTTGATCCGCCGCGCAATGGTTTCAAGGGCCTGGTCCATCGTCTGGCTGCGCACCTCGGCGACAACCGACGGCTTCATGGTCAGTAGATAACCGTTCACCTCTCCGGCAGCCGGGTTCATGGTCCAGTCGGTCAATTGACTGTTGACGAGATCGCGAAAGCCGCCCGAAGTAGCCGGATCCACGTTGCGCAGCAGAATGTGGGTGTTGTCCACACGGCGAATCTCGCCGAACTGGATCTTCTTGCTGTGCAGCTGGCTGGTGAGTTGATCGACCGTTGCATCGCAACGTTGCCCGACGGCCTCGTCGACCTGTACCTGAAGCACGAGATGACTCCCGCCCTTCAGATCGAGCCCCAGCTGGATGCGGTTCGCCAGGTTCTGCCCGGCCTGCGCGAGCGAAGTCGGGAACTCCGGCATGCCCACAACGCCAAAAATGCATAGAACAATCACAATCGATATGAAGGTGAACTTCCACTTGAGTTGGGAAGCCATGCGGCCGGCTAGCTCTCCTTCGGTTCGGCTTGGAGTCCTGCGATGGCGCTGCGTGACACTTTGATCTTCACCTGCTCGGCGACGCGCAACAGCACGGAGTCGCTTTCAAGCCCAACGATCGTGCCATAGATACCGCCGTTCGTAATTACCTTATCTCCGGTCTTCAGGTTGTTCAGCATCTCCGCGGTCTTTTTCTGGCGCCGCTGAGCCGGAAGGATCATCAAAAAGTAGAAAATGACCATGATGAGGATGAGCGGAAGAAACAGAGTGAAGCCTCCGGGCTGGGACCCGGCCTGCATGAGCAAGGCCAACTCACCCGGAATCGTTGCTCCGAATCTCACGATCGTTGCGCCCTTCTCGCGATGGCGGACAAGCCTGTCGGGGCCGGCGGCCCCCCGAACCGTTCTTCGAAGATGCTTCCCCGCCCTGTACCACGCCTAGCGCCCTTGTGTTTGCCTATTTGAGGCGTGCCTGAAGGACAGAGCGGAAACTTTCGAGCTTCCCAAAACGGATAGCCTCGCGAATTTCCCGCATGATGTCAAGGTAAAAGTATAAGTTGTGATGGGTGCTCAAGATGGCCGCAAGGAGTTCTCCTGCGGAATACAGGTGGCGCAAATAGGCGCGGGAATAGCGCCGGCAAACCGTGCAACGACATCTCTCATCAACGGGCCGCGGGTCGTTCGCATAGCGCGCACTCTTAATGAGCAGGCGGCCTTCGGAGGTGAACAGGCAGCCGTGGCGAGCACCACGGGTAGGAAGCACGCAGTCCATCATATCGATACCCAGGCGAGCGTAATCGATCAGTTGCTCGGGCTTGCCAACGCCCATGAGATACCGCGGTCGGTCTCGGGGCAGACGGGCGGTGACCAGGCTCGTCATGGCGCAAGTCACCTCGTGAGGTTCGCCGACTGCCAGCCCGCCGATCGCGTAACCGGGAAAATTGAGGGCGCCGAGCGCATCGGCGTTTTCGCGGCGGAGCCCGGGATGCGTGCCTCCCTGAACGATGCCGAAGAGCATTTGCCGCGCAGGGTCGCCATGGATTTCGAAGTAGTCGCGCGAGCGTCTCGCCCATCCAAGCGTCCTCGAGGCCGCTTCCAAGGTGCGCGGTTCGCTCGACGGCGCCTCGATGCATTCGTCGAGCACCATGATGACATCCGCGCCGAGCGCGATTTCGATCTCGAGGGCTTTCTCGGGCGAAAGGAAATGTTCGGAGCCGTCGAGGTGCGAGCGAAACCTTACGCCGTCGTCGGTCACCTTGCGGAGCTCGCTCAGGCTGAAAACCTGAAACCCACCCGAATCTGTGAGGATCGGATGCGGCCAGGACATGAACTGGTGCAAGCCGCCCATCGAGCGGATCAGCTCGTGGCCCGGACGCAGGTAGAGATGATATGTGTTTGCGAGCAGGACTTGGACATGGAGATCTTCGAGATCCCGCTGCGTCTGGCCCTTTACCGTGGCCGCCGTGCCCACGGGCATGAACGCGGGCGTTTCGATCGTGCCGTGCGGCGTCACGAGACGTCCGAGCCGCGCTCCGGTCGGGTCGGTCGTGAGAACCTCGAATTGAAACCCCATCCGAGCGAGTGTATCAGCAGAGCTTCCTAAGCAGGAATCCGGGGGACGGCCGCGAGAAGGGCCTGGGTGTAGGGATGCTGCGGCGCCTGAAGGATCTCCTCGGCACTCCCCGCCTCGACGAAGCGACCGGCCTGCATCACCGCCACGCGCGTCGCCAGCTGCGCAACCACGGGCAGGCTGTGCGAAATCAAGATCAGCGTGAGCGAGAACTCGCGCCCAAGACGTGCGAGCAGTTCAAGAATCTGCGCGCCGATCGAGACATCGAGCGCCGAAACTGGCTCATCGGCGATCACCAGTTCCGGCCGTAAGATGAGCGCGCGAGCGATGCCGATGCGCTGGCGCTGACCGCCGGAGAACTCGTGCGGGTATCGGCGGAGCGCCTCTCCGCCGAGCCCGACAGCTTCCAGCATCTGGGTAACGCGCGCGTCGCGGTCCCTCCGGCAAAGCTTCGGCTCATGAATCTCAAGCGGTTCGCCGATGATCGCACCGGCGCGCATTCGCGCATCGAGAGAGGAGACCGGATCCTGGAACACCATCTGGATTCTCCTGCGCAGAGCACGAAGGTTGCGGCCGCGCGCGCCAAGCCAGTCCTGCTGGCCGAAGAAGATTTCACCGGAGTCGGGTTCGATCACCCGCAGGAGCATCCGGGCGAGCGTCGTCTTTCCGCAACCCGATTCGCCGACGATGCCGAGCGTTTCGCCGCGCTCGAGCGAGAAGCTCACTCGATCGACAGCCAGGGTCGAGTGCCGGTCGGTCGTGAAGGCGCCTCTGGCGACAGGGAAAGATTTCCGAAGGTCGCGCACTTCCAAAAGTTGTTCGCGCTCGCTCATGGACTCCTGTGGGCCGACATCCGTTCGCGCTCGCTCGCATCGACGAACGTCCCAGGCCGTGGCCGTTCCAGGCTGGGACCCTGCCTCTCGGGCCCGCCGATTCCCCTCGGGCTCGTCGACCGCGCCCAGCAGGCCGCCGTCATGCGAATCAGGTTAATTCTTTTCTGCGGCGATGTAGAGAATCGTGTGCAGGAAGTGAATATCCGGCTCTTCGCTCGATCCGCCGGGGTCGGCGGGCGCCCATTGCGCATCAAAATCCGCGGAATTGTCCGGTATCGTCGACTCGAGCAGACCGCGCGTCTCGACGTACTCCCGATCGCCGCGGTGCCAGCCGGCGACGTGCATCCAGTTGTCGAACTGGCGGGGATCTCGCCGAATTTCGCTCGCGAAGACGCGCAAACCAGCGGCGGCAAAGATGGCTCCGAATTCGCTTCTTGCCAGAGTGCGAATGTGCGAGGGGTCGCGAATTCGCTCAATCCGATTGCTCATCCAGGCGATCTGCGCATCCTCGGGCACGCGAATGTCGATCACGCCGACGCGGCCACCCGGCTTCACGACGCGTGCCATTTCGCGGATCACGCCGGACGGATCGGCCATGTGGTGCAGGCTGTAACTCGTCACGGCAATGTCGAGCGAGCCGTCCGCGAAGGGCAGCGCCTGTGCATCACCGAGAGCGAAGGAAAGATTGCCGAGCCGCTCGGCGGCAGCCGCGAGCCGCGCGCGCTCGAGAATTGCCGGCGTCAGGTCCAGCCCGCAAATCGAGCGGACGTGCCGGGAGAATGGCAACGCGAGAGTGCCCGGGCCGCAGGCCACATCGAGCGCGCCGTCGGTGGCGCTCGCTCGCACAATGCGGGCAAGCATTTCCGCGTCGCCCAGTCGATGCGCCCTGGCGTAATCGCCGAAGACTTCCGCGGTTCGCGTGAACTGTTCGCGCACCCGCTCCCTCTGCTGCCGGTCAGTTGGCGTGCTCATCTCGATCCTCCCGAGCGGACAAGAATACACCGGGCGCGATGAAATCGGCCGGCCCCTCCGGCAGGCAGGAGCTCGGGCACGGCGGAATCGCACTCGGCGATGTGGTACGGGCAGCGCGGCGAGAAGGCGCAGCCGGGCGGAAGCGCATCGAGTGCGGGAACTACGCCGGGAATCGGGACCAGCTTTTCGCGCGTGAGTCGCGGCGCCGCACGCAGCAGACCCTCCGTGTAGGGGTGCCGGGGATGGCGTAGCACGTCTAGGGCGGGGCCCTGTTCAAGGATTCGTCCTGCGTACATCACGGCAACCCGGTCGGCAATCTGTCCGACCACGCCAAGGTCGTGGGTGATAAACAGGAGCGACAGCTGAAGTTCGCGGCGCAGCCGTCCGAGCAGCTCGAGGATCTCGTTCTGCACGGTCACATCGAGAGCCGTTGTCGGCTCATCGGCGATCAGCACGACCGGACCGGCAGCGAGCGCCATCGCGATCATCACGCGCTGTCGCAGACCGCCGGAAAGCTGGTGCGGGTACTGCCGCGCGCGGAGCTTCGCCTGGGGAACGGAGGCACGCTCGAGTGCCTCGAACGCGCGCCGGCCGATTTCAGCTTCATCGAGATTCGGTTCGTGGACGCGAATGGCTTCCTCAACCTGTGCTCCGATGCGCATGACAGGATCGAGCGCCGTCATCGGCTCCTGAAAAATCATCGCGATTGCGCGGCCGCGAAGCGCGCGCATTTCGCCGGGAGCGGCGAGGATGAGGTTCTTACCCCGAAGCGCATCGAGCGAGTCCGGCCGGAGGGCGGGTCGAGCGTTTCGACCGGCGGCTCCGCGCGGGCCGAGCCAAGCCCCGCCCGTCCGGCGCGCACCTGGAGGTTCGAGTCCCATGAGGGCGAGCCCGAGCATCGTCTTGCCGGATCCCGATTCGCCCACGATGCCGAGCGTCTCGCCTCGCTCGAGTGTAAACGACACGTCGTTCACCGGGCGGACCCAGCCCTTCGGTGTGGGCAATTCAACTGACAGACCGCACACTTCAAGCCTCGTAGCCACCGAACCATCATAGGCGCGGTACGTACCGCGCGGGGCGGTTTTGCGGTATAGATTGTCTATGCCCAAATCGGAGTGCCCCGTCTGCCACCAGGCAGCGGCCTCCGCCGCTCGGATGCTTTACTGTCCCCATTGCGGCTGGCAGAGAAAGCAAGCCGAGACGGCGCTGCGCATGAAGTTAACTCTCGCTCCGGTCGCCTTGCTCGTGCTAATGGCCGTCTCAGGGCTCCTCTTCTTTCGTGGCGGGCGGTCCAACAGTAGCCGTCGGGCGATGGGCGTGTTTCTCTCACTCCCCGCCCTTGTATTTCTTGCGAGCTACACCCTCACACGGAGGAGCCTGAAGCGGTTGCTCGAGCAGCCGCCGCCCGCGCCACTACCTTTGGGAATCGCAGCCGATTCCCGTCGGGACCGAGGCGATTCCGAGCCGAGTCCGGAGTTCCGCGCGCTGATCGAGACGTCGCCGCCGCGCGGCGTGCGCATGGCCCGCCGCGGGGTATTCAATTTGTCGGTGATTTTGCTGATCGTCCTGTTATTTGTCACGATCATGGTGGTGCGGTTGGTTAGAATGTGGGTCGTCCTCCATTCGTTCGCGAAATTCGAAACGCGGGAATGGGGCATGGTTGGATTCACCGCATTTCTGCTCCTGGTTCTCCTGTTGCAGTGGCGGAGGATGGCCCGCGAACGCGATCTGCTCGAAAACGGCCAGATCGCTCTGGCAAGAGTCGTACAGAAGTGGGCCAGCCGGAACAACTCCACGATCACCTACGAATTCCAAGACGCTGCGGGGCGGAATCACCGTGCTGCGGACACCGATTACACGCGGAGGCTCGAGCCAGGCATGACCGTGCCTGTTTTCTACAATCCCGATCGTCCGCAGCGCCGGGTCGCCGCCTGCGCGACCTTTCACGAAGTCGTCCCCAGTACGCGGGCGTAAGAGACGGGTGAAGACCAGGTCGTTCCCATCGGCACAGCAGGTGCGGTACGAGGGCCGGGCTTCCAGTATTTCCAAGCGATGGAAATGGATCTGGTCGCCGCTTCGGCGGCCGGGAATTTCCCGGACCTGGACGCGCGGGGCGCTCGATCGCCCCCGGGAAATGATTCAAGGAGCAGCTTGAAATAATTGATGCCTGGGCCGAGAGGTGTATATTACCGGTCAACCGGGAACTCGAATTCCCGGTTGCGAGTTGCCGTCGGGCTCGGCGAGGGCGATCGGGTCGGGCGAAGCTCCGAGGCCTGTGCGTGAAAGACGAGCGCACGCTGATCCGATTCCCGGGGGAAAAATGGTGATGAAAAAAATCGTCCTGGGTGCGCTGTTGGGACTTTTGTTGTCGCTCTCCAGCGCGGCACAAACAGCGGAGCCGGCTCCGCCCGCAAATCCACTGGCCGCCTGGCTCCGCAATGCCTACACCAGGAACCGGAACAACATCGGAAAATCCGCGGAGAAAGTACCGGAAGACTTCTACAACATGCGCCCCGGCACGCAGACCGAAGTGCGCACATTCGGACAGATCATCGGGCACCTCGCGAACTTCAACTATCTCTGGTGCGCCGAGGCCAAGGGCGAGAAGAATCCCAACGAGGGTAACAATTTCGAGAAGGTCACCGCGAAAGCTGACCTGGTGAAGGCGTTGAACGGTGCCTTGACGTACTGCGACGGCGTATACTCCGCGCTGACCGATGCTTCCGCCAGGGAGATGATCGATATCACCGGGCCCGGCGGGCGGCACAGCCAGGCGCCGAGGATAAGCCGGCTAATCCAGAACTTCGCGCACAACAACGAGCATTACGGTAACCTGGTCACCTACATGCGAATCAAGGGCATCGTGCCGCCGTCGGCGACCGAGCCTTGAGGGCGTCGGCGGCCCTCCCCCAGGGCCCGAGAACGAACTCCGGCCCGGACCGATCTCTCGGTGGCCCGCCTGTCTTTCATGTACGAATGAACTAAGAACCGCCTGGGCTACGAGCGATCAGTAGTCGTTGGCGGAGCCTTCGAGGAAGGCGCGCAGCTTGCGCGAGCGCGACGGGTGGCGCAGCTTCCGCAGGGCCTTCGCTTCGATCTGGCGGATGCGTTCGCGGGTGACGGCGAACGACTGCCCGACTTCTTCGAGTGTATGTTCGCTGCCGTCGTCAAGGCCGAAGCGCATTTTGATCACTTTTTCTTCCCTCGGCGTGAGCGTCTTCAGCACCGAGGAGGTCTGCTCCTTGAGGCTCAGGTTGATGACCGCGTCAGACGGCGAGACGACGGCCTTGTCCTCGATGAAATCGCCGAGATGCGAGTCTTCCTCCTCGCCAATCGGAGTCTCGAGCGAGATCGGCTCCTGCGCGATCTTCAGAATCTTGCGCACCTTGGCGACCGGGATATCCATTCGCTTCGCGATTTCTTCCGACGTGGGCTCGCGGCCGAGTTCCTGCACGAGCTGGCGTTGGGTGCGCACGAGCTTGTTGATCGTCTCGATCATGTGTACCGGGATGCGGATCGTGCGGGCCTGGTCGGCGATGGCGCGGGTGATGGCCTGGCGGATCCACCAGGTCGCGTAGGTCGAGAACTTGTAGCCGCGGCGCCATTCGAATTTATCGACCGCCTTCATCAGGCCGATATTGCCCTCCTGAATCAGGTCGAGAAACTGCAGGCCGCGATTGGTATATTTCTTAGCGATCGAAACGACAAGTCGAAGGTTGGCTTCGATCAGCTCCTTTTTTGCCTGCTCGGCTTCGGCTTCGCCTCGAAGGATCACCTGCAGCCCGCGCTTCAGCTCCGTCGGGCCCACCTCGCTCGCGATTTCGATCTCGGCGAGCTCCTGCCGTCGGGCCTTCAGATCCTTTCGCGCCTCAGCCTGGACGTCGGCCTTCGATGCCTCGACGCGCCGCTCGAGCTTTACGATTTCACGCTCGAGGAAATGGACGCGCTCGACCGTCTGGCGGATCTTATCGATCAACCGCTTCTTCTCGAGCGGGTTAAAATCCAGGTCCCGGACGCGGTTGGACATCTCGACCCGAGCGCGGGAGAGTTCGTAGCGGGCGTGCAGGTACGGGCGCTTCCTCGAACGGGGGACTTTCTCGAGTCTTGCGGCCTGCTTCATCGCGAGCAGATAAAGCCTGCCGATCTTGTCGATCTCCTTGAGTGTTTCCTTCGTCTTCGCTTCGATCTTCTCTTCGGTCAGCTCTTCATCATCGAACTGCACGATTTCTTTGATCGAGCGAGAGCCGTTGCGCAAGTCCTCGCCGACCTGCAAGAGCTCTTTCAGAATCAGCGGAGCGCGCGAAATGGTCTTGAGGACCAGCAGCTGTCCGCGCTCGATGCGTTTGGCAATCGCTACTTCCCCTTCGCGGGTCAGCAGCGGAACTGTGCCCATCTCGCGAAGGTACATGCGAACGGGATCGTTCGTCTTTTCAAGTGTTCCCGGCGTCAGGTCGAGTTCACCGTCCTCGGCCGCGGGTTCCTCCTTGCTGATCTCGACCGGTTCTGCCGAATCGGCCGCCGCAAGCGCTGCCTTTGCAGTCGAGAGGTCTTCGTACACATCGATCCCGTAGCGCTCGAACGTCGACAGCAGGTCGTCGATTTCTTCCGACGAATGCACCTCGGCAGGAAGGATATCGTTTACCTCATCGTAGAGGAGGTAGCCGCGCTCCTTGCCCATGGCGATGAGCTGTCGTACCTGGTCGTATTTTTCCTCAAGTGCCACCGTCACGCTTCTTCCCCCCTCCATGCAATGCGTATCTGCCAATTCCCGAGTGCAAATCGGCCGAAGCTAGACACCTCGACATGTCCTTGAATTAGTTTCGTATGGACAGATGAAAGAGATTTCGAACCCGTTCCCGGCCCACGCCGCCTGGGCGCCCGACTCGCCAATGCTCGTGCCCGCCGACACACCTATATGATGCTCGGCACAAGCCGCTCGTTTCCATCAAAACCCAACAATGATACATGAGGAGATAACAACCCGTCAATCCAATGCGCGGCCGGGCGGAGGGCGAGATAGAGACTCGAAATCCCGAGGCCGAACAAGTTCAATCACATGAGCAAAATAGCAGGGTGATCTGCGGTGGTCCCCCGGACCGGCCGGCTCCCGGGAATCCGCCTCGGCTATCGAATATGGCAGGACTTCATGCCCCGCTTTTCAAAATACTGCTGGTGATACTCCTCGGCGCGGTAGAACTCGGAGCGAGGGACAATCTCGGTCACGATCGGGCGCTTGAACTTCCCGGCCTTCTCGAGCGCGGTTTTGGCCTCGAGCGCGGCGGCCTGCTGCTCGGCGTCGTGGAAGAAAATTGCCGAGCGATACTGGGTGCCGATATCGGGACCTTGCCGGTTCGGCGTCGTTGGATCGTGGCTCTCAAAGAAGACGGCCAGCAGTTCGCGATAGGAAACGAGCGCGGGATCGAATTCCACTTCAACTGCCTCGGCGTGCCCGGTCCTGCCCGTGCACACGTCTTCGTATGACGGGTTCCTCTTCGTCCCCCCGGTGTATCCGACCATCGCCGAGGTAACGCCTTTCAGCTGTCGAAACGTATCTTCGACGCCCCAGAAACATCCAGCCGCAAAAGTGGCCTTAGCCATTGTCTAGAGTCCTCCGCATGTCGTGCCCCGGAACTAGGCTCGATTATACGCCTCAGCCCGGAACCGAAGCTCCCTGCGTATTCGATTTGCTGCGGTGGCCCTTGGTTGCAGCGGGCTTCCGCCGCGGCGAAGCCCTTCAGAAGGAAATGCGCGCGATCGATTGCAGGACGGCCGGTGCGTTAGATGACGTTGTCCTCGAGCAGCGCGCTCTGCCTTCCGGTCGCCACGGCCCGCGATTGCTCGAAGATTCTCTCGAGCATATCAGGGATCTCAAAGACGGCGCGATTGTTGAGAGCAGCGGCGTTTGCGCGATAGCGGGCCAGCGTGGCAGGCTCGATCAATTGCGCGACCGCCCGGTCGATCTTTTCAAAGCTCCGCAGCACCGCGCCGACTTCCCTCTCGAGTATCCAATCGGCGTTGTAGCGCTCCTGTGGGAGAGTCCAGATGTTGCATTCGACGATCACCGGAAGCCGCATGGCCAGGGCTTCGCTCACGCTTCCGGGACCTGGCTTGCCGATGAAAAAATCAGCCAGCTGCATGTAGTAGTTCACCCGGTCCGTGAACCCCTCGACGAAGCGCGGCAGGCGCGACTTCTGCGCGCGCAGAGCGTTCACAAGTTTATCATTTCGCCCGCAAACGAAGATCAACTGAAGCTCGAGGGCCGATCGGTCCAGACGTTCGGCGATTTCGAGCATGGCCTGCGAGCCGTGGCCGCCGAATAGCACCAGGCCGGTTGGCAGATCGGGCCGCAGTCCCAGCCGAGAGCGTTCGGCCACTCGATCCTCGACCGGAGGATCATAGAATCGCGGATGCAGGATCATGCCGGAGGCTCGAAAGATGCGATCCTCCGGGTGGCCCATCGAGCGTGCCTGGGCAACGGCCCGATCCGATCCGCAGATGAAGAATTGCGATTGGCGCTCGATCCAGAAGTGCGGCGGGTAATCGGCGATGTCTGTGAGTACCGTTACGAACGGGCGGCCTGGAAATGCGCGGGAAAAACTCTCCCCGAGCGCGCGATTGAAGTGCGGGACAAACGAAACCAGCATGTCCGGATCGGTCGCCCGCCAGTGCGCTTCGAGCATCCGGACCGTGGGCCGGTGGTAGAGGAGGATTGCGAGCTGCAACACCTTCATCAGCTGCGCGCTACCGAGAGTCCAGCCGGTGCGCAGCATGGAATTGTAGAAGTCCTGTATGCGTATACCCGCATATTTCTTGAGTATGTCGAGCGTATCGAGCAGTTCTTGCAGGTTCGTAAGCTCGACTCGCCAGGAGCGTTTCTGCGCCCGGATGGCCATTTCGAGGGCTGTGGCAGCGGCCCGGTGGCCACCGCCAGCGTCGAAGAAGCCGAATTCGATGCGTCCCATTCGCCCGGCATTCTGGCACTTGGAGGGCCGCAGATTGCTACAGGAGTGTTAAAAAGATTAATTTTGTGCCGAAATGATAAAATTCCTTTGTTTTCAGAACTTTAGTGCAAGAGTCATCTGTGAGTAATGCTGTGCATTTACTGTGGAAATCGTGAAGTGCGACATGCATGTCCACACGTACTTTTCCGGCGCCTGCACCACGCCGGCTGTTGCTCGCCATTTCTGCCGTGAAAGCTACAGCGATCCTCGAGACGTCTATGCCGAGCTCGGGCGGCGCGGCATGAGTCTGTTCACGCTCACCGATCACGATTCAATCGAGGGTGCCGAGAAGCTCCGGGGGCATCGGGATTTCTTTCTGAGCGAGGAGGTCACCTGCCGTATGCCCAGCGGGACCGAGGTCCACGTTGGCGTGTACGACTTCCATGAGCGTCAGCACGCTCAGCTCCAGCGGCGGCGGAATGACCTGGTCTCGCTCGTCATGTATCTCACCGAGCGGCGCCTGTTCTTCAGCATCAACCATGTGTTCTCAAGCGTCACCGGCCGGCGCGATCCCGACGACTTCCTGTGGTTCCGGAGATACTTTCCGGCGATCGAAACGCGCAATAGCCACATGCTCGAACAGGCGAATGGTCATGCTGCGGCTCTCGCGACACGGTGGCAGAAGATCGCGATCGGCGGAAGCGATGCCCATGCTCTGCCATCGGTCGGAACAGCTTACACGGAAGTTCGCGGCGCGCGTGACAAAGAGGATTTTTTTGCGGGGCTGCGGAACGGAATGGGTCGGGTGGCAGGTGAGTCCGGCCATTTCACGAAACTAACCCGCGACGTCTTTTTGATCGCCTTCGAAATGATGCGCGAGAAGCATTGGACCGCGCTTCTTGCGCCGCTCGCCGTGCTCCTGCCGGCGATTACCTACCTGAATTATCGCGACGAGCGCGCGTTTTGCCGCGACTGGGCGGCGCGGATCTTCGACAAGCCCGAGGCCCGGAGACATCCCCGCTGGATCAGCGTGCCGCAACCGGCGGCCGAGGAATGGGTATGACGGTAACGAAAGCGGTCTGGAACCAGATTCAATCGAACGACCACCGGTTGATGCGGCGCGTGCATCGCTGGCGCGCCCCCCGGTGGTTTCGCATCCTGATGATCATTTCATCACGCGGGGGAGACGGGTGGCTTTGGTACGCGCTCGGTCTCATTCTTCTTCTTTACGGCGGAGAGCACCGCTTGCTGGCCATCGCCGCGGGCGCCGCTGCCGCGGCTACCGGAATCTGCCTGTTCCGGGCGCTCAAGCGCGCGAGCCGCCGGAAGAGGCCCTGCGATATCGAGCCGCACTGCTGGGCGGCGATTCTTCCTCCGGACAAATACTCGTTTCCATCGGGCCATTCGATCACGGCATTCGCAGTGGCGGTCTCGCTCGGGCTCTTCTATCCGGAGCTCCAAGTCTGCCTGCTCGCCGCAGCCTCCCTGATTGCTGCATCGCGTATCATCCTGGGAATGCATTTCCTCAGTGACGTGCTCGCCGGGTCGGCGATCGGCGTCGCGCTCGGCATGATCAGTTTTCACATGTTCTCGGCCCTCTAGCAATTCGCGCCTCCGGGCCCAGGCCGCTCTGACGGTCGGGCTTCGCGGCCCCTCGATCGATGCTGGGATGCGGCGCGACTGCGAGATTCGAGGCGGAGCACTCCCGACTCCCCGAAGTCAAATTCCCATAACCCTCGGCTCTCCGGGCGCCCGGCTCGATCGGTGGTGAACTCCGAGCGAGAGCGTCCGCTCGGCGTAGTCCTGTTCGGTGCCGGTCGCGGCAAGCTGGGCCAGTCGTCGGGCGCTATCGAGCAGGTGCGTATCGACGAGATCGTGGAATCGACGGGCGTGTGCTTGCGGGCACCCGGCAGCGTTTGATGATCCTCCGAGCTGCGAGTGACAAACACTGCGACCGCTTCCGGTCGCTTGACCCCTTGGCCGATTCAAGCGGACAATTCATCTCGCGCCCGCCGGAAACTCGTCCCCGGCCCGGCGGCTCGATTCCGGCAGCGACGGGGGACGAAAAGGGAGACGACCGGATTGAAAGTGAGTACGAGGGCTCGGGTGTCAGAAGGGCTGCTCCTCGAGTAATGCACAATCTTGGTCCAACCCTCGAGGAGCGAATCGCCGCAGGAAAGGCTCTGCGGGGCCGGGTGCCGAGAGCATCCCACGCCAGATGGAGCGTCCCGGGGAACCGTCCGGATCCGGTCGAACTGCTCAGGAGCATGGACCGGGGAAGACTGCCCGGGCTCTTGCCGGTTCGATATGGCCGGATGCGCCAGTCGGCCTTCGCTTTTTTCCGGGGCGCGGCCGCTTTGATGGCCGCCGATCTAGGGACGATGCCGGCAACGGGAATACGCGTGCAAGCGTGCGGCGATTGCCACGTCGCAAATTTTGGCGGCTTTGCAAGCCCCGAACGGCGCCTGGTCTTCGACATCAATGACTTCGACGAAACACTCCCCGCCCCCTGGGAATGGGATCTGAAGCGGCTGGCCGCGAGCGTCGTACTGGCCGGGCGCCAGAGGGCTCTCGAGGAGCGCCACTGCGGGGATGCGGCGCGCATGGCCGCGAAATCCTATCGCGAGCGCATGCGCCAGTACGCCAAGATGCGTGCGCTCGATGTTTGGTACTCCTGCCTTGACGCCGAGATTTTCGTCGACGAAGCGGAGACCCGGCGGGCGAAGAAACACTGGAGGGAGGCTGAGGACAAGGCGAAGTTAGAAACAGCGGAGCATCTCTACCCGGAGATTACACGCGCCAAAAACGGCCAACGGCGGATCATCGATCACCCTCCGCTCGTCGATCACAGGCGTCCGACCGCCGGGATCGGAAAATACGTGCAAGCGGTGTTCGAACGCTATCGGCACACGCTTCCCGAAGAACGGCGCGTGATCCTGGACCGCTATCGGATCGTTGACGTGGCGCGGAAGGTGGTAGGGATCGGAAGCGTCGGAACGCGATGCGCGGTCGCCCTGCTGATGGCCGGTCCCGAAGATCCGCTGTTTCTGCAGTTCAAGCAGGCGCGCCCGTCGGTGCTCGAACCGTATGCGGGTAAGAGTCGGTACAAGAACCAGGGCGAGCGGGTCGTCACCGGCCAGCGCATACTGCAGTCGGCGAGCGATGTGTTTCTCGGTTGGGCGCGGGACGACGAGGGGCACGACTTTTATTTCCGGCAACTCCGCGACATGAGAATGAAAATCGATCTGGAACGAATGAGCAAGCAGGAATGGTTGGAGTATGCCGTTCTCTGCGGAAGGGCCTTGGCGCGCGCGCATGGCCGGGCGGGTGACCCGGCGGGGATCGCCGGTTACCTAGGCAGGAGCGATGCCTTTGATGAGGCGATCGGGGAATTTGCCACCGCCTACGCAGATCAGACCGAGCACGACCACAGCGAGTTCCTCAAAGCACTTCGCTCCGGGCGGCTTCGAGCCCGCCGGCATGCCGCGGCTTGATTCAGAAATCAAGAGGAAGCGGGTTCTCGCCCGTGATCAGGCGGGCCGAGCGGTCAAAGCTGATGTATAGCCAGGCCCATTGCAGCATGATCAGCAGGCGGTTCTGGAATTGCACGATGTAGAGCAGGTGAATGAAGATCCATAGCAGCCACGCTGGCAGGCCTGCGACCTCGAGCCCACGCAAATCGGCCACTGCGGCGCCCCGTCCGATCGTCGCCATATTGCCTTTGTCAAAGTAGTGAAACGGGCGAGTTTCGTCCGCTCGCAGCCGGCGTGCAATCACCTCCGCGACGTATTTCCCCTCCTGGATGGCGGGTTGCGCAACGCCCGGGAGCGGCTGGCCCGTCTGGTGGAGGTAACTGGCAAGATCGCCGATCACAAAAATCTCAGGATGTCCGGGAACACTCAGATCTGGTTCGACGATGACGCGCCCTGCTTTGTCAAGCGGCGCTCCGGCCTGTTCGAAAAGGCAGCGGCCGAGAGGAGACCCGAGCACCCCGGCCGCCCACAAAACCGTGCGCGTGGGAATTTTCTCCGAGCGCTCACCTGCGCGAATCGTGACCGAGCGGTCTTCGATGTCGGTCACGACGGCCCCGGTGCGAATCGTGACGCCGAGATGGATCAGCATTCTGCGAGCGGCCTCCGATAGCCGTGGGGGATAAGGCGGAAGCACGCGTTCGGCGCCTTCGACGAGAAGGATCGAGGCCTGGGTGGGATCGATGCCGCGGAAGTTGTGGCGCAGCGTGTCGTTGGCAATTTCGCCGAGCGCTCCGGCGAGTTCGGCTCCGGTCGCCCCACCGCCCACAATCACGAACGTCATCCAGGCGCGACGCTTCGCGGGATCGGGCTCGCGTTCGGCAGCTTCGAAGGCCAGAAGAATCCGGCGGCGCATGGCGGTGGCGTCCTCGACCGTCTTCAGGCCAGGCGCGAACTTCTGCCACTCGTCGTGGCCGAAATATTGATGACTCGACCCCGTCGCGACAACGAGCGTGTCGTAATCGATCGCGCCATCACTCAGAATGACACGGCGATTGGCGGGGTCAATCTGGGTGGCCTCGGCCAGGAGCACGCGCGTGTTCTTCTGTTTCTTGAGGATGTTTCGCAGGGGCTCGGCTATGTTGGCAGGCGAGAGCGATCCGGTGGCGACCTGATAGAGCAAGGGCTGAAACAGGTGGTAATTGCGGCGGTCAACGAGCGTCACCTGGACGGGCGTTCGCTTGAGCCTCAGCGCGGCGCTCAGGCCGCCAAAACCGCCTCCGATGATGACCACTCGATGTTGATCTGCCACGGGTCACCGCCCATGCCTGCGCGAGTTCTGTGGCCCACAATCATTTAGATGTGGGCACGCTCCGGGCGGAATCGAGAATCTTCACCGGAGGCGAACCGCACGGTCCGATTCCGGCCGGTTGTTCGGACCGCGCTCGTCCCGCGGCCGGGATATCCCGGCAGGCCGCCTCGGAACCCGCCCAGGCATCCCCTGGCATTGGGCGCCATGCACCGCGGCGGCCGGGGGATGATTATTTTTCAGGGCGAGGTCCGCGGGTCGTCCCGTGGAGGGGCTCGAAGCGATAACCGACCCAGGGCTCGGTGTGGATGTAGCGCGGATGACGCGGATCGGGCTCGATTTTCTTCCGCAACTGGTTGATGAACACGCGCAGGTACTCGGTTTCTTCCCCATAATCGGGTCCCCACACCGCTTGCAGCAGCCGCCGATGGCCCTGGGCCTTCCCTTGATTGGCGACAAGGTGACGCAAGAGTTCAAATTCCTTCGGGGTCAGCCGGATGGCTTGCCCCTTGAGCGTCACTACGCGTTTTTCGAAGTCGATCGTCAGCTCATTGGAAACGAAGGAAGGTACCGATTCGGCGGGGCTCGAGCGCCGCAGCGCGGCGCGAATTCGGGCGGTGAGTTCTTCGGCTCCGAACGGCTTCACGACATAGTCGTCGGCTCCGGCATCGAGCGCCTGCACCTTGTCGCGCTCGGTGTTGCGAACGGTAAGCATGATGATCGGCACATCACTGGTCGCTCGGATCTCGCGACAGGTCTCGAGCCCGGAGCGCCCCGGCATATTCACGTCGAGGAGGATCAAATCGACATGCTCGCTGCGGATTTGCTCGAGCGCCTCGTCGCCGCTTCGCGCTTCGATCACGGTGTAGCCGTGTGATGCGAGTGTCGTTCGCAAGACGCGCCGGATCTGGGGCTCGTCATCTACGATCAGGATCGTGGCGGACGTCATTGGCTCACCGGGCGGCCGTGATCTGCTGGCAGCGCGAACGAAAAGACCGAACCATGCCCGCGCTGGCTGGTCAGGCTGATCGAGCCGCCATGCGCTTCGGCGATTGCTTTGGCGATCGGCAGGCCCATCCCGGTTCCCTCGACGCCGTAACGCTGATCTCTGCCGCGGTAGAATTTTTCGAAGATCAAGGCCTGCTCCGGATCCTCGATTCCATTGCCGCGGTCGGAAACGCTGGTGACCACGAAATCGCCCTGCGCCTCGGCAGTGACGGTGACGGGTTGATCGGGCGGCGAATAGCGATTGGCGTTCTCCAGCAGATGGACCAGGGCTTCACGGGCCCGCTCGAGGTCCACGCGGACGCGCGGAAGACCCTCGGCGACGCGCACATTCACAACGCGGGAGCCGAGCGCGGCTTTCGAGTGGCCGATGGCCGCGGCGATGACGTCCTCGATCGGACGCGGCGCGAATTCCAACTCGACTTCACCGGCGTCAAGACGTGCCATTTCGCCCGCTTCGCCGACGAGCCGGTTCAGACGATCGGTCTCTTCATTAATGATCGTTAGAAGCTCGCGTTTCTGGCTCTCGACGAGGTCCGTGTTGGAGAGCAGATTTGTCACCGAGGCCTTTATCGAGGTGAGCGGTGTCCGCAACGCATGTGTCACCGCGTCGAGCAATGCGGTTCGCAACTGCTCTCCCTGGCGGGCCGCTTCGGTCTGTCCGAGCTGTTCGACCGCGCGCGCGTGTTCCATGGCGATAGCGAGGAGCGTCCCAATGGCCTCAAGCGTCTGCCGCGAGAGTAATGTGCCTGAAAGGCCCAGGCTGCCGATCGGGCGCACACCCAGGCGTACGGGAACAAAGCAGACGCTGTTCGGAACATCGATTACGGGCTCCTCACGCGCCATGATGGCCTTGAGAGTCTCGGTATCGAGCTGCGGGATCACCGGGCCGGACCGGTACACCTTCTGTTTGTCGGCGAGGAAGAGCGCCGCTGCACCCACTTCAAATGTATCGACAATCTGCGCGGGGATCCGGTTCAGAAGCTGGATGACGTTGCCGGATTCGAGCAAGTCCTGGCTGAAGGCATACAATTTCTCGATATCATGTTGG